>NZ_CP166625.1:3192525-3518787 GCF_041320595.1 Pleomorphomonas sp. PLEO
AGGCGGCCAAGAGGGTGTTCGAGTGTGGCGCGCCGATTGTCATGATTCCGCTCGACTGCACCCATGCAGCGCTCACCAAGAAGCCCCGGCTCGACAAGCTGCGTGCCATGGGTGGGCCGCATATGGAAGCCTTCTACCATCTGCTCGAGTGGAACAAGCGCTTCGACGAAAAGGCCTGGGGCATGGACGGCGGGCCGTTGCACGACCCAACCGTCACTGCCTATCTCCTGAAACCGGAGTTATTCAAGGGACGCCTCGTCAACGTCGAGATCTCCTGCGATGAGCTGACGCGGGGTATGACCGTGGTCGACTGGCATTCGGTGACCAACCGATCGAAGAACGCGCTGGTGCTGACCGAGATCGATGCCGATGGCTATTTCGATCTCGTCATCGAGCGGCTCTACGCGGCGCGAAAGACCTGAATCTCTTTCGGCCGCTCGGTCGCGTCAGGCGGCGATGCTGATCGCCACGCGGCGGATCAGCGCCAGGGCTTCGCCAGGGGGCTTCCGCTCGACGCGCCGATACTCGCGGCCATCGGTCGTACGGACAACTAGGCCGACATCAATCATCGCGCGTCGGATCAGCGCATGATCGCCGAACAGATGATTGTCGCGGATGACCAGGCTGATGCTGAACTCGTTGTAGATGGCTCCCGCATCGAGGCGCGACCAAAGTACCCAGAGCGCCAGACGCTGGTGGCCATAGCGCGATGGCCAGCGCAGGAGGCGGCCATCGGCGTCGAAATGACCGGCTACCCGCTCGACGAGCGCATAGTCGATTGGCTCGGGCGGGGACGGTGGCTCGGCGAGGCGCGTTTGCGCCATCGACGCGGCGCGGAGATGCTGGAAATTGCGGTAGCCGACGGTGCGCGCCAGCATATTGAGAAGCTGTACGTGGCCGGGTTTGCCTTCGATCAGGCCGAGTTCTCGACCGAGCGCTTTTGCGAGAGCCGACAGGTCTGGCGCCATGAAGGGTAGGATGTCTCTGGACATGCTTTATCCTCGAGCGTGCCGATCATTGCTGATTGTCGCTGGTCGCTGGCTTGCAACGGGGCACGGGACGAGTGTCCGTCGACTTTCGGAAAGAATGGGCAGGTTTAGCTTCCCCTGGGGGACAGCGACGCCTCGGTGAACTGCCGACCGAACCCTTCCTTAGCTCTGATCGCCTTCGGCGGCAAGCAGACCGTCTGTCCGGCCCGCGCCGAGCGGATCCCTTTGATGGAGCATCAGATGCGCCAGCGCATTTGCGTCGACCGGTCGCCCAAGGGCATAGCCCTGCAGCGTTTGGCAGCCGAGATCGGCCAGAATGTCGGCCTGTTCCATGGTTTCTACGCCTTCGGCAACGACTCCGATGCCTTTTGTTCGCCCGATCTCAACGATCGCGCGAATGAGCTGGCGCTGGGCAAAGGAGGACGAAACGGCGGACGTGAGTTGGTGGGCGATCTTGAGGCGGCTCGGCTGCAGCCGCATCAGGCTGACGATCGAGGCGTAGCCGGTGCCGAAATCATCGATCTCGATCTCGATACCCAGATCTTTGAGCGAGCGGATATTATCCGAGACAATGTCGTCCCTGTCGTCGAGATAAATCGCTTCGGTGAGCTCGAAGGACAACATGCCCGGTTCGATCGGCATCATTTTCAGCATGTCGATGACGCGTTCATCGCGCAGCCTACCCATTGATACGTTGACCGCGATGCGCGGCACGCGCAGCCCTGCGGCGATCCAGTTCAGACGATGAGCGAGGGCTGTTTCCAACACGAGATGATCGAGGATCGGCAGCGCGTTGATATCCTCCGCCACCTTGAGGAAGCGGGCGGGTACCAGAAGTCCTTCCGTGGGATGATTCCAGCGGATCAACGCCTCGAGACCGACCATCTCGCGCGTCACGGCGTCGAATTGCGGCTGGTAGTGGGCAGTAAACTGCCTTTCTTCAATGCCGGTGAGGATATCGTCGGCCATATGCTTGGTGCTGACGACCTCGGCCTCCAGAGCTTTGGTGAAAAACTCGAAGCGATTGCGCCCGAGCTTCTTGGCTCGATAGAGGGCAATGTCTGCGTCGATCAGAAGTTTGTACGGCTGGCTGTCGCGGAGACCAGAGCAGGCGATACCGATTGAAACGCCACTGCGGCAGCTCATGTCACCCAAGTCGATCGGGTGGCGGAAGCCGGCAATCAAATCCCCCGCCACCATACGGGCGAGCGTCTCGGGTTCCTCGCTAACGCATACCGCTACGAATTCATCGCCGCCGATACGCGCAACAATGTCATCGGACCGAAATACCGCACGCATCAAGTTGGCTGCATGCTGGAGCAGGCGGTCGCCCGTGGCATGCCCATAGGCATCGTTGACCTGCTTGAAGCGGTCGAGATCGATATGAAGGACCGCCAGTCGGGTGGACATGGTCGACATGTCGGCCTCCAGCCGGCCGAGATGATCCATCAGATAGCGGCGGTTGGGCAAACCGGTCAGATCGTCATGCAGAGACGAATACCGAGCCCGGCGGTTGGCCTCTTCGAGTTGACTATTGCGGGCTTCGGCGAGGCTATTGGCTTCACTGAGCTTGTCGAGATTACGACGTCGTTCGGCATAGAGGTGGCTGGTAACGAGGATCGGCAGCACAACCAACAGGCCGATGAAAACGATCATCAGGCGGAAAACGATGTTGTTGGGTGGTGCGGGCCATCCCCCTTTCGGCGTGGCGGCCAATTCCCAGGTGCCGCCGGGAATGTTGACCGTCGTAGTCAGCGGATTGTGACCCAGCACGTCCTCCGACCCCAAGAAAGTTTCGCCGGTCGCGCCCTTGCCGTCGCGCCCGCGTATGGTCAAGTCGAGATCCAAATCGGCGGAGGTTATGCCGCTGCTGGCGTAGAGGCGATCGACGTCGATCACTGCCGATACGATACCCCAGAAGATTGGAGGCCCATCGGATCGATCGATCTGCACGGGAAATCGGCCGACCAGGCCTATGCCGCCCTGCACCAGTTCGAGCGGGCCAGCCATGACGAGCTGGCCGGTGGTCCGGGCACGCATGACGGCGTCCCGCTGAGTTGGTGTTTTTGTGTAGTCGAGACCAACAGCCTTTTCGTTGCCGGCGAGCGGGTAGACCAAGCGGATGATCATGTCCGGAGCGGCGGCGATCAATCGAAGGTCGGATCCGGTTTCCAACAGATGCTCGACAAGTGCCCGGAACTCGATTTCGCCCAAGCCGGGGCGAGTCGCCAGTGCCGCTACGACACCGCGGCCGATCTGGATATCACGGTTGACGTTGCCCTCGACACGCGCCCGAATGACCGACAGGCGGTCGGCGACAGTCGCCCTGGCATGCTGCTCAAATATTTGACGATTCTGGTAATCAGCGAGCAGGCCGAGCAACCCGATGGCGACAAGTGCGATCAACGCCGGCAAACTGGCGGGCCGGACGATCCATCCGCTCATGCGACGCAGATCTTTAGGCAGCCAGCCGGGCCTCATTGTTTGCTTTCCGCAAGAAGTCGCTATCTCTCTATAAGCCAGATTTTCCTTTTGTAATTGTTACTTCCGAAGCAAATACTTCTTTTAGTTGAATCCGCCTGGTGACTACACAGATTGCGCGCCTGTCAATCGAGCCACCCGGCGAGATCAGACAGCGCGCGTCGGCAAATTGCTTGCCGCTTTGCGATGGTCTTCTCATGACCGCGTAGCCTCTGGCCGGGTTCGCGTGGCACCTCGATGGGCGGGAAGAGTCCGAAATTGACGTTCATCGGCTGGAAGGACCGTGGGGTGCCCTCCGTCTCGGCGGAGATGTGACCGCCGGTGATATGGCCGAGAAGGGCGCCGAGAGCGGTGGTTGGTGGTGGCGGAACAGCTTCAGTGCCAAGCCGTTCGGCCGCGGCGAAGCGCCCGGCCAGGAGGCCGATGGAGGCCGATTCAACATAGCCTTCACAACCGGTCACCTGCCCTGCGAATCTGAGGCGCGGCGCCGCCTTGAGACGGAGCACCGGATCCAGCAGGCGCGGACTGTCGAGATAGGTGTTGCGGTGAAGGCCGCCGAGTCGGGCAAATTCAGCTTTCTCGAGGCCTGGGATCATGCGGAAAATGTCGGCTTGGGCGCCGTATTTCAGCTTTGTCTGGAAACCGACCATATTATAGAGCGTGCCGAGCGCATTGTCCTGACGGAGCTGAACAATGGCACAGGACTTCACCATCGGGTCTCGTGGGTTGGTGAGGCCTACCGGCTTCATCGGTCCGTGGCGCAACGTTTCACGGCCCCGCTCGGCCATCACCTCGATTGGCAGGCAGCCATCGAAATAGGGTGTCTTCTCGAAATCCTTGAACTCGGTCTTGTCGCCGGCGATCAGGGCATCGACGAAGGCTTCGTACTGATCCCGGTCCAGCGGGCAGTTGATGTAGTCGGCACCGGTACCACCAGGGCCGGGCTTATCATAGCGTGACTGGAACCAGGCTTTGTCCATGTCGATGCTGTCGAAATGGACGATTGGCGCGATGGCGTCGAAGAAAGCAAGCGAAGCGGCACCGGTGGTGGCGCGAATGGCATCGGCGAGCGCCTTCGAGGTCAGTGGGCCGGTGGCGAGGATCACATCGCCCCAATCCTCAGGCGGCAGGCCGTCGATTTCTCCCTCGGCCACCGTGACCAGCGGATGAGCGCGCAGCGTAGCGGTGACCTTCTCCGAAAATGCCTCACGATCAACGGCCAGGGCGCCGCCGGCTGGAACCTTGTTGGTGTCGGCCGAGCTCATGATCAACGATCCGGCGCGGCGCATTTCCTCGTGCAGCAGACCGACGGCGTTGTTCTCGTGATCGTCGGAGCGGAAGGAGTTGGAGCAGACGAGTTCGGCAAAACCACCGGTCTTGTGTGCTTCGGTACCGCGATGCGGCCGCATTTCATGGAGGACGACGGGGATGCCGCGAGACACGAGTTGCCAGGCAGCTTCCGAGCCGGCAAGGCCGGCGCCGACGATATGAACGGGAGCGAGGGGCTGTTGGGTCATGGCGGGGGGATAGCACGTCCGCTGCGTGCATGCAGCGGTTTTCCTGACCCTTCCCGGATAATGGAAGGGCTGGTCTGAGGGCGCTGATCCGGGGATACCTCCAAAATGCAAACGCCCACCGGGGGAGGAGATCCGGTGGGCGCTGCAATTTTCTGTAGACGGCATGGGAGGAGGTATGCCGCTACAGCTAACCTGCGATGCGGGAGGAGGTGCATCACAGGACGACCGCAGCAAGGGAGGAGGATTGCTGCGATCAAACCGACAATGCCCAGGGAGGAGGAAGGGCAGGTCGGTACTCACAAATCCGGCGAAATGGTCCTGGGAGGAGGAGTAGACCATTGTCGCCTAACAGAAAGATGGGGGAGGAGAACCATCTTTCCAAGACACCGGCCGGAGGGAGGAGGAACCGGCAGGGTGTCTATCAGGGTCGCCGCGGAACTGGGAGGAGGATAGTTCGGCAGGCGAGCCTAATCTCTTTGGCTCAGAGCGTAGCCTTGCGGGCGACGTTCGAGATCTCACCGCGGGAGATGCCCAGGTCGGCAAGCTCGCGAGTGCTCAGACGGGAGAGCTCGCGATAAGTCTCCTGGTACTTGCGGTAGCTACGGAGCTTGTTGACAACGGTGTCCAGCATTTCATTCATCCATTCGGGTTGTGAGGCGCTGCGCTCTTCAGTCTTTCGTCTGCTGCGCTTCGCTCTCGACACACAAACATTTAGGGGAACGAGCCATGCGGGGCTAGAGGGGGGGCTGCATGTCTGGAATGCAGTTTTCGCACGGCAGCATTTGGAGCTGGGAAAGTTAACTTTGCGGAAGGCAGAATGCGGCTGAAATGCGACTTTAGACGGGGGTATGGTCGTTGATTTGCCGTTATCTAGAGCTGATGAGGGCGTTTTTGAGGTGATATGCTCAGAATGAAGCCAATGTTGCGGTGCAGCATAAACCTCCGCTAAAACCCACCGAAAGAAATTTTGAATATGGGAGACGGTTATGGAAGGCAGGGGCATGGTTTGGAAGGTCTCAAAAATCTCTACGTGAATGCCCTTATGGTCCTCGGCCGTTTTTCCGGATGCGCCTCGTGAGTCAGGCCCTGGGTTGAATCGTTTTCGCCACGGGCGCGTTTTCCCATGGACGAATTCTGGATTATGACACCGTTGTCATGGATAAAACTGCTATTTGGGGAAAGTGGCGGTCTTACACGGCGAAGCGGTGTGCCGCGCCGACAATAAGCCAGCCCCAGAGGCGGCCGGCCTCGTTGCGCTTGAGCGCTCATATGAAGCGGCCAGAGAACCGCGACTGTGGGGCTGGCGAGTCGTTAGCCTCATGGGCAGTCGCGCGCTTCGAACCTTTTCCCGGTGCGCGCCTGATCGACTGCCTACCTCTCGATGGAAACACGAACCGTCGACGGGCCATACTGCCGGACGAGAGCGAACAGCGCCTTGGCGTTGTCAGGATGCAGGCGAACGCAGCCATGCGAAGCCGGCTTGCCGAGGCGTGTTACGTAGGGCGTCGCGTGGATGGCGAAGCCCTCATGGAAGAAGATGGAGTGGGGCATCGGCGCGTTGTCGTATTTCCGCGAGTGCCACATGACGTGCATGCGATAGGGAGTCCAGAAGCCGGTCGGCGTTGCGTAGCCGGGTCGCGCCGTAGATACCTTCCATACGTAGGCGATCTTGCCATGGACCAGTACGGTCATCGTCTGCGAAGAAATGTCGACGCGCACCATGACTTGGGGGCCGAGGGCCTGTCGCGTCGCGGGGCCGGCGCCGAGAGCTTCGGCTATGTCCGCGGCAGGCGGCAATGTCATCGCCAGTTCACTGGCGTGTCCTCCCGGCGGCAGCGAGGAGCGCATCGGGACGTTGTCAAAGCTTGGATCGCCGGCTGTGGCAGCATAGGCGTTGGACCCAGTTGCCAAACAGAAAGACAATCCCAACAGGGTGAAGACGCGATACATGACATCCCCCGTAAAGATGCTGACCACTATTGCACGCAAGCGTTAATTGATTATGGTCAGCGCGACCTTTGCCGAACTGGGTGCTTTTTAGCTGATTTTTCGCAATTGGGCGGCGGAGGTGTTTCACTGCGGGCACCGCTGCTTCGACCAGCTCTCAATCAGTAGGTGTTCGGTCTTTTCTGGGCGTTCATGGAGTCGAGCATGTCCATCTTCATCATCGGCCTTGCTCTCTTTATCGGTGTGCATTCGATTTACATCCTGGCACCGAACGTGCGGAGCGCGACGATCGACCGCATTGGCTACAACCCTTGGCGCGGCATCTATTCGCTTGTCTCCCTCGCTGGACTCGTTCTCACGATCTACGGCTATGGTCTTGCCCGACAGGATCCGGTGCTGCTGTTCGAGCCCCCGCCGTGGGCTCGCGATTTCGCCTTCGTGCTGATGGCGGTGGCATTGCCTTTACTGGTTGCCTCGTTCTTTCCTAAACCAACCCGCATCGGCCGCTTCGTTCGTCATCCCATGCTGATGTCGGTGACGCTTTGGGCGGTTGCTCATGTGCTGGCCGTCGGGACGCTGGCTGGGGTGTTACTCAGCGCCGTCTTCTTTGTATGGGCGCTGGCGGCCCGGTTCTCGCTGATCGCGCGGCCGATGACGGCATCGTCGGTATCGCCATCGGCCCCGATCAACGACTGGATCGCCGTGGCGATCGGTCTTGCCGTCTGGGCGGCGTTGCTGTTCGCGCTGCACGACTGGCTGATTGGCATGCCGTTGCTGTGAGGCGCGCGCGGCGTGCATGAAGAGGTGGCGTCGTGGCAAAAAAGGCTGTAAACGGCGTCAATGAAAAGCGCTGGCTCGGGTTGGCGCAAGGCGTGCCCATAGGCCGTGATCCGCGGGATCGCGGACCGATAGTTGGATAGAAGATGTCTGATATTTTCGACGAAGTCGGCGATGACCTGCGCCGTGATCGGCTGACGACCCTGTGGAAGCGTTATGGCTGGGTTCTCTATGTGGCTGCCGGCATTGTCGTCGCCGGTACGGCTGCTTGGCGTGCCTATGATTATTGGTCGACCAGCCGCGCCAATGCGGCGGGCGATGCCTATTCTCAGGTGCTGGCCTCGGCCAAGGCAGGCGACCACAAGGGCCTCGCCGAGTCGCTGGCGCTCTATGCTGGTAGCGCGCCATCGCAATATCAGGTTCTGGCTCGGTTCCGCGCTGCTTCCGAGCATGCTGCGATGGGCGAGACCGATAACGCGCTGGCCGCTTTCGAAGACCTCTCCAAGGCCTCCGGCGTTGAACCTGCTTTCCGCGACCTCGCCACCGTCCGCGCCGCGCTGATTGCCGTCGATCGGGAAAGCCTCGATCAGATCAAGGCGCGGGTTTCCGGCTATAACAACGACATTTCGCCCTGGCGCTATGCCGCGCGCGAGATCATCGCGCTTGCCGCCGTTCGTGCCGAGGACTGGAAGAGCGTCAGCCAGGAAGCCCGCAAGTTGACCGACGATCCCGCGACCCCGTCGGACGTGCGCGCCCGTGCTCGCATTTTGCGTGACCTCGCAATCTCCGAGGCCGGCGATGTCGAAAATGGAGCAGCCGGATGACAGTTCTCCTCCGCCTTTCCTCGGCCGCCCTTGCGCTGGCCGTCGTTGCGACGCTCGGTAGCTGCGGGTCGGATTCGGCGATGGATTCAATTTCTTCGCTTAATCCCTTCAAGAAAGACAAGCCGGTAGCCGAGGGTAATCGCACCTCCATTTTGGCCGTTTCGGATCCGACGCGGGGCATCACCAATGGTCGGGCGACCATCGGCGCGGCCACGGCGCTTGCCGCTTGGTCGCAGCCCGGCGGTACGGCCACCAATGATCCCGGTAATGTCGCCGGTGCCCTGCAAGGGGTGCACTACTGGTCGATGAAGGGTGGGCAGTCCGGTTTCGGCAACGGTATGATGGGCCTGTCCACCAGCAAAGGGCGTGGCATTTCGGCGCGACCGGTGGCGGCTGACGGGATCGTCTACGTCTATGATGCCTCGGGTGTCGTGTCCGGCTTCAAAGTGGCCAACAGTGGCGCGACCTGGCATGTCGGCGCCTACCCGGCGGGCTCGAGCGACTCCGTGGGCGGCGGTGGCCTCGCCGTGGCGGGCGGTCGCGTCTACGCGGCGACCGGCTATGGTGAACTCCTCGCCATCGACGTTGCCAGCAGCTCTATTGTCTGGCGCGTGAAGCTCGATGCGCCGGCCCGCTCGGCACCCGCCGTTGGTAGTGGCAAGGTGGTCGTCACCGCTCAGTCTGGTGTGGTCCAGGCCTTTGACGCGACAACTGGCGCCGCCGGCTGGCGCGCTTCCACCGAGGTTTCAGGGGCATCGTTGGCTGGCGCCGGCAGCGCTGCGATTTCCGCCGACACAGTCGTGGTCGCCGGTTCGACCGGTCAGATCCAGGCGTTCGATCTCGCCACCGGAACCGCGAAATGGCAGGCCTCGATCACCGGCGGTAGCTCGATTTCGGCGATCACCGGCCTGCGTGACGCCTCGGCGAGCCCGGTGATTCACGGCGATGCCGTCTACGCGACCGGTATTGGTGGTTCGCTGGTTGCTCTTGATGTCAAAACCGGCGATGTCCGCTGGCAGCAGCCGATCGGTAGCGCCGAAACGCCTGTCGTCTCGGGTGGCAGCTTGTTCCTGATCGACCTGGAAAACCGGATGATCGCCGTCGACCTCAAGACCGGCAAGGTGATTTGGTCGCAGACGCTGCCGCTCAAGCCCTCGTCGAGCCGTAGAGGCTCGTGGGCCGGGCCGGTGATGGCGGCCGGCAAGCTGTGGGCCTCGTCCAACGACGGCCGTGTCGCTTCGGTGGACGCGGTTACCGGCGCGCTCGGCGTCAATACGGAAATTGGTTTCAGTGGCGCCATCGCGCCTATTCTGAGCTCTGGCAAGATGATGGTTCTGGCCGGAGACGGTACGCTCATCGCCGTGAACTGAACACGCGGCGCCACAAGAAAACGGACGGGCGGCGGCGGATCGGGTGATCCGGCGCCGCAATGTCTATTGAAGGAAGTCTCGACCATGCCTGCGCAACCGACCATTGCTCTCGTCGGCCGCCCGAATGTCGGCAAGTCTACGCTGTTCAACCGCCTCGTCGGCAAGAAGCTGGCGCTGGTCGACGACACGCCCGGCGTGACACGCGACCGTCGCGTCGGCAGTGGCCGGCTCGGCGATCTCAACTTTCAGGTGATCGACACCGCCGGTCTCGAAGAAGCGAATCCGGAATCGCTCGAAGGCCGCATGCGCGCCCAGACCGAAACGGCTATCCGGGAAGCCGACGCAATTCTGTTCATCTATGATGCCCGCTCGGGTATCACGCCGCTCGACAAGCATTTCTCCGAAGTGATCCGTCGCATGGATCGGGACGTGATCCTCGTCGCCAACAAGGCGGAGGGCAGCGGTGTCCATGCCGGCCTGATGGAAGCCTTCGAGCTTGGCCTTGGCGAGGCGATCGCCATTTCTGCTGAGCACGGCGAAGGCTTGGCCGATCTCTACGATGCGCTGCGAGAGGCGTTCGAAGGGCGTCTTGGCTTTGCCGAGCCCGACAGCGAGGAGGCGGTCGTCAACCTCGACGTCGATGAGGATGGCAATCTCGTCCAGCCACAGCCGCAGCGGCCGCTACGCGTCACCGTCACTGGCCGGCCGAATGCCGGCAAGTCGACGCTGATCAATCGTATGGTTGGCGAGGACCGGTTACTCACCGGGCCCGAGGCTGGCATCACCCGCGATTCCATCTCTGTGGATTGGGTGTGGCGGGACCGCGAAGTCAAGTTGTTCGACACCGCCGGCCTTCGTCGCAAAGCGCGCGTGCAGGGGAAGCTGGAAAAGCTGTCGGTGGCCGATGCTATTCGAGCCATCAAATTCGCCGAAGTGGTCGTGGTGCTGCTCGACGCGACCATTCCTTTCGAAAAACAGGACCTGCATATCGTCGACCTGATCGTCCGCGAGGGCAGGGCGCTGGTGATCGGCGTCAACAAGTGGGATCTCGTCGAGGATCGCGCCGCCAAGCTCAAGGAATTGCGCGAGGAATGCGAGCGGTTGTTGCCGCAGGTGCGTGGCGTCGAATTGGTGACGCTGTCCGGCATCAATGGCCAGGGCCTCGACAAGCTGATGCAGGCAGTCGTGCGCTCCTATGACGTTTGGAATACCCGCATCTCCACCGGTCGGCTCAATCGCTGGCTGACCGGCCTCATCGAGCATCATCCGCCCCCGGCCGTCGCCGGCCGGCGCCTGAAGATTCGCTACATTACCCAGGCGAAAACGCGGCCGCCAATGTTCATCATTTTCGGTTCGCGGTCGGAGGCGATGCCGGTGAGCTACATGCGCTATCTTTCCAATGGCCTGCGAGAAAGCTTCGAAATGCCGGGCACGCCAATCCGCGTTGAGATGCGTTCGGGCGGCGAGAACCCCTACGACAAAAAGGACTGAGCCCAAGACGCGGTCACTTATCGGTGACGTCTCTTTGAGGCCATTGAAATATATCGCTATGCCTGATGAGTGTGGCGGTTATTCCCGGGCGGATCTTCCGGCGCTTCCTCAGCGCCGGATTTGTCGTGGGGTGTCTCTTACCCAGGATTTTTCATCATGCTCCTTGAGAAACTCAACTGGCGCTACGCCACCAAGAAGTTCGACGCGACTCGCGTAGTGCCGCAGGACAAGATTGAGCGGATTATCGAGGCCGCCCGTCTTGCTCCGACCTCGAGCGGTTTGCAGCCCTACGAGTTGCTCGTCATCACCAATCAGGACATCAAAGCAAAGATCCTGCCGATTGCCAGCGGCCAGGCCCAGGTGGTCGATGCCTCGCATCTCCTCGTCTTCGCCGCGTGGGACACCTACACGGCCGACCGTATCAACGAGGCTTTCGACTTTGTCGTGGCCGAGCGGAAACTCGACGGCGAGCGTCTCACGAACTGGAACGCCTACCGGCAGCGCCTGCTGACGGCCTATGTGCCGCGCGATGCCCGCACCAACTTCGAGCACGCCGCCCGCCAGGCCTATATCGGTTTCGGTCTCGCCATCGCCGAGGCGGCGATGCTGGAGGTCGACGCGACGCCGATGGAGGGCTTTGACGCCGATGCGCTCGACGAGTTGCTCGGTCTCCGGGCGCGTGGCCTGAGGTCGGTTACTATCCTGCCGCTCGGCTATCGCGAGGCGGACAAGGACTGGCTGGTGAGCCTCAAAAAGGTCCGTCGTCCCAGGGAAAAGTTCGTGACCGAGCTCCGCTGAGGCGATCGCATTTTATGACGCCCGTCCACCCTTCGATGGAGGACGGGCGCTTTGTTTTCGAGCGAAGTTTTGGATCGCTGTCCAGAAGGCTGGGCGACGTCAATAAAAAGCCAGAATAATATATTGATGTGAAACGGTAAATTTGCTTGGCACGATGCCTGTTGACGGGTGCGCCGGTCCATGGCTTCTGATGTCAGAATCGGCTAGAACGAAGCATATCTGGAAGTTCCGGTCGCGTGGAATCGTGCGTTGTCCGATCGGACGATGAGACCGGAAAGACAATCCCGCCGCCTTCAGGTCGTTCGGCCGAACGGCGGAGTAGTTCAGGAAGTTGAAGTCATTGGCTGAAGAGACGAAGACACCAGACGGTACAGAGCCGACCGACATCAAAGCGGTGTCGATCATCGAGGAAATGAAGCGCAGCTATCTCGATTACGCGATGAGCGTGATCGTGTCTCGCGCGCTGCCGGATGTCCGCGACGGCCTGAAGCCGGTGCACCGGCGCATCCTCTACTCGATGAGCGAGAATGGCTGCGACTGGAACAAGCCGTATCGCAAGTCGGCGCGCATCGTCGGCGACGTCATGGGTAAGTACCATCCGCATGGCGACAGCTCGATCTATGACGCATTGGTGCGCATGGCGCAGCCGTTCTCGATGCGGCTGCCGGTGGTCGACGGGCAGGGCAACTTCGGCTCCATCGACGGCGACAGCGCGGCCGCCATGCGTTACACCGAGGTCCGCCTCGAGAGGGTAGCGCAGGCGCTGACCGACGACCTCGACAAGGACACCGTCGACTTCAATCCCAACTACGACGGTTCCGAAAGAGAGCCGTCGGTGCTGCCGGCCCGCTTCCCCAATCTGTTGGTCAACGGCTCCGGCGGCATTGCCGTGGGCATGGCGACCAATATTCCCTCGCACAACCTCGGCGAAGTGGTCGATGCCACCATTCGCCTGATGGACAATCCTGACATCGACATCGAAGAACTGATGGAGGTGTTGCCAGGCCCCGATTTCCCGACGGGCGCCATGATTCTCGGGCGCTCCGGTATCCGTCAGGCCTTCATGACCGGCCGCGGGTCGGTCGTCATGCGCAGCCGCGTCGTCGTCGAGCAGATCCGCAAGGATCGCGAGGCGCTGATCGTCACCGAGATTCCCTATCAGGTGAACAAGTCGGTGATGGTCGAGAAGATCGCCGAGTTGGTTCGCGAGAAGCGCGTCGAGGGAATCGCCGATCTTCGCGACGAAAGCTCGCGCGATGGCATTCGCGTCGTTATCGAGCTGAAGCGCGACGCCGTTGCCGACGTGGTGCTCAACCAGCTTTATCGCTTCTCGCAGCTGCAGACCTCGTTCGGCGTCAACATGGTGGCCCTGAACGGCGGCCGGCCGCAGCTGATGAACATCCGGGAAGTGCTCAGCGCCTTCATCGCCTTCCGTGAGGTGGTGGTGACGCGGCGCACGCGCTTCCTGCTCGGCAAGGCGCGTGATCGGGCGCATGTCTTGGTCGGTCTCGCCATCGCCGTCGCCAACATCGACGAGGTGATCGCCGTCATCCGCAACGCGCCCGATCCGAGCACCGCCCGCGAGCAGTTGATGACCCGCCGCTGGCCGGCCGCCGATGTCGAGGCGCTGATCCGCCTCATCGACGACCCACGCCACGAAGTGAACGATGACGGCACTTACAACCTCTCTGAAGAGCAGGCTCGTGCCATCCTCGACCTCCGCCTGCAGCGCCTCACCGCGCTCGGCCGGGACGAGATTTCCGAGGAGCTCAACCAGCTCGCCGACGAGATCAAGGGTTATCTCGAGATCCTCGCCTCGCGCGAACGGGTGATGGGAATCATCCGCGACGAGCTGACCGAGATCAAGACCGCCTATGCCACGCCGCGCCGGACCGAGATCGTCGAATCCGACGGCGACATGGAGGATGAAGACCTCATCGCCCGCGAGGATATGGTGGTCACGGTGTCCCACGAGGGGTACATCAAGCGCGTGCAATTGTCGCAGTACCGGGCGCAGAACCGTGGCGGCAAGGGTCGCTCCGGCATGGCGACCAAGGAAGAGGATTTCGTCACCCGCCTGTTCATTGCCTCGACGCATGCGCCGGTGCTGTTCTTCTCTTCGCGCGGCATCGCTTATAAGCTCAAGGTCTGGCGGCTGCCGCTCGGCACGCCGCAATCGCGCGGCAAGTTCATCAAAAACATCCTGCCGTTACAGGATGGCGAGCGCATCACGTCTATTCTGGCACTGCCGGAGGACGAGGCGAGCTGGTCGGATCTTGATGTGGTGTTCGCCACCCGCCTCGGCACCGTCCGTCGCAATAAGCTGAGCGACTTCACGCAGGTCAACCGTAACGGCAAGATCGCCATGAAGTTCGACGACGAGGCCGATGGCATCGTCGGCGTCGAGACTTGCACGGAAAATGACGACTTCCTGCTGGTATCGGCGCTCGGTCAGTGCATCCGCTTCTCCGTGGGCGATGTGCGCGTCTTCAAGGGACGTGATTCCACCGGTGTGCGTGGCATCTCGCTCGCCGATGGTGACGAACTGATCTCCATGACCATCCTTCGGCATTTCGATGCCAGCCCAGCCGAGCGCACCGCCTTCCAGAAGCAGTGGGCGGCCGAGCAGCGGTTGGCTGGCGAGGAGGAAGCGGACGTGGAGGATGTGGTTGCCGACGAGGTCGAGGAAGAAGGCAACGGTATCGATGTGCTTTCCCCCGATCGCTATGCCGAGATGATGTTGGCTCAGCAGTTCCTGCTGACGGCTACCGAGCAGGGCTACGGCAAGCGTTCGTCGTCCTACGAGTTCCGAATCTCAGGCCGCGGCGGCAAGGGCATCAAGGCAACCGATCAGGGCAAGCTCGACGAGATTGGCAAGCTGGTCGCCGCGTTCCCGGTGGAGCCCACTGATCAGATCATGCTGGTGTCCAACGGCGGTCAGTTGATTCGCGTGCCGGTCGGCCAGATTCGCATCGTCTCGCGCGCCTCGAAGGGTGTCCGTATCTTCAATACGGCTGAGGGCGAGAAGGTGGTATCGGTCGAGCATATCACCGATATCGGAGAAGAGAACGGCGCCGAGGAGTGATCCTGGCGCCTGCGCGGAAATCTTAAAAAGACAGGGCGCAAGACGATGGCCAAACGTCTTGCGCCCTTACCGCATCTTAGGTGAAGCTCGGTAGAACCTCGCCTGTTCTTCGATGGTCTTCGTCAGTCTACAATGGTGAGACCTGCCGCCACGGTGGTGACCGTGATGCCCACGTTGGTCCGCGCCTCTTTGGCGCAAACCTTCAGACCGTCGACCGTTTCGACGGCGCAATGGCCTATATCTGAGACTTGGTCACCTCGGCCGACTTCCGGATAGATGGGTTCCGTCGCGCCGATTGACAGAACGGCAGCCGAAAGCCCGGCCATGACGAGGGCCATCTTCCTCAAACGCAATACACGATGCTTCGTCATGTCAGTCCGCCTTCCTGCGCGAGACCTAATGTAAGGATCGAGTTTGGGTCGGGATCGTTACCTGGCAGTTAACGCGCTCCTGACGATTGAACGCATCGGGGTTAATGCTTAACGACTGGTTAATGCGACCAAGTGCCTAGATCCGACGGACTTGGCTGCGCGGCGACCGCTTCGGCGTGGCGCGCAGTTGTTAACAGGCGGCGAAACGGCTATTCAGGTGACCATGAAGACAGCCCTTTACGCCGGTTCGTTCGACCCGGCCACCTATGGTCATCTCGACATCATCGAGCGCGCATCCCGTCTGTTCGACAGGCTCGTTGTCGCCGTCGGTGCCCATCACGAGAAGAAAGGCGAGTTCGACGCCGCCGACCGCGAAGCCATGCTGCGTGACCTTGTTGCGCCGATCGCCGCCCGCACCGGTGGCCGAATCGAAGTTGTCGCCTTCGCCGGCCTTCTCGTGGACGCAGCGCGCGAGCATGGCGCCAACGCCATCATCCGTGGCCTTCGCAATGCATCCGACCTCGACGTCGAGTCGGGCATGGCGGGTATGAACGCGGCCATGGCACCGGAGATCGACACCATCTATCTCGGCGCTTCTCCGGCGGTGAGGCACATTGCCTCCAGTCTCGTCAAGCAGATCGCTCGATTGGGGGGAGACGTCGCCGCCTTTGTTCCGCCGCAGGTGGCGGAGAAACTCCGCGCCCGATATTCGGCCCATTGAACGGCCACCACGACAATACAGGGAGATCGATGTGATCCGCAGGACCTTTCTCGCGGCGCTCGCCGCCACCAGCCTTGTGCTGGCTACTGGCGCTTGGTCCACTCGTACCTGGGCCGCGTCGCCCGACAACACGCTGATTCTGGAGACCAGCAAGGGCAAGGTGACCATTGAGCTCAGGCCCGACCTCGCACCGAAGCATGTCGCTCAGATCAAAGCGCTGGTCGGCAAGCACTTTTACGATGGCATCATCTTCCATCGGGTGATCGAGGGCTTCATGGCCCAGACAGGCGATCCCACGGGGACCGGCATGGGGGGCTCCGATCTGCCGGATATTCCTGCCGAGTTCTCGAAGACGCACTTCGGGCGCGGCACCCTCGGCATGGCGCGTGCTCAGGACCCCGATAGCGCCAACTCGCAATTCTTCATCATGTTCGCCGACGGCAGCTTCCTCGATGGTCAGTACACCGTCTGGGGGCAGGTCACCGACGGCATGGATGTGGTCGACAAGATCAACCGTGGCGAGCCGCCGGCCAACCCGGACAAAATCGTCAAGGCGCGCCTCGCTTCTGCTCCGAACTGACCGATCGAACTTCCCAGCCGACCGTGATAAGAGCACTGCCGGCAAAACAGACCCGAAAGGAGGCCCGCGTGGCCGATATCAAGGATCCCGAGAATACCCTCGTCATGGAAACCACCAAGGGCACCGTCGTCATCGAGATGCGGCCGGACCTTGCACCCAACCATGTCGCCCATATCAAGACGCTGGTGCGCGAGAAGTTCTACGACGGCATCGTCTTCCACCGGGTGATCGAGGGCTTCATGGCTCAGACCGGCTGCCCTCAGGGCACCGGCACCGGCGGTTCGAAGTATCCCGACCTCAAGCAGGAATTCAATGCCGAGCCGCACGTGCGCGGCACGCTGTCCATGGCCCGCGCCATGAACCCGAACTCGGCCAACTCGCAGTTCTTCATCTGCTTCGATGACGCCCGCTTCCTGGACAAGCAGTATACCGTTTGGGGCAAGGTCATTGAGGGCATGGACAACGTCGACAAGATCAAGCGCGGCGAGCCGGTGCGTGATCCCGACAAGATTGTTTCGATCATCGTGGCCGCCGACGCCACCTGATCCTCTCCGCCTGAATTGGGAAAGCCCGCGCGGCCAGTGCCGACGCGGGCTTTTTCATGCGCGAGCGCCGATGATCCTGTCAGACGAACAGGTCGACCAGCCAGTAGGCGCAGGCAGCGATGGCGGCGCCGGCCGGCATGGTGATGATCCAAGCGATGACGATGTTGCCGGCTATCCCCCAGCGGACCGCTGAAACACGCCGCGCTGCACCGACGCCGACGATGGCACCGGTGATCGTATGGGTGGTCGACACCGGTATGCCGAAATGGGTGGCGATGAACAGGGTGATGGCACCACCCGTCTCGGCGCAGAAGCCTTGCATAGGGTTAAGGCGCGTGATCTTCGAGCCCATCGTGTGGACGATGCGCCAGCCCCCCATCAGCGTGCCGAGCGCCATAGCCGATTGGCAGGCGATCACCACCCAGAAGGGCACGTAGAACTCGCCACCAAGATAACCCTGCGAGTAGAGCAACACGGCGATGATGCCCATGGTCTTCTGCGCGTCGTTGCCGCCGTGGCCCAGCGAGTAGAGCGACGCGGAGACGAACTGCAGGTGCCGGAAGGTCTTGTCGACGGCAAACGGCGTGCGCTTCACGAAAGTCCAGGACACCGCCAGCACCAGCATCAGCGCCAGAAAGAAACCCAAGGCCGGAGACACGAAGATGGCGCTGGCCGTCTTAATCAGGCCCGACCAGACGACGGAGCTGAAGCCCGTCTTGGCAAGGCCCGCGCCGACCAGACCACCGACGAGGGCGTGCGAGGATGACGATGGAATGCCGGCGACCCAGGTGACGATGTTCCAGACGATGGCCCCCATCAGTGCCGCGAAGACCACGTGCGGCGTGACGATCGCCGGGTCGATGATGCCCTTGCCTAGCGTCGTCGCTACATTGAGGCCGAAGAACAGAAAGGCGATGAAGTTGAAAAACGCCGCCCAGATTACTGCGTATTGCGGTCTGAGCACGCGTGTCGAGACGATGGTCGCGATCGAATTGGCCGCGTCATGCAGACCATTCAGGAAGTCGAACAGCAGGGCGATGCCGACCAGACCAAAAAGTAGCGGAAGGGCTAGCGTCTCCATCAGACGTTCTCGATCACGATGCCGCTGATTTCCTTGGCAACATCTTCGAAGCGATCAAGTACCTTTTCTAGCTCGCCATAGATCTGGCTACCAATGATGTAACTCATGGCGTTGCCAGTGCCATGGCGACGGTAGAGATCCTTGAGGCCGTTGTCGTGCAGGAAGTCCGAATGGCCCTCGACGCGACTGACCTCCTCCGACAGCGCCGTCAAGCGGGGTGCGTTGGAGCCGACGTTCTTGAGCAACGGTATCGCCTCGGCAACCAATTTCGCCGCCTGGATGATGTCGAGACCCATGTCGCGCATGCCGGGATCGAAGACACGCTGCTCGAACAACAGGATGGTCTTTACCACCCGGTGCATGGTGTCGATGGTGTCGTCCATCGACTGGATCAGGTCCTTGATGTCGTTGCGGTCGAAGGGCGTGATGAAGCTCCGCCGGACGGCAAGCAGAACCTCGCGGGTGATGCCATCGGCCTTGTCCTCGAGCGCTACAATCTCGGCGATGCGTGCGTCGCGGTCGTCTCCGGACAGGAGGGCATTCAGCGAGTGCGAGGCGGTGACGACGGTCTGTGAATGCTGGGCGAACAGATCGAAGAACTGTTCTTCGTGCGGCAGCAGCTTGCGGAACCACTCGAGCATGGTTGGTCCTTGTTTTTTGGACTTTTCGGCTCGCGGTTTATCCGATGAACCCTGTCGGCGCTAGTCGCAGTTCCTGGGAGGTCGGCCTTTTTAGCCGGTTATCCTTGCGGTTCTGCGTCGCGGAATAGACGGCTCAGCATTTTTGCCGATCAACCGGACCGGAGCGTTCTTCGTAGCGGGTCGGATGATCCGTCCGGCGTCGGCGATTTGAGGCCCTCGGTACCAAGGCATTCCCTTCTATGGACATGTTGAGGCGCCGCCGCTGGCGTTGGCCGTTGCCTTTCACGCTCGGTCATGTCTATGCAGAAGAATGCAAGTTTCAGTCTTCGATTTCGAATTGCCACCCGAGCGTATCGCCCTGCGTCCCGCCGTTCCGCGCGACGCGTCCCGCCTGTTGGTGGTGAAGCCCGGCCAAGCCTTGGAGGACAGACACGCCAGCGATCTCGCCGACCTTCTGTCACCGGGAGACGCGCTGGTGTTCAACGACACCAAGGTGATCCCCGCCCAGCTTGAAGGGCGGCGAGATCGCCATGGCGCCGAGCCAGTTCGCTTCTCGGCAACGCTGCATATGCGCGAGGCCCCGGATCGTTGGCGTGCCTTCGTCAAGGGAGCTCGCAAGCTGCGCGCCGGCGACCGCGTGGTGTTTTCCGGCATTGATCCGGCAGCCGATCCCCTTGGCGCTGTCGTGGCGGAGAAAGGCGAGGATGGCGAGATCACGCTGACCTTCGATCGTGCCGGGCCGGACCTCGATGTAGCGCTCATGACGGTCGGTCACATTCCGCTGCCGCCGTATATCGCCGCGCGTCGGGCAGAGGATGAGCACGACCGAGCCGACTACCAGACTGTCTACGCCCGGGAAAATGGCGCGGTCGCCGCGCCGACCGCCGGGCTTCATTTCACGCCGGAGCTCTTCGATCGCCTTGATGGGCGCGGTATCGGCCGGCATTTCGTGACGCTGCATGTCGGCGCCGGTACCTTTCTGCCAATGAAGGTGGACGATACCGAAGACCACAAGATGCATTCCGAGATTGGTCATGTCTCGTCAGAAACCGCCGAGGCGCTAAATGCAGTACGGGCACGCGGGGGCAGGGTGGTCGCCGTCGGCACGACGTCGTTGCGTCTCTTGGAAAGCGCTGCCGGCGAAGATGGCCTCGTTCGACCGTTCGCGGGGGCGACCGACATCTTCATAACGCCCGGCTACCGCTTTCGCGCCGTCGACCTGTTGATGACCAATTTTCATCTGCCCAAGTCGACGCTGTTCATGCTGGTATCGGCCTTCTCCGGTCTCGATACCATGCATGCCGCCTACGCACATGCGATCGCCAGCGGCTACCGCTTCTACTCCTATGGCGATACGTCGCTGCTTTTCCCGTCGGCGAAAAGTCGATTGGCGCAATAGGTCTAACGGTCCTACGGCGCCCAGGTACGCGCCCTCCGCGGGGATGAAAGACAAGCACAGCTTCCCGGGAACCGTCAGCCCGCGTTTCAAGCCGCTTTGAAAAGTGGATTAATAGCGGCGCATCAGCGCCACGAGGCGGCCCTGGATGCGGACCCGGTCAGGGCCGAAGATGCGCGTCTCATAGGCCGGATTGGCGGCCTCAAGGGCGACCGACGCGCCCTTGCGCCGCAGACGCTTCAGCGTCGCTTCCTCATCATCCACCAGCGCCACGATAATATCGCCGGAATCGGCGGTGTCGGACTTCTTGATGACGACGGTGTCGCCATCAAGAATGCCGGCTTCAATCATCGAGTCGCCGCGCACTTCGAGGGCGTAATGCTCTCCACCGGCAATGAGGTCGATCGGCACGTGCAAGATGTGTGACTGGGTCTGGATGGCGGCGATCGGCACACCGGCGGCAATCCGCCCCATGACCGGAACCGGCACGGTGTCGCGGCTATCCAGCGACGGCGCGGCGGCACTTGCCGACGAAGGCTTGCGACCACCGTCGCCTTCGATGACCGCCGGCGCGAAGCCCTTGCGAGCCCGGCCGATGCCCGGCTGCATGGTTTCCGGCAGCTTGATCACTTCCAGTGCGCGTGCCCGATTGGGCAGGCGGCGAATGAAGCCGCGCTCTTCCAGCGCGGTAATCAGACGATGAATGCCGGACTTGGACTTGAGATCCAGCGCATCCTTCATTTCGTCGAAGGACGGCGGCACGCCCGATTCCTTGAGACGCTCATGAATGAACATCAGGAGTTCGAGCTGTTTGCGCGTGAGCATCGTCTGGTCCCCGCTGGTCGGCCGGCGTCGGTTGCGCCGTAGCGCGATTCGGTACAAATCACGAACAGAGTTAACATGTTCCGTGTGTGTTCCGCAATGGGGATTGCCTCCGTAAGGGGGGCTGCGACCGAAAACGCCCCATCCGCCAGTAAGCCCGCTGGACGATCCGGCTGTGGCCGCATAACCTTATCGCGAAAGCCTCCAGCAGGTCAGAGTGGGCAGTGCCATCCAGAGTTGGCAAATGCAATACTGCTCCGACAGCCGTGTGGTGAGAGGTGACAAGCTGCGTATTCTTCTTGTCGAAGACGACCATATTCTCGGCCCGTCGCTTAAGCGCGCGCTCGAAAAGCATGCGTATGGCGTCGACTGGTTCAGCGATGGGGAATCCGGCTTGGCGGCGTGCGAGGACAACGAATATGCCATGGCTGTTCTCGATGTGAACCTCCCGAAGATGAGCGGTTTCGACATCGTGCGCGCCTTGCGCGCCAAGGCCAATCAAACGCCGGTTCTGTTCCTGACCGCGCTCGACAGCGTCAAGCACCGCGTCGAGGGGCTCGACGGTGGCGCGGACGATTATCTCGTCAAGCCGTTTGACCTCGATGAACTCCTGGCCCGCATTCGCGCGCTTACCCGGCGGAGGGAGGGGCGGGCTGTGACACTCCTTGTCTCGGGCGATGTTGAACTTGATCCGGCGGCGCTTGTCGCTCGCCGTGGCGGGGAGACGCTGCATTTGCCGGCCAAGGAGTTCCATCTTCTGCGCCTCCTGATGGAGCGCGCTGGCCGTTACGTCACCAAAACCGACATCGAGTATGCTCTCTACGACGCGGAATCGACAACCGAGAGCAACACGATCGAGGTTACTGTCTATAATCTCCGGCGCAAGCTCGGTTCGTCGTTTATCAAGTCGATCCGGGGCGTTGGCTATATGGTTGAGCGGTGATGTCGTGACGCTCAGCCAGCGCCTGTTCTGGCGCATCCTCCCCACACTGATGGCCACCATCCTGATCGTCGGCGCTCTGGCGTATCGCAGCGCCACGCGTGAAATCGAAAACATCTACGACGCCGAGCTTATCAACGACGCCAATACGCTTTGGATCCTTCTCAAGGGGCACCTTGAGAAGAATGACTTTTCAGTGCCGGCGGAAGTGCCCGACATTGATTTTTCCATGGGTAACCAATTGGCACTCAACCAGGACGCGGACGATTACGCTGATGCGCACGCCTTCCGTTCCTGGAAAGCCGACGCGCTCGCCATGGTCAGCAGCAACGCTTTCCCGGCAAGTGTCCCGAAGTTCGGCGCGGGTTTTGCGGACTACACATTCGCCCGCGAAAAGTGGCGTGTTTATTCTCTGCCGATTGCGCAGACCGGGATCGTCGTCGAGGTTGCCGAAAAGATCGCACTGAGAAAAGGCCTCGTCGGCAATATCCTTCTGGACATAGCCCTGCCGCTTCTGGTGCTGGTGCCGGCGATCGCGTTTTTGACCTGGCTGGTGATCAATAACGGGCTCAGCCATATTCGAGGGCTGGTGAGACAAATTCGTTCGCGAACGCCTGACGATCTGTCGACGTTGGCCATAAACAACATGCCGAGCGATCTCCTACCGCTTGTCCGGTCTCTCAACCAATTCATGCAAAAGCTCGATACCTCGCTGACCTTGGAACGGCGTTTCGCCGACCTCGCCGCTCACCAGTTGCGGACGCCACAGGCCGGCATCAAGCTTCTGTTGCAAATGCTCGAGAAGGCGACGGACGAGGACGAGCGGCAGCAATTGATGAAAGATCTCGTGGCCAGCAACGAGCGGGCCATGCATCTGATCGCTCAGCTCCTGCATCTGGCGCGCGTGAGCCATCAGCCGCTCCGCCTGGAAGCGATCAATCTCTATGAGGTCGCCGCTGCTTCGCTTGCCGATGTTGGCGCCATTCTTGGCAACCGCGGTTTTGAAGTTGAGCTTGCCGGAAGTGAAGTTGCCTCCGTGAACGCCGATCGGCTCCTCTTGCGACTGCTGATCGACAATCTCGTCGATAACGCCATCAAGTATTCACCCGATGGCGGCGAGATCCGCGTTGAAATCGCGCCGGCTGGCGCCTATTGGCGGCTTGTCATCGACGACCGTGGTCCCGGTATCCCTGAGGACCAGAGGAAAGCGGTATTTCTCCAGTTTCATCGGGTGTCGGCCAGTGATCGTGACGGCGCGGGGCTCGGGTTGGCCATTGTTGCCGAGATTGCCAAGCGCCTCGGCATTCAGGTTGGTTTATCCACGCCGACTTGGGGGTATGGCTTGCGGGTCGAACTGATCATGCCGGCGGTCGCCGCGTGACGGTGATAGCCTTCAGTTTGGCTTCATCCTCCCCTCAGGCAGGCCTCATCGAGGGGGCGTAGACGGGTCTCAGATAAGTCTGGGACCATGACATGCTAGCCTTCTGCGATTTTGACGGCACCATTGCGACTGAGGACGTTACCGATCTCGTTCTCGGCCGCTTCGCCCTTCCTGCGTGGCGAGACATCGAGGCGCGCTGGGAAGCGGGTACGATCAACTCGGCGGAGTGCATGCGGGAACAGGTCCGCCTGATCCGTGCCGAACGAGACGAGATCGACCAATTCCTGGAGCAGGTCGACATCGACCCCGGTTTCCGGGATTTCAAAAGGTTCTGCGACCGTAGTGGAATTGAGGTCGTGATCGTCAGCGACGGCGTCGACCATTTCATCCGCCGTGTGCTCGCCCTGCACGAAATTTCCGGCATCAGGATCGTAGCAAACCGCCTGATCGTGACGGAGTCCGGCTTCGATCTTGCCTTCCCGCATGCGCGGGCGGACTGCCGCTTTGCTTCGGGAGTGTGCAAATGCGCGGTTCTGAAGGGAGCCGCTCCGCACGTCTTCATCGGAGATGGCCGCTCCGATTTCTGTGCAGCCCGCAGCGCCGGCATGGTGTTCGCCAAGGGAAAGCTCGCTGCCTATTGCCGCCGCGAAGCGATCCCGCACGCCGTCTATGCCGATTTCTTCGATGTGCTCGACATGACCCTCTCACTTGCCGGGTCACCGCAGTCGTCGTTCCACCTGCTTCCTCTTTCCCAACAGCTTTAATTGGAGAAATCCATGCTGAAATCGCTTGAGACCACCGTAACTGATACTGCGCCTGGCGAGGACGACTTGCGTGCCCTTGAAGGGCGCTATTGTTCCTATGGTGATACGGTTCACTACGCGGAGGCCCCCAAGTTCTTCGAATCCTGCGAAGGGTCTTTCCTTTTCGATCGGGACGAAGTGCCTTATCTCGATCTGCAGATGTGGTATTCGGCGGTCAACTTCGGTTACCGAAACGAGCGTCTCAATGCCGCCGCTCACCGGCAGCTCGACAGGCTTCCGCAGGTCGCCTCGCAATACCTTCACCGCGAAAAGGTCGAGCTGGCGGCGCTCATCGCTCAGGATGCGGAGCGCAAATTTGGGCACAAGGGCCGCGTCCATTTCAACGTTGGCGGCTCCCAGGCCATCGAGGATTCGCTGAAGCTGGTGCGCAATCATTGCCAGGGCAAAAGCCTGATGTTTGCCTTTGAAGGCGGGTATCATGGCCGTACGCTGGGCGCCTCGGCGATCACCTCGAGCTATCGCTACCGCCGCCGCTACGGCCATTTTGGCGACAGGGCGCAATTCATCGAGTTCCCCTATCACTTCCGCGGTCCGCGCGGCATGTCGAAGGAGGAGTACGGCCACCTCTGCGTTCAGAAGTTCGCCCGTCTATTCGAAAGCGAATACAACGGTGTCTGGGACCCCAAGACCCACCAGTCCGAGTATGCCGCTTTCTACGTCGAGCCGATTCAGGGCACAGGCGGCTACGTTATCCCGCCGCTGAATTTTTTCAGCGAACTCAAGACGGTTCTCGACGAGCACGGCATCCTCTTGGTGGTCGACGAGATTCAGATGGGCGTCTACCGCACGGGCAAGCTCTGGTCGATCGAGCATTTCGGCGTCTCGCCTGATGTGCTGGTGTTTGGCAAGGCGATCACCAACGGGCTAAACCCGCTGTCGGGTATCTGGGCTCGCGAGGAGATGATCAATCCGACGGTCTTCCCGCCGGGATCGACCCATTCGACCTTCGCGTCCAATCCGATGGGCACGGCTGTGGCGCTCGAAACCTTCCGCATGATCGGCGAAGAGGATTTTGGCGCCACTGTTACCGCGCGTGGCAAGCGCTTCCTGGACGGACTTGAGGTGCTGAAGAGCCGCCATGCGATCGTCGGCGACGTCGATGGTCTGGGTCTGGCATTGCGGATGGAGATCTGCGGACCCGACGGCTTTATGCCCGACAAGGCGACTCTCGACTGGATGGTCGACGAGGGCATGAAGGGCGACATGATGGTCGATGGCCGGAGCTATGGTCTCGTCCTCGACGTTGGTGGCTACCATAAGAACGTCATTACGCTGGCGCCGAGCCTGATGATTTCCGATAGCGAAATCGATCTCGCCCTCGAGTTGCTCGACAGGTTGCTGGACCGCGCCGAGCGGAGGTGAGGCGATGCAGCTGTTCCTGCTTCACCTCGACGAGGCGCTGGAGGCGCAGGCCGAGTTCGTGCGGACCTGCCTGATGGCTGGCTGCGGGGAAATCGATGTTCGCGAACCAGGGCGGAATTTTCGTCTCTGGGCGCGACAGGCGGTGGTGGACGATCTCCACCGCTGCCTGCGCATCAATCTCGCTGGGGCGAAGAATGAACCGAAGCTCTGCTTTACGGGCTCAGGAGACTTTCATCACGTCTCCAGCTTGTTGATTGACCTGGCGCTCGATGGCTCTACCGAGCCGGTGACGATCATCCATATCGACAACCATCCCGACTGGGTGCGCTTCTCCGGAGGCCTGCATTGTGGCTCTTGGATTAACGGCGTAGCCGACCACCCGGCGGTGGCCAGAGTGATCACCGTCGGGGTGTGCAGCGACGACCTGAAGTCGCCAGAGCGCAAGGGTGCAAACCTCGACCTGTTGGCGCGCGGCCGGCTCGAACTCTATCCCTTTGATCACTCGCCCAGCCGCGTGAGGGCGCGCCTAGATGGTGGAAGCGGCTTCGAACAGAAGTCGGGTTATCTGCATTGGCGAACCATCGGAGAATTGGGCGTCGACCGGTTTCTCG
Source organism: Pleomorphomonas sp. PLEO (assembly GCF_041320595.1). Classification (NCBI taxonomy): domain Bacteria; kingdom Pseudomonadati; phylum Pseudomonadota; class Alphaproteobacteria; order Hyphomicrobiales; family Pleomorphomonadaceae; genus Pleomorphomonas; species Pleomorphomonas sp. PLEO. The sequence goes on from NZ_CP166625.1 coordinate 3,219,080, forward strand.
AACTGCTGATGGCTCGCATCGATACCGAGGCGGTCTACATCAGCCTCGACAAGGATGTCTTATGCTCCTGGGACGCCGTGACCAATTGGGACCAAGGACAGATGAGGCTTACTGATGTCCTTCGTCTCCTGAGTGAAGTAGGCAAGCGCCACCGAGTCGTTGGAGCGGACGTGACGGGTGATTATTCGCGCCCCCGCTACGGGGGCGGGGCCTGGACACGGCTGATGAAGCTCGGCGAAAGCCTTATCGACCAGCCGCGTGACGCACCGCCCGACGCTGAAATCATCAACATCAACAGCGCCGCCAACTACGCGCTCCTCGATGTTTTCGGAGCGATGATGCCATGATCGGCGAGCTGACGGCCACGCAGGTCGGCGTCATCGGGTTCTGCATTCTTACCGAAACCGGCCGGGAGGTCTGTTTCAAGTTCGCAGCGCGGAAATACGCCTTTGGCCTCAAGGTATTCCTCAATCCGACAACGGTACTCGGCGTCCTCTTCTGGTCTGTCGAACTCGTCGCTTGGTGTTGGGTGCTCGGCACTGCGCCCTTGTCGATCGCTTTCCCGCTGATGTCGGCGAGCTACGCGACCATCGCTCTCGCGGGTGCCACTCTCCTCGGGGAGCGCGTCAACCGGCGCCACGCACTTGGCGTGGCCTTGGTGATTATTGGTGTCGCCACAGTCGGCTCGGCGGGTCTCTAGACATGCGGAACGTATCATCATGAAGATTAAAGCAGGCGATTCCCGTTCCTATTTCATGCCGGGCAACAGCGGAAATGGCGTCGTTCTCGTCCATGGTCTCACCGGGGCACCATCGGAAATGCGGCTCGTGGCCCGTCAGCTCTGGCGTCGCGGCTACAGCGTCTACGCGCCGCTACTTGCTGGGCACGGCAAGGACGCGGCAACGCTGCGCCGTACGAACTGGCGCAACTGGCTCGATAGCGTGCGCGAGGCCATCGCCGATTTTGCACCGGAAGTCGACAGGCTCCATGCCGCGGGCATCTGCGTCGGCGGCCAACTGGCTTTGATGGCCTCGGAAGGGCAATCCGACACCGTGCGCGCCGTCGGTCTCTACTCGCCATGTTTCAATTACGATGGTTGGGCCATTCCGAGGTTCAAGGCGTTTATTTCTCGCCAGATTTCGTGGGTTTCGAAGGTCCCGTTTGTTGGGCTGCTCGAATTCGATGAGTCCCCCTCGCTCGGGATCAAGGATGAGCGTGCCCGACGGCTTGTGGCGGGAGCTTCCGCCGAGGGGATTCTCGAGCGTTTCCCTGCTAGCAGCTTGGTGGAAATGCACCGTCTGGGGCAGGAGATGCGGCGGCGCCTTCCGCTCATCCGTACGCCGACGCTGATCGTGCATTCTCGAGAGGATGATCTCGCGAGTACTGAGCATGCCCAATATATCCACGCGCACATCGGCGGTCCCAGCGAGCTGCACTTCATCGATGACAGCTATCACATGATCCATGTCGACCGGCAGTACCGCGACGTTGCCGAGCAAACCGCCAACTTCTTCGAGACCTGTCATGCCGCTTGATGCGTTGGTTTGTCCTGCCACACGGGCTGAGGCACTCGTATTCGAGGTCTATGCCGATCTCGCCGCCATCGACCGCGAGCAATGGAACGCATGCTTCCCCGGTGAGGCCGAGGGGTACGACTACCTGCTCGCGGTCGAACGCGCGGGTATCCCGGGCTTTCAGTTTCGCTATGTCATCGGAAGAGCTGGTAACCAAATTGTTGTCGCCATGCCGGCGTTCATGACCCGCTATGGCCTGGAGACGACGCTGGACAATCGCTGGCTTCGCGACACAGTGATGCGTCTACGCGGCATCTGGTCCAGCTTCCTGTTGCTTCCGCTCGCGTGTCTCGGGTCGCCCTGCACCGAGACGGGGTACCCCGGCTTTCATCCGGATATTCCAGCTGCTCGCCGGGCAGACCTGTTTGGCTCTCTCGTCGCCACCTTTGAAACCCACGCTCTTGCCGCCGGCTGCGCGCTCCTTGCGCTCAAGGATATTCCAAAACCGCTTCCCGACGGTCTCAAGGATGCGATCGCCGCGCGAGGCTATGCCGAAATGGCCGGGTTGCCGACGGCAGTACTCGACGTCGATTTTCCCAATCTCGACGGCTATTTCGCACGCCTCTCGGCGGCAACGCGCAAGGATCTACGCCGAAAGCTCAAAGCGCGGGGCGGTGTGCGTATCGAACGGCGAACCGATTTCGGGCCCTATCGAGACCGCGCCATGGAACTCTATCGTCAGACGCGCGAGCGCAGCGACTGGCAATTCGAGGATCTCACGCCTGCCTATTTCGAGGGAATGCTGACGGGAATGCCGGGACGATCGTTTGTCACGCTGTATTTTGTCGGGGATGAGCTGCTCGCCACAAATTTCCTGATCCGAAGCGAGCGCACCCTGATCGACAAATTCTTTTGTATGGATGTCGAGAAAGGGCGGCCCTTCAATCTCTATTACCTGAGCTGGATCGACAACGTCGAATACTGCCTCAAGGAAGGTCTGGATCGATACCAGAGTGGCCAGGCTTACTACAAGAACAAGGTCCGCCTCGGCAGCCGGCTTGGCGCCAACAGCATGTTCTTCCGTCACTCCAATCCGGTGACCCAGCGCGCATTGCGGTTCGCGGCGCCATATCTCGCCATCGCAACGCCTGGCGATGAACGGTCGGAGACCGATTAATGCCCAGATGGCTTTGGACAACCTGGCTGGCAATCCCCGTTCTGAACACGCTGCAGCAGTTGTTTCTCAAGCTCGGCGCGTCGGATGCCGCTTCGTCCGCCGTGGGTTCGGGCTGGTTTGGCAGTCTTCTTGCCTCGCCCTGGTTCGCCGCGGCGGTCGTCGCCGAAATCATCTGCTTCGTCGTCTGGATGACCGTTCTGGCGGAGCTGGACCTCAGCTTGGCATTTCCACTTTCGGCGGCGAGTTATGTGCTGGTGATGTTGATGGCGTGGATTGTCTTTGGCGAACCGCTTAAGGCAAAGGAAATCATCGGCAGCCTCGTTATCCTCGGCGGCATATGGTGTCTCGTGACCGCGGCGGCCGCGGATGAAACGTAAGCGCCAAATCCCGCGTCGATTGACGATCAGGCAAGGGTCTTCTTGACGGCTTCGATGACATCGGAGGCGTAAAGCTTGCAGATGCCTCGCTTGCCGACCGGCTCGATCTTGAGCGTCTCGATCGCCTTCTTCACCTTGGCGTCTGAAACGCCGATTTCCTTGGCAATGACGCCGACGGTAACGGTTGTCTGTTCAGTCAAGATGGCTTCCCCTGTCTGCAAGTCCTTGTCAGCAAAGGGTAAGCAGTCGTGCCGGTCAGGTCAACGGCGACGAGGCCGGCGATATTCCGGATAACTGCGTAGAATAGGGCCGCCGCCGCGTGCGCGATGGCGCTGTGGACTTCGCTTCTGGGGCAGTTCGCCAAAGGTAGAAGTCTCGGGCGTCTTAAGAGTTTCGTCCATGGAATTCATGGATGCAGCCATTCCCGCGAGGACATCCGCCACCTAGGTTATTTCTCGCCGCACACGATCGTCCCTGCCTAGGGAGCGAGAGGTGTGGTGCGACCGGTTCGGCCGGCGGTGGGATGGCCGCTGGAACGACGCATGGCAGCCGAAAAGACGACAGGGCGGAGAAGGGCGGTATCTGGAGGAGGCTTTTGGCTGGTTGGCCCGGGTTCGTCGGGCGCATCCGGCCTTGATCTTTGCCCAGTTCATCACGGTTTCCGATGGCGCATCGCCGCCACACGTTCTGCCGGTACGGAAGAGCCGGGCTATCCTGCGATGGCAGGGTGCACGGAATCGTCCATGACGGATGCCGGCCAGTTCCGCCGGAAGGTCGCCTGAGGTAGCGAAAGGCGCGCCGCGTTGGCGAGCGATCGTTGAAGAGAAAATGGAGGAAACGCCATGCTTCGCATTCTGAAGAGCTTCGCTGCCGTCGGCATCGCCGTCGGTGCGCTGACGGCGGCGGCCCACGCGGCCGACGTCAAGATCGGCTTCGTGGTCAAGCAGCCGGAGGAACCCTGGTTCCAGGACGAGTGGAAGTTCGCCGACATCGCCGCCAAGGAAAAAGGCTTCACGCTGGTGAAGATCGGCGCCGAGGATGGCGAGAAGGTTCAGTCGGCCATCGACAATCTCGGTGCCCAGGGCGCGCAGGGCTTCATCATCTGTACGCCGGACGTCAAACTCGGACCTGGCATCGTCGCCAAGGCGGAAGCCAACGGCCTCAAACTGATGACCGTCGACGATCGCCTCGTCAATGCAGACGGAACGCCGATCGAAAGTGTGCCGCACATGGGCATCTCGGCGCTGAAGATCGGCGAGGCCGTGGGCACATCCATAGCTGACGAGATCAAGAAGCGCGGCTGGGACTTGGCGAGCGTTGGTGCCATCCGGGTCTCCTATGACCAGCTGCCCACCGCCGTCGACCGCGTCCAGGGTGCCATTTCCTCGTTGAAGGCCGCCGGCTTCCCCGAAGCCAATATCTTCGACGCGCCGCAGGCCAAGACCGATACCGAGGCTGCGCTCAACGCCGCCACCGTGGTGCTCAACAAGCATGCGGACGTGAAGCACTGGGTGGCCTTTGGCCTCAATGACGAGGCGGTGCTCGGTGCGGTTCGCGCTTCCGAGACTGTCGGCATCACGCCGGACAACTTCATCGGCGTCGGTATTGGCGGCGCGGACTCGGCGATCAACGAGTTCAAGAAGCCCGCCGCTACCGGCTTCTTCGGCACCGTGATCATTTCCCCGAAGCGCCACGGCTACGAGACGGCGCTCAACATGTATGACTGGGTTGCCAACGGCAAACAGCCGCCGGCCCTGACGCTGACATCTGGCGAACTGGCGCTGCGCGACACCTATGTCGAGGTCCGCAAGAGCCTCGGCATCGAATGAGGCCGCTAGGCTGCTAACACGAAATGGAGCCGGCGGTTTTCCATCGCCGGCTTCCCAGCAAGGCGCGAGGACATGGCCGACTTTCTGAGCTTCTCCAACGTTTCCAAGACCTATCCCGGCGTCAAGGCACTGTCGGACGTCTCCTTCGGAGTGGCGAAGGGCTCCGTTCACGGACTGATCGGTGAAAATGGCGCCGGCAAGTCGACACTGATCCGCATTCTCTCTGGCGATACCTCAGCCGATAGCGGCGAGATTTCGATCGAGGGCGCCATCCAGCATTTTTCCTCCACGCGCGACGCCTTCGCTGCCGGCGTGGTGGTGGTTCACCAGGAATTGCAACTGGTCCCCGAACTCACTGTTGCGGAAAACCTCCGGCTCGGCCGTTTTCCCAACCGCGCCGGCATCATCGATTTCCGGTCGTTGAAGACCGAAGTGAACCGGCGCCTGAGGGATATCGGTCTGACGGTCGACGCCGACACCAAGGTGGCGAAACTGTCGCTCGGCGAACGGCAGATGATCGAGATCGCCAAGGCGATCATGCTCGACGCCCGCGTCATTGCCCTGGACGAGCCGACGTCTTCGCTGTCGTCGCAGGAAAGCGAGGTCCTGTTCCGGATCATCGGCGAACTGCGCGCCGCGGGCAAAGTCATCATCTACATTTCGCACCGCCTCGACGAGATTTTCCGCCTTTGCGATGGCTGCACTGTGCTGCGCGACGGCAAGCTTGCCGCCCACCATCCGACCATGGCCGATGTGACGCGCGACAGCCTCGTCGCTGAGATGGTTGGCCGTGAGATATCAGATATCTGGGGCTGGCGCGGGCGTCCCGCTGGCGAGGTACGGCTGAAGGTCGAGGGCATTACCGGATCGAAATCACCGCGCCCCATCGACTTCGAGGCGCGGGCCGGCGAGATCGTTGGCTTCTTCGGACTGGTCGGTTCCGGGCGGTCCGAACTGATGCGCCTCGTCTATGGTGCCGATCCCCGTCATTCCGGAAAGGTGACCATTGATGGTCTCGACAGCTCGGGATCGAGCCCGCGTCGTTCGATCCGGCAAGGCTTGGTGCTCTGCTCGGAGGATCGTAAGTTCGATGGCATCATCCAGGGGCTGTCGGTCGGGGAGAATATCGTGGTCTCCGCCCGCCGCCATTTTTCGCCCTTCGGCGTGTTGAGCCCCAAGCGCGAGGCGGATACCGCCGCCGAGTTCATCAAGCACCTTCGCATTCGTACCCCTTCGGCCAAGCAGGAGATTGTCAATCTCTCCGGAGGCAACCAGCAGAAGGTGCTGCTCGCCCGCTGGCTGGCCGAGACCGACGTCAAGGTGCTGATCGTTGACGAGCCGACGCGCGGCATTGATGTCGGTGCCAAGGCTGAGATCTACGAGTTGCTCTATAACCTCGCCGACAAGGGATTGGCCATCGTCGTCGTCTCCAGCGAACTGCCGGAGGTGATGGGTATTTCCGATCGCGTTGTCGTCATGTGTGAGGGGCGGATCGCCGCCCACTACGACCGCGCCGAATTCAACGAACACGCCATTCTCGCCTCGGCCCTGCCGGACCGGACGGCTGGCGAGCCGAACAAGAAAGCATCGTGATGGCCTTCCTGAAACGTCTCCTGCTCGGCGAGCAGGGTCTCCTCGTCATCTTCGTCATCGCCTTCGCGGCCGTGTCGGTCTTCGTGCCGAGCTTCATCACCGAGCGCAACATGCTCGGTCTGTTCCAGTCGGTGGTAACCATCGGCATCGTCTCGTGCACGATGATGTTCTGCCTCGCCTCGCGCGACTTCGACCTGTCCGTCGGCTCCATCGTCGCCTTCACCGGCATGGTGGCTGTGATGGCCTCCAACGCCTCCGGCTCGATCATCATCGGTCTGATCGCCGCGCTCGCCTGCGGCACCTTCGTCGGATTCGTCAACGGCGCCATCATCGCCAAACTGAAGATCAACGCCCTGATCACAACGCTCGCCACCATGCAGATCGTGCGCGGCTTGGCGCTGATTTCATCCGATGGTCGGGCGGTGGGCATCAACGATCCCGGCTTCTATCAGCTGGCGCTGTCGCGTTTCCTGGGCATCCCCACGCCGATCTGGGTCATGGGCCTGCTGTTCTGCTTGTTCGGGTTCGTGCTCAACCGCTCGGTATTCGGCCGCAACACGCTGGCGATCGGCGGCAACCCTGAAGCGTCGCGCCTCGCCGGCGTCAACGTCGATGGCATGCGCATCTGGATCTTCACCATCCAGGGGCTCGTCTGCGCGGTGGCTGGCATTCTCCTGGCCTCACGCATCACCTCCGGCCAGCCCAACGCGGCGACCGGCCTCGAACTGTCGGCTATTTCGGCTTGCGTGCTCGGCGGCGTGTCGTTGGCCGGTGGCCGGGCGGCGATGGTCGGTGTCATCGTCGGCGTGCTGATCCTCGGTATCGCCGAGAACGCCATGAACCTCCTCAACATTCAGGCCTTCTACCAATATCTGGTGCGCGGCCTGATCCTGCTGCTCGCCGTACTGCTGGACAACGTCCGCAGCACTGGCCTCGGGCGGAAGTGAACTGGCGGGGGTATCCGCCGGTGCAGGGATAGTGTTTGGCGCCCGAACGGAAAACCGTTCGGGCGTTGGCGTATCAATCAATGGCAGGCGGCGCTCAGCTTTCAGTATACGCCTTGCGCCGGCCGAAGGCCGCCAAGCAAATCGCTCCGAGTATGCCTGACACGACCGAGCCGAGGAGGATGCCGATCTTGACGTGGTCCTGAACGGCTGGATCACCAAAGGCGAGCAGTCCGATGAACAGCGACATCGTGAAGCCGATGCCGCACAGGAAGGCGGTTCCGATCATCTGGCCCCAACTCGCCTTTGCCGGAAGGTGGGCAAGACCGAGCTTCACCAGCAGAGCCACGGTTCCGACAACGCCCACCAGTTTCCCCAGTACCAGCCCCATGGCAATGCCCATGGTGATCGGTTCGGCAAAGACGGCCATTGAAACGCCAGCCAAAGAAACGCCAGCATTGGCAAAGCCGAAGATCGGAACAATGACGAAGGCAACCGGCTTGTGCAGCAAATTTTCCAACCGGTGAAGCGGGGATTCCGCGGACAGGGCTTCCGGCGTTCCCGGCGTCGGCTTCAACGGAATCATCATGGCCAGCATCACACCTGCCAGCGTGGCGTGGATGCCCGACGCGAAGACCAAGCACCAGAGCAGGATACCGAGCGTGAGATAGGGCCACAGGGCCACCACCTTTGCCCGGTTCAGTCCATAGAGCGTTGCAACAACGATGGCAGCGCCGCCCAAGGCCAGCATGTTCAGTTCGGCCGTATAAAACACTGCGATGACGATGACCGCGCCGAGATCGTCAATAATGGCCAATGCCGCCAGAAAGATCTTGAGCGATGCCGGGACACGCGATCCGAATAGCGAGATCACGCCGAGGGCGAAGGCGATGTCGGTTGCTGTCGGTATGGCCCAACCGCGCAGCGCAGCCGGATTGCTCCAATTGAGGAAGACATAAAACAAGGCCGGGAACAGCATGCCTCCGGCGGCTGCCGCGCCGGGCAGGATTCGCCGGCCCCAGCTCGAAAGCTGGCCATCCAGCATCTCGCGCTTGATCTCCAGCCCAACCAGCAAGAAGAACACGGCCATTAGCGCGTCGTTGGCCCAATGCTGAATGCTGAGAGGGCCGACATAAACATGAAGGATATGAAAATAGGTCTCCGCCAGTGGCGAGTTGGCGGTCCATATCGCCAACACGGCGGCGGCCATCAGAATGAGACCGCCCGACGCTTCGTTATCGAGAAACCGTCGAAGAGTTGACCGAATGTGCCGTGGAGAGATCGGCGAAGACATAGATTCTCGCTCCCTTGGATGGAAGGTTGATTGAAGTCTCCGTCAATTCCGGGATGCCCGTAGCGCACGCAGCACACGCTATTAGCCGATAGCTTAACTCAGCGCCGGAGTTATTTCCATTCCAATCGCGATCATGTCTGGCGGGTATTTATGGGATGCGGGCTGTTCCTTTCGGCTCAACTTGCGCACCTCGGCCAATTCTTAGGTACGGGGAGCGGTCATCTGGCTCGGGTGAGCGCGGCGGTCTCGAGCTCTGTTGATCCTGAATTCTGTCCGCTCTGGCCGGCGGCGATCATTCTCAAACTGCCACCGGCTTGGAATTTCCTCTTCCGGCGGAGGTCGGCTTTGCCACTAGTCGGTACATTTTTTATTGACTAGGAAACTACCCTCGCTTAGGTTCCTAGTCAACTAAGTGAGGGTAGGTATGGCTGAGGTCTCGGACCTGACGGTGCACACTGGTTACTGGCTACGGATGGTCTCCAATGCGGTGTCGCAGGATTTCGCTCGCCGAGCCGCGACGGAGGACGTGACAGTGGCGGAATGGACTTTCCTGCGCGCGCTCTATGACGCCGAGGGGATGGCCCCCTCGGCCCTGGCCGATCGAATGGGAATGACGCGGGGTGCGATCAGTAAGCTCGCCGAGAGGCTGATTGAAAAGGGGCTGCTCGCCCGCGCCAGCAACCCCGATGATGGGCGGGCGCATAGCCTGTCGCTGACCGCGGCGGGGCGCCAAAAGGTGCCGGTTCTGGCGGCGCTCGCCGACCACAATGACGCCGACTATTTTGGCGTTCTGAGCACGGACGAGCGGGCGACGCTTGACCATCTCTTGCGGACCCTCGCCGACAGGCGGGGCTTGAAGACGGTTCCGGTGGACTAACCCGCCGGATTGCTTGCCGACAAACCCAGCACGAAAGGATCTGTGCCATGGACGCGGAGCGGATTGCCATTGCCCGACGCTGTCTTGAAGCTGCTCATGACGGCGGTCTCAGTTTTCCTCAGATTGTCGGCGAGTTGATCGCTGCCGGTTTTGAAAGCTACACGGTCGATTACCGCCGCGGCACTCAGACCTACTACCTGCCAGATGGCGACAGCGTTGTATTGGAGATGCCGGCCTCATCTTGTTCGGTGGCAGAGATTTTCGAGGCGGCCACGGTTGCGGCCTTGGTCCGCTGGGCGCAGTCAAACGGACCCGACTACGGCTACCAAGAGTTTTGCTCGAAGGCGAAAGCAGCCGGCTGCGCCGGCTATCTGGTGTCCTTCCTGGGGCGGCGAGTGGTCTACTTCGGCCGGACTGCCGAAACGCATGTGGAGCATTTTCCACAATGAAGGCAATGATGGCGAGGGATCCGGATAAGCGTTCGGACACCAGCAGCGATCATCCTCCGGTTCGTGCGAGGGCTGCGGCTTCGAACTCTGTTGGTCCCCGCGTCCGCTCGGCTGCTGAAGCCGGTAACAGTGCAACGCGCGCTCATCACCATTCGATCAGGGGCCGGGGTAGTCTTTCCCTGTCGCCCGTTGGTAGCCGGTCTGCAGCGCCAATGCTTCCAGCCTGATATGCCCCTCCAGACGTTCACCCGGACGAAGTGGCGTCAGTCCACCCATGCCCGGCATGTGGAATCCGTCCACCGTGTGCGTCATTGGCTCGAAACAGAACCAATCGCCAGCGAAGGCTGGGTCGCGGGCAGTGTCGGGGCGATAGACGACGTAGCGGGAGAAGATTGGGTCGGTATCGATGGTCAACGTCAGGCCGCGTTCCGGCCAGTCGATGCGCGCGCAGCCGTTCCAGTCCTCAAAGCCATTATTGATCCAACGAGCGGGCACCGGCGCCTTTTTTCGGAAATCGAGATTGGCGGGGAGCGGCACTTCTTCGGTGGGAAGATGATCGGCACCTTCCAGCCAGACGGAGGAGGCGGGTGCCGTCAGTCGCGTGCGTGAAGTGAGCGGGAAATAGGGATGCCAGCCGAGGCCGAAGGGTAGGGTATCACGACCGGTGTTCTCAACCGAAAGCGTCAGTGTCAGCCTGTAACCGTCGAGGGTCACCAATTGCCGGGCAAGATAGTCCCAAGGGGCGCTCTCGTCGGCCGTATGGCTCAGAGCGACCGTCGCACTGTTGTCGGTTGCCGCCTCGACGGTCCAGTCGGACAGCCAGCCGTCGCCATGCAGGCGATAGCGGTCGCCAGCGTTGGGCACGAGTTGATAGTCGCGGCCAGCAAAAGAGAAGGTGTTGCCGCCGACGCGGTTGCCATAGGGCACAAGCGGGAAAGCTGCCGTCTCGTCGGGGGCGCCGTTGCCGTCGTGACGGGCCGGACGCAACAAGGGAAATCTGCCGGTGTCCGTATCGAGGCTCCAACCAAGAACGGCGGCGCCTTGCGTCGACAGTAACAGCTCGGCGACATCCGTCCGAAGGCGCAGCAGGTGCATTTGTACCTCCTCAGCGATTGGGAAGATCGCCGAGGAGGTCGGCGGCGAGCGCGTGGTTGGGGTCCAGCTTCAGGACTGTCTGAAGATGCTCGCGGCCGGTTGTGGTGTCGCCGAGGCCGATGGCCGCTTCGGCGAGCATGACGTGGGCAGAGACGCGACGACGCAGCTGCAGGTCGTCGTCGAACAGCAACATGGTCGGCAGCGAGGTGGCGAAATAGTCGATCTTCGCCGGGCTTGCCATCGTCTCCTCGGCATAGGCGCGGAGATCCCTGAGCAGCTTCTCAGCTTCCGCCTTGCGACCGAGAGCAGTGAGCGACAGGGCCGAGAAGAATGTTTTTTCCGAGTGGGCCCGCACTTCCATGCCGAGGAAGTCGCCGGCGAATTCGGCGGCCAGCGTCAGCCAGCGCTTTGCTTCGGTGTCGCGGCCGGCAGCGGCAAGCGCCTTGCCGAGCCAATAATGCACGTCGCTCTGGTTGGCGAGGAGATGGCGCGCTTCGCCGAGGGACTGCGGCGGGTTGAGAGCGGATTCGAACTTGGCCACCGCCTCGTCTGGCCGGCCGGCGGACAGCGCGCGACGGCCGAGGCTGAGGTGGCTGCGCACCCACTGGTCGAGGGCGAGTCCTTCTCCACCCTCCCAGGGCTGGAAGGCGCGGCCGGCGATCAGGGGTGCCGACTTTTCCGGTTGGCCGAGCTGATTGTAAAGAGCGGAAAGTTCAACGCTGAGGTCATCACGGGTCGCGACGAGGTCAAGCCTGGTTTCCAGTTCTGTGAGCCGCTCGGCCGGTGAGCGGCCGATGCGCTTCCAGAGCTGATCGCGCTCGAACAGGAGGCGCGCGTCGCGCGGGTTTGCGGCGAGCGCCTTGTCATAGGCGGCGACCGCCTTGTCCGACGCCCCTTCGATGTTGAAGGAACCGATGCCAAGGTTGCGCCAGGGGATTGACCATGAGGGATCGACGGCAACCGATTTTTCCCACATGGCGATCGCCTCGGCATGGCGACGACGATCGTAAAGGAGGTTGCCGAGGTAGCAGGGCGCGCGGCCGTCGGCGGGATTGGCGGCGATCGCCGCTTCCAGCACGGCGATGTCCTCGAGTCGAGCGGGGAAGCAATAGTCAGGCGATGCCTTGGCGGCGGCTGTGAGATGCCGGACGGCCGGTAGGCAGAGTCGGGAAGCCAAAGCCGCGGCGTGATAGTGGAGCAGTGGCGAGGTCGCGGCGCCAACGGCGGCGATGCGGGCATCAAGGAGAGCGAGGGCGTCGGCAACGAATCCGCCCCGTGCCGTCTCGATGGCGACGTCGAGGTGGAGCTGGTCGTCGCCGTGAAGGGGAAGGCCCTTTAGCACGCGGGCGCGAGCGTCGAGCGGGTCACGGGCAAGCGCTTCGGCAAGCAAGGCATCTGCTTCAGCCGTTCTCTCGAGTTTGATCAACAGCGCTGCCTTGAGATTTCGGGCGACGGAATTCTCGATGTCGTGGCGCAGCGCCTCATCGATATGGGCAAGGGCCTCTTCGAGGGCGCCGCGCGTGCCGTCGATTTCAGCCAGCGCCAAATGTGCCGGTCCACGCCAAGCGGCGTTCCAGGTTGCCTTGTAGAGCGCGTCATAGGCGGCATCCTGCCGGCCGAGATAGCGCAGGGCGATGCCGAGGTGGTAATGCGCTTCACCGGTCGGCGGGTTGGGATTGCGGCGCGTCAGTCGCTCGATCGCCTTGCGGAAGCAGGCTTCCGCCGCTGCGAACTCGCCGCGTCGAAGATGCCAGACGCCAAGGGCGGTGTTGCATCTGCTATCGCCGGGGTCGCGACGGATCGCTTCGCGCCAGTAGATGTCGGCCGGGCGTGTGGCGTGGCGGTACTGGTCGAGATGAACACCGGTCATCCAGAGCTCGTCGGCGCTGTCGATCTCCTCGGGCGGCGGTGGTTCGGTCGCTGGCGGTGGCACGATCACCTCACCTCGGTCGGTCGGCTGGCGCTCGACCAGTACGGCGTCGCCCTTTTTGACAACGATGCGGACGTCATCTGGACCGATGTCTCCGGTGAGGTCGATGGCGAGGAGAAGCGGCTTGGCCGGATCGAGGTCCGCTAACGTGTCGGTCAGTGTCCGGTCACCAGCAGAGATGATCACGCGGGCGCCGGCAACGGCCTCGGTTGCCTGCACGCCGACCGTCAGCTTGGCGCCCTCGCGCTTCAGGCCGATGGCCGCCTTGAGGGTCGCGGTCGCGGCGGCGCCGATCTCACGGATGGGGTACCAATATTGCGAAAAGGTCTTGGTCTCGCCAGGAGCGAGGAAAGAGAAGTCGGGCTGGTTGTCGGTGTAGACGCCGGCCATGATCTCGATGTAGGGCCAATAGATGCCGTTCTCGTCCGGTTCGGTCAGGTTCCGGTCCCAGGCATAGCCGAAGTCATGGTTGCCCCAGGTCCACTGCTTCTTGCCGGGTGAGATATGGTGGTTGGCGACATGGACGATTCCCGCATCGACGGCGTGGTCGTAGCCGCCGAAGAAATCGTCACGCGAACCGAGGCACATATAGCTGGTCGGCACGGGAATGTTGGCGTACCAGCGCAGATCATTGGGCGCATAGCCACGCTTCGGCACGAACTGCGCCGGCGTCTCCTCGGACGGCACGCCTGCCTTGGCGCGGCCGGCATAGTCGACGCCATAATAGTGTCCCTCGCAGCCGGGAAAGGCCGAGGTGGCGCGCTTGGCATGGTCGGCGATGAAGTGGACGTCCTCGGGGAAGAAGCTCTGGTAATCCTCGTGGACCTCGGTGGCGACGTTGGCCCACCAGAGAAAGCTTTGGGTCAGCTCCGTGCGGTTGTGCAGGCGCACAGCCAGCTCCAGACACGCCTTGCCAGGGCCGAGACGCACGCCGTGCATGCCCTTCATGCGGTTCATCGGCTCATGCTCGCTGAGCCAGATGATGCGCGAACCGTCGGCTTCTTCGACGATTTCCCATGACGTGGGCATATAGGTGCTGGGGCGGTGGTGCTGCGGCCAGTTGAACTCTATGCCGCCCGACAGCCAGGGACCGGCGAGGCCGACCAGCGCCGGCTTGATGGCGCGGTTGCGATAGACGAGGTCGTAGCCGTTGATCTTATCGACGACGGCATAGATGCGGCCGCCGAGTTCCGGCAGCACGGTGACGCGCAGGTACTCGTTTTCGATATGAAGCGCCGTCCAGGTCTTGTCGCGCAGCTCCGAACTGATGCGGTCGAAGAAAGGGAGCGGGTAGACGCGGCCGCTCGACCCCTGGAAGACGCGCTTCTCAAGAAACATCGGATTGCGGTCGGCCGGGGCCGGCTCATAGGTTGGCAGGACGAGGGGCTCGGACCACGCCTTGACCGGCCCGGTGAGCGCCGCTGGCGCTCTAGGGAGTTCGACTTGTTTCATGGCGCGTTCCTTCCCATCCCGAAGCGAGGGATTTGTCATTGTCGGAACGCTAGGCGTCGCCCTCTCTGTCGTGAATAGCGGGAACGATGGACATCATGGAGGATCCTCTGATAGCTTGGGTCCATGACCGAAGATGGCGAACAGCGGATCAAGGAGGGTTTTCCGGGGCAGCGATCCATCGTACTGCCGCGACCGGTGGTGTCCGGCTGGCTGGAAGGTCGGCCGCTGATCGAACTGTTGCCGAGCGACGTCGGTCACTATCCACGGGCCCAATGGCACTTTGTCGAGCGGCCGGAGGGCATTTCTCAGTCGGTTTTGATCTATTGCACTGACGGTGGTGGCTGGGCACGGGTGGGCGATACCAGCCTGCGCATTCGCCCCGGCCAAGCGTTGGTGGCACCGGCTGGCGCGCCGCACGCCTATGGCGCCGATCCCGACGATCCATGGACGATCTACTGGGTTCACCTTGACGGCGCCAAGGTGGCGCTGCTGCCGGAACTGCTCGAGCTCGATCCGGATGATCCGCTGCTCCACCCGGGGCGTGATCCGGCCATCCCGACGCTGTTCGAAAAGATGCTGTCGATCCTCGGTCGCGGCTACACGCCGGACAATCTCCTGTCGGCTTCGATGGCACTCGGCCAGCTCGTGACCCATCTCGTGGTGCTGCGCCATCGCTCGCCCAACCGAGACGACAATCTCGATCAGCGTATCCGCCGGGTGATCGACGTGATGCAGGGCAATCTCGGTCGGGCGCTGAAGGTCGACGAGTTGGCGCGTGAAGCCAATCTATCCTCGTCGCATCTGGCGGCGGTGTTCAAGAAGCGCACCGGCTTCACAGTGCTCGACTTTTTCATTCGTCTGAAAATCCAGCGAGCGTGCTTTCTGCTCGACACGACCGACCAGTCGGTGAAGGCGATCGCGGCCGATCTCGGCTTTGACGATCCCTTGTACTTCTCGCGCTGCTTCCGGCGCGTGCATGACAGTTCGCCGACGCAATATCGGGCGCTGCGCAAGGGCTGAGGCCTATCGGCACGGCGCCTTTACGTTGCAAGGTGCTCTCGCAAATAGGCGGACAGTTCCCCGACAAATAGGGACAACAGGCGGGATTGAGCCCGGCTGACCGGGTGGATGGCGAAGAAGGATGCCGGGTCCGGTTCGAAAGCATCGAGCACGGTGACGAGGCTGCCGTCGTCGAGATGTCGTTGCACCTCCCAGAGCGATTTCTGCGTCAGCCCCAGCCCGGCCGCTGCCCAGACCACCGGTAATTCGGAATTGGCCGTTGCCAGTCGTGTCGATACCCTGACGATCTTTGCCGCGTCACCACGGCCAAACCGCCAGTCCGCGTGGAACTGGCCACCACGGTTGAATCCGAGGCAGGCATGCGCGGCCAGGTCCTCGGGGCGCTCCGGTACGCCGTGCGCTGCCAGATAGCCCGGACTGGCGACGACGACGCGTCGTGTGGAGAACAGCAGGCGGCCGGCGAATTCCGACTCCACGGCGGGGCCGCCGCGGATGGCGATGTCGAATCCCTCGCCGACGATATCGACGTAGCGGTCTTCGAGCAGAAGCTGAAGCCGGATGTCCGGATAGCGAATGGCGAATTCCCCCACGAACGGGGCGATCCACTGGCGGCCGACGGGCAGCGGAGCGGAGATCCGAAGTGTACCCTGCGGCACCGACGATAGGTCGCGGACGCGCGCCTCGACGGCGTCGATGGCCGCGAGGATTGGCTCCATCTCTGCGAGGTAGAGCTTGCCGGCGTCGGTCAGCGACTGGCGGCGGGTGGTACGGGCGATCAGTCGTACGCCGAGCCGCCGCTCAAGGCTGGCCAAGCGGTCGGCCACCACGGAAACTGACAGACCGAGATATCGGGCCGCAGCCGAAAGGCTGCCGTGCCGTACGACTGCGGCAAGCAATGCCGTTTCCTGGTCCGTTCGCATCAATTTTCCGCCTTTTCCGAAAGCTCCTTCCGAAACCATATGTTTATCGGCGGCGGAATCAAATCTAGGCTGCGTCCGATTTTGTCGATCCGGGCCATTGCCCGGATTGTCCCGACGATCGGAGCGCCATGAGCATCGCCGCCAAGTCCTTTCCCTTCAGTGCCGCCACGATTGCCGAATTTGCGTTGGCGATCGGCAGTTTTGCCATCGGCACTGGCGAGTTCGCCGCCATGGGCTTTCTTCCCGACGTCGCCGCCGCCTGGCAGGTCAGCATGCCCAAGGCTGGCTGGATTATCAGCGCCTACGCCCTCGGCGTGGTGGTCGGGGCGCCGCTGATCGCCGTCCTTGGCGCTCGACTGTCGCGGCTTCGATTGTTGCTGGTGCTGATGGGCCTTTTCGCCGTGGGAAATCTCGCCAGTGCGCTGGCGCCAAGCTTTGCCGGCTTGGTGGCGCTGCGCTTCATCACCGCCCTGCCGCATGGTGCCTATTTCGGAGTCGCGGCGCTGGTGGCCGCTGGCATGGCGCCGCCGGACGGGCGTGCTCGCGCCATCGGCCGTGTCATGCTTGGCTTGACGGTGGCGACGCTGGTTGGAACCCCGGTTGCCACCTGGGCCGGGCAGACGCTCGGTTGGCGCACGGCCTTCGGGGTGGTTGGGGCGCTAGGCTTGTTGACCGTGGTGCTGGTCTCCCTCTGCGTGCCGCGCGACCAGCCGAAGCCCGGTGCCAGCCCGCTCAGGGAGTTAGGCGCATTACGCGAGCCGCAGGTCTGGCTGACGCTGGCCATTGGCGCCACAGGTTTTGGCGGCATGTTTGCCGTTTTCAGCTATATCACGCCGACTTTGATCGAGGTGTCGGGCATTCCGGAAAGCGTTGTGCCCTTCGTCCTTTGCGTGTTCGGCGCCGGCATGATCGTCGGCAACATCGTCGGGCCGAAACTGGCCGACCGGGCGCTGCTGCCGACCATCGCAGGTTTGCTCGCGTGGAACGTTCTGGTACTGGCGCTGTTCACCGTGGCAGCGCGCCAACACGTAACGGCGGTGGTCGGCGTCTTCCTCATCGGCACCGGCTTTGCGGTGGTGCCGACGCTACAGACCCGTCTGATGGATGTTGGCAAAGACGCGCAAACGCTGGCCGCTGCCCTCAATCACTCGGCTTTCAACATCGCCAACGCGCTCGGCGCCTGGCTGGGCGGCATGGCGATCGCCGCTGGTTTCGGCTGGACGTCTACCGGTTGGGTTGGCGTGCTGCTCGGCCTCGTCGGCTCGGCCGTGTTTGCGCTGTCGATGCTGATCGAGCGGAAAGCTGTCAGAGGTCAGAGGCGCGCCCTCTGAACCCATCTCAACCGTCCCGTCCATTCGCCAGCGGGTTGAGCAGGCCGGTGTAGACGCTGCCATCGGAGTCGGGGATTGGGATGGCGCCAACGGCACGGGCATAGAAATCCACCGGTCCGGCCCAACCGATGGCCGCGTAACCGTAGCCGCGTTCGCGCATGGCGAGAAGCGTTCTGAGCAAGAGTGCTTTGCCGATGCCGAGGCCGCGTGCCGCCTCGTCGACGCCGGTCGGACCGAAGAAGCCGAGGGCGATGGCGTCGTAGCAGGCAAAGCCCAGGAGCTTCCCGTCCTTGACGGCGACCAGGCAGGCATTGGGATCGCGGGAAAAGGCGACCTGCGCCTCGCTCACCCAGCCGGCACTGAAACGGGGAGCGATCCAGGCTCGGATGGTGTCGAGTTCGGGCGCCAGCGCGCGCCGGATGACAACGCCGTTTTCCTTCAGCCGGCGATTGAGATCGGTGTCGGGCTCGACGTCATAGAGTTTCACCAGAAGATCCACGGGTCTATCCTCACCAGCGAGATGGTCGCCGACAACAGCCGGCCTGCTTTACTCGCCTTGGATGTAACAACGGTAGCGTTGGAACGTCCAGAAAAAGGGGAGACAGCGGACTATGACAGCCGCGGATGAGGGAGGCGCGGGCGATGGGCATGACCGAAAAACGTGGTGATCTTAATCACCCGCGCAGAAAGGTACTTGGCGTTTTCCCAAACTCCTCGCGAAAGCTCGCCGTGAAAGCGCTTGGCGACGAGTAACCGAGCGATAGCGCCACGTCAGTGGCGCTGTCACCCCGCTCCAACCGTTCAATGGCGGCGAGCAGACGCAATCGGGCCCGCCAGCGACGGTAGGTGAGGCCGGTTTCCTCGGCGAACAACCGCTCCAGCGTGCGTGTGCTGGCGCCGACGAAGCTGGCGAGTTCGGCGAGCGGCCGGCGTTCTTCGGGATGTTCGCCAAGGTGGCGTGTAAGGCGGACGAGCCGTGGGTCGCGACCGCCGGGCAGGCTCAGCGGGGCCTCGTCGAGCCGATCCAGTTCATCGATCACTACGTCACAGAAGCGAAGGCGGCGTGCTTCGTCGGCCTCATCGGCGAGTATGACTTCCAGTCGGAGTGTGAGTTCGCGCATCAAGGGCGTCACGGTCAGGACGGCGCAGCGGTCGGGATGCTGGGCTCCGACCCGCACGGCGCGTGAGGGATCGACGAAGACATGCCGCACCTCGGCTCGCGTCTCGCTCGCCACCTGATGGCGCGTACCGCCGGGGATCCAGACGGCATGTGTCGGAGGAACGATCCAGACCGAGTGA
The DNA here is from genome assembly GCF_041320595.1 of Pleomorphomonas sp. PLEO. Classification (NCBI taxonomy): domain Bacteria; kingdom Pseudomonadati; phylum Pseudomonadota; class Alphaproteobacteria; order Hyphomicrobiales; family Pleomorphomonadaceae; genus Pleomorphomonas; species Pleomorphomonas sp. PLEO. The sequence continues at coordinate 3,238,181 of NZ_CP166625.1, forward strand.
TCGCTGACGATGCGTAGCACGCCCTTCCTTGCCCAGGCATATTGGCCACGGGGATGGGTATGCGGCCGTACGATGCGGTTGGCGACCAGCGTTTGGCTGCGGATCAGCAGTGGCCAGCTTGGATCGATGATGTAAGAGACCGGCGAGGGGTCGAAGAATGGCGTTTCGGCGACATTGTTTGGCATAATGTTAGTCTAACGCCAACGTCGGCTTTCCGATAGGGTGCCGGTCCGATCAGACGTTTCCGAGGGTTTGTTCATGTTCACGCTCAGCCAATTGACGCCTCGTCATTTCATATTGGCTGTGGTGGTTCTGATAGCTTTGACCGTCGCCATAGCCTCACCAGCCGCTCTCGGTCCATCGGGAGGCATTACGCTCGCTATCGTCCTCGTGACGCTCGGGCTTTGGGCGACGGCGCTGGTGCCGGGTTATTTCGCGAGCTTGCTGCTCTTTACTTCGGTATTGATTGCCGGGTTGCAGCCGGCGCCTCTGGTATTCTCCGGCTTCGCTTCGGCTGCGGTATGGCTGATCATCTCCGGCTTTGTGATTGGCGCCGCCGTGAGCGCCACGGGTCTGGATGGCCGCCTTGCCGCGGTCATCGCACCGCTCCTTACCCGAACCTATCCGCGTCTCATCGGTGGCCTAATGCTCGCCTCGATGATCCTCGGCTTCCTGATGCCGTCTTCGGTGGGGCGAGCCGTGGTGATGGTACCGATCGGTATGGCGCTCGCCGATCGCTGTGGTTTCGGCAAAGGCTCCAACGGGCGCATCGGCATTGCAGCGATCCTGGCCATCGGCTGCAACATGCCGAGCTTTGCCATTCTGCCGGCGAACATTCCGAACATGGTTCTGGCCGGCTCGGCCGAAACGATCCTCGGCATTCATTTCACCTATACCGGCTATCTCCTGCTGCACTATCCCGTGCTGGGCATCGTGAAGTCCATCGTCACCGTGGCACTGGTGATCGCCCTGTTTCCTGCCAAAGTTGGCGAGCCTATCGGGACGACGGCGGCCGCAACCGCAACCGCGCGCGCGGGGCAGGGCAAGGTGATCGGCATCCTGGTCCTGACGCTTGTCTTCTGGATGACCGACAGCCTGCACGGCATCAATTCAGCTTGGGTTGGTCTAGCCGCCGCCGTATTGCTGTTGGCTCCGCGCTTTGGTGTGGTGAGTCCCCAAGCCTTCCGGCAGTCGGTCGATTTCGGTCTACTGTTGTTCGTTGCCGGCGCGCTGGCGCTCGGCGCCGTGGTCAACGCCTCCGGTCTTGGTGGCAAGCTCGGCGCGTTTCTGACCTCCGTGCTGCCGCTGGCACCGGGGCATGACGCCGCCAACTTCTTCTCACTGACATTCCTGTCTTTCGTGACCGGCATGTTCACGACGGTGCCGAGCGCGCCGGCGGTGCTGACGCCAATGACCAGCGATCTTGCAACCCTCACCGGCTATGGGGCCATGACCGTGTTGATGACGCAGGTGGTCGGCTTCTCGACCGTGCTGTTTCCTTATCAGGTGGGGCCGCTCGTCGTGGCGATGCAGCTTTCCGGTGAAAAACTCGATCATCTCGTCAAGGTGACCGTGCCTTTGGCGCTGATCACGCTCGTCGCGCTGGTGCCGCTCGACTTCCTTTGGTGGAAGGCGCTGGGCTGGCTGTAATCGCTTGCCTCTTGAGAAAGGGGCGCGACTTCCCAAATCTTCCTGAGATGTCGGCTCCGCCGGCACAGCCAGGGAGATGCCGACATGCCCGCCACCCTCCGAGGGATTCTGCTCGCTACGGCAACCGTCGCCAGCCTGACGGCAATGCCAGCGACCGCTGCGCCGGAAAACGCCGGACCCAACAAGGCGACGACAAAGGTCCCCTTCCAGACCCAGACGGTGGCGCGCTTCGACTTACCGTGGGCGATTGCCATGATCGACGCCGACCGGCTGATCGTCACCACCAAGCCGGGCAAAATGTTCCTGGTCGATCACAGCGGGCGCGACCCGGTTGAGATTTCCGGCGTGCCGAAGGTTGAGCATGCCGGCCAGAACGGCTTGCTCGACGTGGCGCTTGCGCCGGATTTCGCCCAGAGCCGCCGCATCTACTTCACCTATGTCGAGCCCGGCGAGGGCGGCAGTTCATTGGCGCTCGCCCGCGCGACGCTGGCCGAACAGAGCGGTGGGGGGCGGCTCGATGGCCTCGAAGTGATCTGGAGGCAGATGCCGAAAGGCAAGGGCGGTCAGCCGGGCGGCATCCTCGCCTTTGCGCCGGATGGCAAGTCGCTGTTTTTGACCTCCGGTGACCGCATGCGGCCGGAGACGGCCCAGAATCCGGATCTTGCGCTCGGCAAGGTGCTGCACCTGACACTCAATGGAAAGCCGGCGCCCGGCAATCCGGAAGCTGCCGCAGGGGGCGTTCGTGCCGAGACGTGGACCACCGGCCATCGCAATCCCTACGGCTTGGCGTTTGCGCCCGATGGTCGTCTCTGGCTGGACGAGATGGGCCCGAAGGGGGGAGACGAACTCAATCTGATCGAGCCGGGCGTCAATTATGGCTGGCCGGAAGTGTCCTACGGCGACAACTACAATGGCACGCCGATCCCCAAGCCGCCGACCCGACCGGAATTCCGCGAACCGGCTCTTTATTGGAATCCGGTGATCGCGCCAGCAGGCCTCGCCTTCTATAAGGGCGATCTTTTCCCCGCCTGGAAGGGATCGGCGCTGATCGGCGGGCTCAAGACCCAATCGCTGTCGCGCGTCACCATCCATGGCAACAGCGCCCACGAAGATGAGCGCTTCGCCATGGAAGGGCGTATCCGCGACGTGGCGGTAGCGCCCGACGGGGCCGTGTGGGTGATTGAAGATGCGAGCCCGGGACGACTGTTCCGGCTCAGCCCGCGTTGACGTCGACTGCCCTGTCGGGGTGTTCAGCGTGGCTCGATGTCGTTTCGCGCAGGTATCGTCCCGGCGTCGATCCGGTCATGCGCTTGAACATGGTCGAAAAAGCCGAAGGACTGTCATAGCCAAGGTCGAGCGCGACACTGGTTACGCTTTCTCCGCCAGCCAAGCGTGGCAGCGCCGCAAACAGGCAGGCTTGCTGGCGCCATTCGGATAGACTCAGTCCGGTTTCTCGACGAAACGCCCGTGTGAAGGTCCGGCGGCTCATGGCGAGCGCCTCGGCCCAATCGTCGATGTCTGCCCGAGGCATGGGAGCGTCCAGGAAACGGAGGCACAGGGCCGCCATGCGGAGATCGGCTGGAAACGGCAGGCCGAGCGGGCGAACCGGCAGCCGAGGGATCTCCTCCAGGATCAGCGCCATCACAAGTCCTGCGCGGCTGGATGGCTCGTAGCATTGAGGCAGGTTAACCGCCTCCACCATCAAGCTGCGCATCAGGCCGGTCAGTTCCACCACCCGACCACGGGTCGGCAGATCGGCGACGGCGCCGGGCTTGACGTAGATCGAGAGCATGCTGACACGGCCGCCGGCAGTGACTGAATGCTCGGTGCCGGCTGGCACCCAAAGCGCGTGGTCGGGTGGCACCATCCATCGCTCACCGGGCATGGCCACCGTCACCACGCCCGAAAGCGCGTAGATCATCTGGGCGCGGCTATGGCGGTGGGGTGGGACGACATGCCCGTCGGCATATTCTATGGCCTTGGCGACAATCGGCCCGACAGCTCGCTCCAACCATTCAATGCGTTTTGCGTGTGGCTCTTCCGACCATGGGGCGACGAGATCCGAGCGGCTCGCTTCGCTACCGGCGGTGCGTGGAAAGTTGATATCCATGGTGAAGTTGGCCCAGTCGAATAGTAATTGGACCATATCACGAAGGCAGGAAGCGCCGAAAACGATATTGTCGCGCGCAACCGGCCGCTTCTTGATGCGATGCCGGCTGCGCCATGGAGTGCCACTTGACCGACACAACAGCACCGGCTGCCGTTCCGTCCGCGACGACAACGGCCTTTTCCGTGATCTTCGCCATCAGCTTCTGCCACATGCTCAATGACATGATGCAGTCGTTGCTGACCGGCCTCTATCCGATGCTGAAAGAGAATTATGCGCTCAGTTTCGGTCAGATCGGCCTGATGACGCTGACTTTCCAGTTCACGGCCTCGCTGCTTCAGCCCCTGGTCGGCAGCTACACCGACCGACATCCGCAGCCCTATTCGCTGGCGATTGGCATGGGCTTTACCCTTTTGGGCTTGCTGCTGCTCGCCAACGTCCACAGCTATCATCTGCTGCTCGTCGCCTGCGCCCTAATCGGCACGGGATCATCGGTCTTCCATCCGGAATCCTCGCGCGTGGCCCGCATGGCGTCCGGCGGGCGCTATGGTCTCGCCCAGTCGCTGTTCCAAGTTGGTGGCAATTTCGGTTCGGCGCTGGGGCCATTGCTCGCCGCTTTCATTGTCCTGCCAAACGGTCAGAAGAGTGTCGCCTGGTTCTCGGCTGCCGCTTTGCTGGCGATGATCGTGCTATGGCAGGTCGGCAACTGGTATGGCCGGCATCGCAAGGCAACGGCCAAGCGTACCGTCGCGATATCCCAAGCCTCTCTGCCGCGCTGGCGCGTCATCACCGCTCTGGCCGTGCTCGGCTGTCTGGTATTCTCCAAGTATATCTATCTCGCCAGTCTTTCGAGCTACTATACCTTTTACCTGATGCATAAATTCGGCGTCAGCGTCCGAGAGTCGCAGATGCTGCTGTTTGTGTTCCTCGGCGCGGTGGCGGCCGGCACCGTTATCGGTGGACCAATCGGCGATCGCATTGGGCGTAAGCCGGTCATCTGGGTGTCGATCCTCGGCGTGCTGCCCTTCACGCTTGCATTGCCGTATGTCGGCTTGTTCTGGACAGCGGTGCTGACTGTGATCATCGGCCTCGTGCTCGCCTCGGCCTTCTCAGCGATCATTGTGTTCGCCCAGGAACTTGTGCCAGGCAAGGTTGGCATGATCGCCGGTTTCTTCTTTGGGTTTGCCTTCGGGGTCGGAGGTATCGGCGCTGCCGTCCTTGGTCAAGTCGCGGATGCCAAGGGCATCGACTTCGTCTACCACATCTGCTCGTTCTTGCCGGCTTTCGGCCTGTTGACGGTATTTTTGCCGAAAATCGAACGGCATCAGCCGCAGTAAGTCGGCGCGATATCTCGCTGGGACCGTGCCAACAGAATTGAACGCGAAGCGGCGGTACCCCGCTGTACGTGTAACGGTAGCGATCAGGCGGTTTCGATGCGCATGCCTGTTTCCGCGTCGAACAGATGAAGTGCCTCGGTGTCGAGTGTCAGGGCGACGTCACTGCCCGCCGTTGCCCGCGTACGCGGCGATAAGGTGGCAACGAGGCGTTGGCCGCCGACACTGCCCGACAGGATCAGCTCTGGGCCGGTGAGCTCCACCACCTCACACCGCAGGGTCAGTGGCAGACCGTCGGCGGCGTCGGTACGGAAACACTCGGGCCGGACGCCGAGCTTGATGTTTCTGTCTTGGGGAATTTTGGAAAGCAGGGCGGGTGGCAAAGGGATCACCGTGTCGCCGCCGGCAATCAACAGACCATGCGGGGTGGCGACCACGTTCAGAAGGTTCATTGGCGGCGCACCGACAAAGGTGGCGACGTAGAGCGTAGCCGGTCGGTTGTAGATCTCTTCCGGTGAGGCCAGCTGTTCGATCTGGCCGTTGCGCATGACGGCGATACGGGTGGCGAGCGTCATCGCCTCGATCTGGTCGTGGGTGACATAGACCACCGTGGTCTTCATCATCTGGTGCAAGCGCTTCAGCTCGGTACGCATCTCCATGCGAAGTTTGGCATCGAGGTTTGAGAGCGGCTCGTCGAACAGGAACAGCTTGGGGTTGCGCACCAGTGCCCGGCCGATGGCGACGCGCTGGCGTTGGCCGCCGGAGAGCTGGCTCGGCCGGCGATCGAGCAGCGGCTCGATCTGCAACAGCCTGGCGGCCTCGGCAACCGCCTTTTCGCGTTCCGCGACCGGCACCTTTCGCATCTCAAGGCCGAAGCCAATGTTCCGCCGGACCGTCAGGTTGGGGTAGAGCGCGTAGGACTGGAACACCATGGCGATGTCGCGGTCCTTGGGATGGACGCCAATCAGCGAGCGGCCTTCGAGGCGGATGTCACCGCCAGTCGGCTCGGCGAGGCCGGCGATGATGTTGAGCAGCGTCGACTTGCCGCAGCCCGACGCGCCGAGCAGCACCAGGAACTCGCCGCTTTGCAGCGAGATGTTGATGCCTTTCAGCGTTTCGACGTCGGCGAACGACTTGCGGATATTGTCGACGACGAGAGCGCTCATGAACGGGACTCCGGCGGGGCGTAGCGGCGCGGATAGGTGGAAACGGCGAGCGAGGCAGTTGCGGCTCCCGCCTTGAGACTTTCCTCAAGCGATTTGCCGGCGGCCAGTGCCGCCAGGAACCCGGCATTGAACACGTCGCCGGCGCCGATCGTGTCGATCACCTTGACCTTGGGGGCAGCAACCTCGACAACGCCAGCACTGGAGACCGCCAAGGCGCCATGCGGACCGCGCTTGACGACGGCGACGGCGCCTTCTGGCATCAGATCGAGCATGGCGCGGGCGGCGGAGTGCACGTCGTCCCGACCGGTGATCGAAGTGGTCTCGACCTCGTTGAACAGAGCAATGGCCGAGCGAGCCAGCCAGCCCTTGGTTGCCGCGACGACCTCTGACGTCCAACCGGCCGGTGGCCAGCCGGTGTCGAGGGCGACGCGAATGCCGAATTTGTCGGCCCAATCGTAAAGCTGGCCGTATTCTTGCGACAGCTTGGGCATCAGGAACGGGCCGGCGAACAGTGCCAGACCGCCGCGATGGGCCTCGCCGTCGAGCGTCGTCAGCACGTCGGCGGCGCCGTAGTGTGGCAGGTGGCCGAGTGTAGTGAAGAAGGTACGCTCGCCGTCGGGGTGAGTAATGCCGACAGAGATGGTGGTGTTTTCTTCGTGAACCCGCCAGTTTTTCGATTGCCCGCCGAACTCGCCGGCCAGCCATGCTCCGAAGCGATCACTGCCAACACTGGCGGCCAGCGCGAAGGGCACACCGAGTGCCTTGAGCGCCAGTGCCGAGTTGCCGGCGCAGCCACCGACCCGCAGCTCGTCATGGTCGACGATGATCTCGGTTCCCGGCTGCGGCCAGGGCGTAGCGGGGCCTAGGATCAGGTCGACGTTGACGTTTCCAATAACAGCAATCGGCTTCACTTATTCGCTCCGGGTAATCTTGTTCGAACGGACGGGCGTCCCAGCATTCTCGACGCGTTCGGCGGCGAAGGCGACCATCAGGGACTGGGCGGCTGGCAGCAGGGCGAAGACGGCGGCCATTCCAGTGGCCGGCTTGACGGGAATGGTGACGGCCCCTGCCACTGGCGCGTCTCCCGAGGCGTCGAAGACCACGACCGGCGCACCAGCGGCGAGGATTTCTACAGCCATTCCGGCGATCAATGGCGACGTCGGGTCTTTGGCGCGGAACAGGACGGCACCGATCTCGGGCGACAGCATTTCCATCGGTCCATGCCGGAGCTGACCACCCTCGTGCGAGAAGCAGGGACGGCGTGACAGTTCGGTGAAGCCGAGGGCGATGGCCTCGGCGACGCCTTGTAGGCTGCGGCCGGAGGTGACGATGGTGCGGACGTTCTTCAGGGCGACTAGCGCGGCGGAAACGTTGGGTGCCTCCGGTGACTTCAACACGGCGAGCGCCGGTTCCGCGTCCGCTCCAAGCGCCGAGAGGACGGCAAGATGCAGTGCGAAGGTCAGCGTCAGGCTGCGCGTCGCGGCGAAAGCCAGTTCCGAGCCGCCGGCTGCCACCAGAGCCGGGGCGGCTTTGCCGAGGAAGGAGACACCCTCAAGGGTCAGAGCAAAGGTTTCGGTGGTGCCACCCGTTTCCTTGAACCAGCGGACCACCTCGGCGCTTTCGCCCGACTGCGAGGTGACGAAGATCGTGCGGCCGTTGATTGGCAGAGGCGCTGTGAGTTGCTCGGATACCGGCAGCGACACCGCGTCGATGCCGAGGGCGCGATAATAGGGCTCGACAGCGCGGGCGACAGCGTGTGAACCGCCCATGCCCAGCATCAACAGGCGATCGGTCTTCTTGAGCGAGGCTGCGGCGCGGGTAGCCATCTCGCGGTTGGTCTCAAATGAGGCGAGGGCATCGGCGTGCTGGCGGGCCATTTCTCGGTCAATGGCGAGGAGGCTTTCGGGACGGGGAGCGGTCATGGTGTTGTCCTTTTTGGTTCAGCCTTTGACGCCGCCGGACGTGAGTCCGGAAATCAGCGCCCGCTGCATGACGAGGCCGACGATCACCGGTGGCAACGCGGCGATCACACCGGCCGTGGCGATTAGGCCGTAGTCTGAAACGCGTCCGCCGGCGAGGTCGGCGATGGCGACGGTCAGTGTCTTGGCCCGCTGGTCGGATGTGAACAGCAGGGCGTAGAAGAATTCGTCCCACCCCAGCAAAAAGGCGAACAGAGCTGAGGTGGCCACCACCGGCATGGCGAGCGGCAGTGTGATGATCCGAAGCGTCTGCCACAGGCTGGCGCCGTCGATGACGGCGGCCTGCTCGATCTCGCGTGGAATGCCGTCGAAGCCGGATTTCATCAGCCACGTCGTGAAGGGAGCGAGAATGGTGAGATAGACGAGCGCCAGGCCGAATACGCTGTTGAGCAGGCCGAACTTGGAGAGCGCCAGGTAGAGCGGCACGGCGAGGGCGACAGGCGGCAGCATATAGGTGCCGATGACCAGGGACAGCGACCAGCCGACCGATGGCGTGCGCGACACGGCCCAGCCGGCGGGTACGGCGAGCGCCACGGCGGCGACGGTGGCCATGCCAGCGACCATCAGCGAGTTTCTGAGGCTTGCCATAAACGCCGCGCCTGCACTGTTTTCCAGCGTCGAAAGGAGGATGGCATAGCGAGAGAAGTCCATCGTCGCCGGCCACCAGCGTAGGGGCTTGGCGGCGAGGTCGGCGGCCGGCGAGATGCTCATCACGAACAGCCAGACGAGCGGCGCCAGGATGACGATGCCCAGGAGCAGCGCCGAGGCATGCAGGAACAGGCGGAAGAGGGGGCTCTGGCGTTCCATCAGGCGGCGCTCCCGGCAACCTTTTTCACGGCGGTGCCATAGACGATGGCGAGTACCGTGACGATCAGCGTGACGATAAGGGCAAGCGAAGCGCCTGAGCCAGCCCGCTGGAAGGAGAAGGCTTCCTGGTAGACGAGGATGGACAAGGTGCGCGTCGAGTTGGCAGGACCGCCGCGCGTCATTACCCAGATGATGTCGAACACCTTGAAAGCCTCGATGGTGCGCAGCACCAGCGCCACCATCAAGGGGCCGGCCAGATAGGGTAGCGTCACGTAGCGGAAGCGGGCAAAGGCACTGGCGCCATCGACGAAGGAAGCGGCGATGACATCGCGCGGCACCGCCTGCAGGGCGGCGAGCGCGATCAGCGCGACCAGGGGGAAGTTTTTCCAGCAGTCGGCGACGATCAGCGCCGTCATGGCGGTGCCAGGCTCGCCGAGCCAGGAACGGTAATCGGAGAGCACGCCGAGCTGGGTGAGGGCGGCGTTGAGCGCGCCATATTCGGGATTGTAGATCAGACGCCACAGCGTGGCGTTGACGACTGTCGGCAGCGCCCAGGGCAAGATCATCAGGGCCCGCAGCAGAGTACGCCCGCGGAACTGTTGGTTGAGCAGAAGCGCGGCGAGTACCCCAAGCGCCATCTCGGCGGTCACCGACACCACGGCAAACCAGGTGGTGGTGAAAAGGGTGCGGCCGAAGGCATTGCCGGAGACAAGGCGGACGTAATTGTCGAAGCCGACGTAACTACCGGATGTCCCGACCAGCTTCGCGTCGGTGAAGGATAGGTGCACGGTGTCGACGAGCGGCCAGCCGATGACGGCGACCATGACGATGAGGAGCGGCAGCATGAGCAGCCACGCCCGGGTGGTAATCCAGGTGCCGGACATGCAGTGTCCTTGTCGGATAATCGGTCAGCGGGGAACCGGGCGCCAGGGGCGCCCGGTATGTTCAAGGTATCAAAGGCCGCTGTTGTCGGCGGCGGTCTTCAGGGCGTCCTCGGGGCTCGATTGGCCGAGAAGGGCTTCCTGGATCGCCTGCTGCAAGGCGACCGAGATCTCCTGATATTTCGGCGTGGCCGGGCGCGGATACATGGCGGCAAGGCCGACCTTGGCGGCGGCGATCAGCTCTTCCTGGCCCTTGGTCACAGCCGGATCCGCATAGGAGGATGCCCAGATCGGCAGGCTGAGCTTGGCATAGGCGTTCTGCGTCTGCTGCGAGGTCATGAAGACGATATACTTCCACGCCTCGTCTTGGTGCTTGCTGGCAGTGGTCACGCCAAGGCCCATCGAGCCGTTGACCGCCGAGGCTTCGCTCTTTCCAGCGACGCCCGGTGCCGGCACCACGCCGACCTTGCCCGCGACCTTTGAATCCTTCGGGTCGTTGGCCATGTTGTACATGTAGGTCCAGTTGAGGGCGAAGGCGGCGTCGCCGTTCTCGAACACCTTGCGGACGTCTTCTTCCAGGAACTCCTTGGAGTTCGGATTGGTAACGCCGGACTTATAGGTGTCGACCATGTATTTCAGGGCGTCGAGACCGCCACCGGTCTGGAAAGCCGGCTTGCCGTCTTTCAGGAAGTCACCACCAAAGGCGCTGACCAACGTGGTGTAGTCGCAGATGGCGGCTTCCGCCTGTGCCCAGCTCCAGGCAATCGGCGTCGCGAGGATGCCCTTGTCCTTGATGATCTTGGCGTCGGCTGCGAGTTCGTCCCACGTCTTTGGCGGGTTGGCGATGCCTGCCTTGGTCAGGATTTCTTTGTTATAGAACAAGTACTTGGTGTCTAGAATCCATGGCATGCCGTAGAACTTGTCGCCGTATTTGACGGTGGTCCAGGCACCGGGCAGCACGCCCGCCTTCATGTCGTCGGTGATCTTGGGGGAGACGTCGACCAGCACATTGTTGGCAGCGAATTCGGCCGGCCAGATCACGTCGAACAGCACGACGTCGTAGGCGTTGCCGGCGCCCTGGGCGAGCACGGTCTTGTCGTGCAGTCCCTCATAGGGAACGAACTCGAGATTGACCTTGATGTCTGGGTTGGTCTTGGTGAAGGCCTCGGTCATGGCGCGAACGTCGGCCTCGCTATAGGCGGCCTGGGCCATGAACAGCGCGTTGATCTGGGTTTCGGCGAAAGCCGGAACGGAAAACGGTGCCGTCAGCAGCGTCGCTGAGAGGAGTGTCCTGCCGAAAAACCTGTTCATTGTGGGCTCCCTTTGGTCGGTGACTACGCGGAAAGGATCGCGGCGACAACGAGCCGCCACGACCGGTCATTTGATGGCCCGGAGGGCCGCTGGACGGAGCGTCGTCACACCTTTGGGGTGGACTAGCGTTCCCCGGAACTCTGTCGGTTCCTTATTAAGTCAAATTGCTTGACTTATTCGTGGGCGAAATATCAACTGCTGTCAAGATGGATTTGGGCATGAACGAACAGCGGTCGATCCGCGCCAAGAGCGGTGCCAATAACGAGGGGACCAGCGCCCACAACCGGCGCGTCATCATCGACGCGCTGCGCGTGAATGGTGCCCTGTCGCGTGCCGACCTTGCCCGCGCCACCGGCCTTACCAAGCAGGCGGTGTCCAATCTGGTTGAAACGCTGGAGAACGAAGGTCTCGTCGCCTCCGAGGAATTGGTGCGCAAGGGCAGGGGGCAGCCGTCCACGCCCTATCGACTGGTCGCCGAGGGAGCCTATTCCATCGGCCTGCAGATCGATCGTCACATCAGCCGCGTCATTGTCGTCGACCTCGTCGGCAACATCCTGGCTCGCGCCATGGCCAAAGTGCCGCCTCGGTCGCCTGAGGAGGGTGCCCAGGTGGTGCTCGATCTTCTGGCGGGAGTCAGAACGGAGTTCAGCGCCGGCCGGCCGGATGCCGAGGCGCGTATCGCCGGCATCGGCGTCGCCATGCCTGGCCCCTTCGGCGTCGAGATCGCCGACGACAGCCTTTGGCTTATGCAGGCTTGGCAGAGCTTTCCGCTGCTGGATCGGCTCGCCGCCGGCACCGGCCTTGCCGTCAGCTTGCAGAACGACTCCGCCGCCTGCGCCACGGCCGAGCGCATGGTGGGCGCCGCCCAGGGCCTCGACCACGCCGTCTGCATCTATGTCGGCTACGGCATCGGGGCCGGCCTGATTCTTGGTGGCGAACTTTATGGCGGCGCCCATGGCAACGCTGGCGAGATCGGCATGGTGTTGTTCGGTGGGCCCGACAATCTGATACCGCTCGAGCACCGGGCGTCCATTGCCTCGCTCTACGCCATGGTTGGGATCGACCCGGCCGACCCCAAGCAGTTCGACAGGCTTGAAACGCTTATCTCGGCGGATGATCGACGCATTGCCGAATGGATCGAGCGGGCGGCGCACGACCTCAGGCTCGCGGTTCATACCGCCGAAACGCTGTTCGATCCGCAAACCGTCATCCTTTCGAGCGGTGTGCCCGGCTCGTTGATGCCCAAGCTGGTCTCAGCCATCGAGCCGTTGCGTCCTTCTTTGTCGCCGACGCTGGACCGTGCCATCCCTCGACTGCGGCTCGGGATGACCGACCCTTGGGCTGTGGCAATTGGTGCGGCCGCCGATCCTATCCGTCGTGCCTTCGATCCCAGCTTCTCGGCCATCTTGAAGCGCCAGCGGGAATAATCTGCCGCCGGCCCAACAATTTTCCTGACAGAGAATTGTCATCCCCTCCTGTTTGCCGCTAATCTTTCAGCGGTGTGGGCAAAGAGATAAACCGGCCCATAGCGCTTCCAGGGGAACCAAGCACCATGAACAACCGCATCATTCGCGGCCTTGCCGCCGCCGCACTCCTCGCTGGTTGGGCCGTTGCCGCCCATGCCGAGGAAACGCTGAAAATTGGCACCGAGGGAGCCTATCCGCCCTTCAACTACGTAGACACCGACGGCTCCATCAAGGGCTTTGACGTCGAGATCGGCCTCGCCCTTTGCGCCAAGATGAAGGTCAAGTGCGAGGTGGTGGCCCAGGATTGGGACGGCATCATTCCGGCGCTGCTCGCCAAGAAATACGACATGATCATCGCCTCGATGTTCATCACCGAAGAGCGCAAGAAGGTCGTCGATTTCACCAAGCCTTACTATAAGGCCGCGATGACCCACGTCGTTCCCAAGGACAGCGGTCTCACTGAGTTCTCCGACGCGGCGCTTTCCGGCAAGATTATTGGTGCGCAGGCCGGCACCACGCAGGCCGAATATATCGAAAAGACCTATCCGAGCGCCACTTTGAAGACATATCCGACGCAGGACGAGGCCAATCTCGACCTGGCTGCCGGTCGCCTCGACATGCAGGTCGGCGATTTCCTGCCGATGTTCGACTGGGTGAGCAAAGAGGCCGGTGCCTGCTGCAAGCTGGCCGGTGAGCCGATCACCGATCCAGCTTTCGTCGGTGAGGGCGTCGGTATCGCCGTCCGCAAGGAAGATGGTGCGCTGAAGGAAGCCATCAACAAGGCGATCGACGAAGTCGTGGCCGATGGCACCTATAAGACGATCAACGACAAGTATTTCAAGATCAATCTCTATTCGCTGAAGTGAGTTCGATGCAGGGCGTTCGCGTCCTGCATCCCATCAATCCGCGCTGGTCGGAGGATTTCCGGCCGGCATCCGTCTTTACACGAAGGACAATGCCCCTTCCGGTTGTTGCACCTTGACGGACGGTTCGTCTATGACAGCGCTTTCCATCAAGGTGTCAGAATGGCCAGCTTCCTTCCCGTCTATCGTTTCGATTCTTTCATCGTCCGTACGCCGTCGTCTTCGGTGGTCAATGGCCTCCGCGCCGACGATCGTGGCAATCCGACATACGCTGGCGTTCTTGCCGAGCATGCGGCTTATATCCACGCAGTGAGTCTCGCCGGTGTCGAGGTGACGGTGCTGCCGCCGCTGGAAGCCTTCCCCGACTCCATCTTCGTTGAAGACCCGGCTCTGGTATTCCCTGAGGGCGCCATCCTGCTGCGTCCGGGTGCCCAGACGCGCGCCGGCGAGACCGCCAAGATCGCTCCGGTGCTGAAGCGCCTGTTCTCGACGGTGCTCGACTTGCCTCGTGGCTTTGCCGATGGCGGCGACGTGCTGACCACCCAAAGAACCGTGATGATCGGCCTCTCGGCCCGTACCAATCGCGAGGGCGCCGAGGCGTTGATCGAATGTCTTGCCAAACTCGACCGTAAGGGCGAGATCGTCGAAACTCCCAAGGATGTGCTGCATTTCAAGACCGATTGCTCGCTTCTGGACGAGGAAACGGTGCTGACTACCGAGCGTCTCGAGCGTTCCGGCGTCTTCAAAGGCTTCAAGACGCTGCTGGTCCCGGCGGGCGAGGAAGCGGCTGCCAATGCGCTGCGCGTCAATGACGTGGTCTTCGTCGGCTCCGACTATCCGCGCACTGCCGAGCTGCTGACGGCCAATGGCTTCAACGTGGTGCCACTCAAGACCACGGAAATCGGCAAGATCGACGCCGGTCTCTCCTGCATGTCGCTGCGTTGGCATCGCGGCTGAGCCTGCCGTCCAAGCAATTGATGTCAAGGAAAAGGGGAACGTCCCAAATGTCGAATATCGTTGTGAAAGCGGCCCTGGCGATTGCCATCGCCTCATCGGTTGCCCTGCCGGCGTTGGCTGAGGATGTGATCAGGCTCGGCATGACGCCGGAGCCCTATCTGCCGTTCGGCCAAGTCAACGCCGCCGGCCAGTGGGAAGGCATCGAGGCCGACATCACTCACGTTCTCTGCGAGCGCATGCAGGTGAAGTGCGAGATTTCCGCCATGGCCTTTGATGGCCTGTTGCCGGCGCTGAAGGAAAACAAGCTCGACGTGGTGGTCGGCGCCTTCTCGATCACCGACGAGCGCAAGCAGACGGTGGACTTCAGCGCCTCCTACTACACCGAGGGCACTTCGCTGGTCGGCCCGAAGGCCGAGAGCTTCACCGTCGGCACCGTCGATGCGCCCGATGGTAGCAAGATCCTCGATCCCAAGGCCTTCGAGGGCAAGATCGTCGGCGTGCAGGCGTCGACCGTGCAGCACCAGTACCTGACCAAGTACTATCCTCAGGTCGAGGTGAAGGCCTACGATACCGCCGACAACTCGATGGCCGATCTGGCCGCTGGCCGTATCGATTTCGTGCTGTCGCCCGATCTTTATCTGCACACCTTCCTTGCAACGCCGCAGGGCGCCGACTTCGACATCAAGGCCGCCGCGCCCGATAACAAGACGCTCGGCGAGGGCGTTGGCTACGTCGTCAAGAAGGGCGACGCGGCGACACTGAAGAAGGTCGACGATGCGCTTGCCTCGATCAAAGCCGACGGCACGCTCGACAAGAGCATTGCCCATTGGGTCGACGGCAAATAAGCCGTGATATCCGCCGCCGCCCTTTAATCGGGCCGGCGGCGGTTTTCTTTTGCGGATGGCGCGATGGATGGCACTCTTTCACTGCTGAGCTGGGGCGATACGGGGTGGAGCGACGATCTCTTCTGGGGCATCGTCACCACGCTCAAGGTATCGGTGTCAGCCTATCTGATCGCGTTGGTGTTTGGCGCGGTCTGTGCGGTCGGCAAGCAGTCGTCCTGGCGGGCCGTTCGTTTCCTTGCCGGCGTCTACACCACGGTGGTGAGGGCGCTGCCGGAACTCCTGGTCATCCTGCTGCTCTATTTCTCCATTGCCTCGGGTATCGAGCGGCTGGTGAAAGGTTTCGGCCTTGCCGGTGACAATTTCCAGGTCAGCCCATTCTGGGCGGCGGTGGTGGCGCTGGCCTTCGTCTCAGGCGCTTTCATGGCTGAGGTGTTGCGCGCCGCCTATCTTGCCGTACCACTCGGACAGATCGAGGCGGGGCTGGCCCTCGGCATGCACCGATGGATCATTCTCATCCGCATTGTTGCACCACAGATGGTTCGTCACGCCATACCCGGCATGGGGAATCTCTGGCTGGAGATGACCAAGGAAAGCGCCATTATTTCCGTGCTCGGCGCCTTCAACGATCTGCTCTATGTCGGGTATCGTGCGGCGGCCGGTACACGGCAATACATCTTTTTCTATGGTTTAACCGCCGTGCTGTTCTTGATGCTTACGGCGGTGTCGGTCTGGGTCATTTCCCGTCTCGAGCGGCGCTTCTCGCGGGGCTACCGCTGATGGAGGTCCTTGCCCGCGTTTTCTCGTTCTTGCCGTCTCTTCTGGCTGCCATGCCGCTGACGCTGTTCCTGACGGTGACCGGCGTCATCTTCGGTCTCCTGATGGGAACTGCGACGGCTGTCGCCATGGTCTACGGCTCTCGGATCTCGGCTTGGCCTGCCAAGGCCTTTACCTTCGCTTTTCGCGGCACGCCGCTTCTGGTCCAGCTCTATCTCATCTACTACGGGCTGGGGCAGGTGCTGCCCGGTACCTTCATCCGCCATTCCTTCCTGTGGCCTTATCTGCGCGACGGTCTCTGGTACGCGGTGTTCGCGCTGTCGCTCAATCAGGCTGCCTATAATGCCGAGGTGATCCGGGGTGCCATCCTTGCCGTGCCCAAGGGGCAGACCGAAGCGGCGATGGCAGTGGGCATGCGCCCCTTCACCATCCTCTGGCGTATCACGCTGCCGCAGGCTCTGCGGCTCTGCCTGCCGGTGTTGACCTCGGACGTCATCATTCTCCTGAAGTCCACCTCACTCGCTTCGACGATCACCATCATGGAGATGATGGGCACGGCGCGCATGCTGCAGCGTCAGTCGCTGTTGATCTTCGAGCCGCTGATCGCCGCTGGACTTCTCTACTTCGCCGTTGTCGTGGTGCTGACGCGTGTCATGGCCGAGGTCGAGCGCCGGCTGACGCTCTATCGCCAGCCGGCGCGGCCGCAACAGGGGTAGATCATGGACGAAGCCGTCTTCGGTGCCTTCCTGCCGGAACTGGTTGCCATCCGTCGTCGCCTGCATCAGATGCCGGAGACCGGCTATGAGGAGCGGCAGACCTCGGCTTTCGTTGCCGATCTGCTGTCGGGTTGGGGTCTCTCGGTGACGCGCGACATTGCCGCCACCGGTGTTGTTGCCACCCTCGATCGTGGCGGCGACGGCCGGGCCATCGGGCTCAGAGCCGACATGGACGGGCTACTGGTCCTTGAGGAGACCGGCGTGCCTTATGCCAGCCGCACGCCGGGCATGATGCATGCCTGTGGTCACGACGGCCATACGACCATGCTGATCGGCGCCGCCTTCCGCCTCCTCAACGACACCGACTTCCGGGGCAAGGTGCGCTTCATCTTCCAGCCGGCCGAGGAGACGGCCGGTGGTGCCGCGCGGATGATCGAGGAGGGCCTGTTCGAGCGCTTTCCTTGCGACGCCGTCTTTGCGCTGCACAACTATCCGGGCCTAGCGGCCGGTCGCTTCTCGGCCCGGCCCGGAGCGATGATGGCAGCGATCGACGCGGCAACACTCACCGTGCGCGGTGCCGGCGGCCATGGGGCTCGCCCCGAAGATACCGTCGATCCGGTGGTCGCCGCGGCGAGCATCGTCATGGCCTTGCAGACGGCTGTCTCGCGCAATGTGCCGCCGCAGGAAGCGGGCGTCATCACGGTCGGTGCTTTTCATGCCGGCTCGGCCTGCAACGTCATTCCCGACGAGGCGGTGCTGGAGGTGAGCTTGCGCGCCACCGATCCTGCTGTCCGCACGCGACTATGCCGGCGGTTCGAAGAGATCTCTCGTGCGCAAGCGGCAAGCTTCGGTGCCGAGGCACATATCGCTTGGCAGGTTGGCTATCCGGTGACCATGAATGACGCTGCCTCGGTCGACCTGGCGGCTGATGTGATCCGCGACACGTTCGGCAATGACGCCTTCGAGCCGCTCGATCGACCGATGATGGGCAGCGAAGACTTTGCCTTCATGCTGGAGAAGGTGCGGGGGGCCTATCTGTTCCTCGGCAATGGCGACAGCGCAGGGCTGCACAGCAGCCGCTACGACTTCAACGACGCGCTGCTCGACCGCGGCCCCGCTTTTTTGCACGCACTGGCACGACGCTTTTTCGGCTGATCCTATTTGAGAAGGGCGATCAACGCGTCCGTGGTGCCAGTCTCGGCGATTCTCGGGAACAACAGCTCGACACTCCGCCGATGCGCCTCGGGATTGGCATCGGTCATGGCGTCGACCGGCAGGGCAACATTGTAGCCGAGTTCGTGGGCGAAGCGAGCGGTCGACTCGACACCCATGCTGGTCGCAATGCCGCTGATCACCACACCGGTCACGCCGAGATCGCGAAGGCGAGCATCGAGGCCGGTACCTGTGAAGGCGCTCCAGGTCTTCTTGCTGATGCGGATATCGTCGGGCGAATGACCCAGTTCTGGAAGAAGCTCGGCCCAATCAGCCGGCCGGTTACCGGCTGGCTTCGTGTCGGTGCGGCCCGGTGCGCCGCCAATGACATTGACCAGCACAACCGGCTGCTTATGGGCGCGGAAGGTCTCGATCAGCCTGACGGCATTGGCGATCGCCGGACGTGCCAGCTCCTGTGGGGGCAAGGCGGCAATGCCCTTCTGCAGGTCGATCACGATAAGGGCCGTGTGGGCATCTCTAGTCGTAAATGGCATGGTGGGAGCCTCTTTCGCGGGTGAGCTTAGCCGAAAATATAATGTATTGGTAATTGCGGCAGGTCGATGACGGATTTTCGACAAGGGGGGCGTGAATTTCTTGGGACCAAATGCTTAGTTGTGGGGCGATTGCCTATCGCGTCTCTCTACGGACTGGAAACTTTTCGCTGGTAAACTAGTTAAGTCTAGAGAATCGGGCTAATGCCCACCTTCGATCGATATTCAGCACTGGAGCATTATGGGCAAGGCAGTCGCCGACGGAAAGATTCAGCATCAGGTCGCGGCCCTTCCGTTCCGCCGGACGGCGGATGGAGACGTGTCGGTACTGCTCGTGTCCTCGCGCGAAACCCATCGTCCATTGATCCCCAAGGGCTGGCGCATGAAGGGTAAGACCGACCGCAAGGCAGCGGCCATCGAGGCGATGGAAGAGGCCGGTGTGCTCGGCACGCCGTCCAGGACGCCGATTGGCCACTACCGGTATTGGAAGCGGCTCCCGGACTGCTTCGCCCTGGTCGATGTTGACGTCTATAGCCTCGAAGTCACGGAAAATCTCTCCGACTGGCCTGAGCGGACTCAGCGGCAGCGGCAGTGGATGAGCTGTGAAGATGCTGCCGTGGTTGTGGACGAGCCGGGGCTTGCCCACATACTACAGTCGTTCCGCGCCTGAGCGTTGTTTTACGGTGCCAGATTTTGGTGCCTAGCAAGCTTACGAAACGGCCCCTCCCGTTTAGAGCCTTCTCTGATTGGGGGGCTTGAAGTCAAGCTGCACCTTCTGAGTTCGTCTCGGCCCGACGCCAGAAGTCATGAGCACCATAGCTGGCAGCGTCGGTTCTTCACATGCACCTGCCGGAACCAACCTGTCCGCATGATCTGCACCAGTGCGCGGGCACCGTAGCGATCGGTCTTGTTCGGCATGGTCTTCATGGCGGCGTTCGCCTGTCGCGTCTCGATGCGGATCGTCGGCAGCTCGACCGCAGCCAGCTCGTCGTGAAGCCAAGCCGTCTTCGCGTAGCGGCGTCCATTCCATCGCAGATCCGGGGCAACCGTATCCCTTTGGGAAGGCGAAGAACGGTACGACTTTCGTCGCCTGAATCGACAGCTACAAGCGTATAATCCAAATAATGGAATTCCGCGAAGGGCTGACACGCTTGCAAGATCTTCTCATTCATTCGATGGCCGAATTCGGCGACCTGATCCTGTCATCATTGTCGATCGCCAAAGTCGAGGCGGTCGTCGAAATTGGTGCTGAATACGGCGGCATGTCGACGCTGCTCGCCAAGTTTGTGAATAGGGTAGAGGGAAGCTTGGTCTGTATAGATCCATGCCCAAAGCCTGAATTTTTAAGTTGGGTAGAGGCAGAGCCGAGAGTGAGGCACGATGCCCGCCCCAGCCTTGAAGCGCTTTTTGACATCAAGGCCGCCGATGCTTGGTTGATCGACGGAGATCACAATTGGTACACGGTCTATAACGAGCTTAAAGCAATCAACGGCATTTGCCGCGACCAAAAGCAGCCGCTGTTGATCTTTCTCCATGATGTCGGTTGGCCGTGTGCAAGACGCGATCAATATTATGAGCCATCGCGGATTCCACAGGAGTACCGCAATGTGTTCTCCTTCGATGCCGGTGCGATTCCCGGCAGATCCAGCCTCGTTCCGAATTCCGGATTTCGGGGAATGGGCGCCTTCGCCTATGCGGTTGAAGAAGGAGGACCGAGAAATGGCGTCTTGACGGCGGTAGACGATTTTCTACGCGAAATGCTCGCCAATGGCCAAGAGATGGCCTTTGTCGAAATTCCGGCCGTATTCGGTCTAGGCGTCCTATTTGCAATGGATGCCCCCTGGAGCGAGCAACTTGCAAATGTACTGTTTCCGTTTCACCAGAACTCGCTTCTAGCTCGCCTGGAGGAAAACCGGCTGCTCAACTATCTCAAGGTGATTGAGGCTCAGGATCGCTCTTGAGTCAGACGCAGGACGGTTGCCCATGAACCGCGCCGGGTTCGTCGGAGGCTCGGCGCTTGGTGTCAGGCGGCGAAGTTCGCGGACCCTAGACCTTTCATAAAAATAGGCGGTTGGGAGATCTCGCCAAATCGCTTCTTGTCATCACGACAGAGGATCTGTTTTTAGAGGGATGGCAGCGTCAGAGCAGAACGATCCGGGTTGTCTTCGGTAAGTGACATCGGGCGCCCTACGCCAAGCGGGCTCAGTAGTACGGAGATGATTGCGTATTGGGCCTCGAGCGGTGGAAGCGTGACAATGAGTTTACCGTCGGGCTCGGCGACGAACAGATCGTCCTCGAACCTGATACCGACGGCATGCAGACGCTCGGCGGCGACGCGCTCAACCTCTGCATTCATGTGACCGAGCAGTAGTTTGTCGTGCTGCTGGATCGTGATTCCGCGCAACAACCCGCGCGAAGCGATCTGCCCGAGGGGGATGGCCACCGCTTCAATACCCTGCTGGCGAGACAGCGGAATATGCAGGCGCAGATCGTTGTTTCCGGTCCGTCGGCATGTAATTTTCACAAGGTGCGCCGCTGTCTTGTCCACCAGAGTCACGTCGGTCCGGCCGCAGGGAATGTCATCGTGAATCTCGCGGGGCAGGAGTCCGCACCCCCTAAGGATGTAGGAAAATCCATCGATGGGGGAGATTGCGGTGAAGCTACCAGCCGGCCACATTGGCGGAGCTGGCATGCCGGCGGCTTCCGAAAAAGTCCAAGCGACCATCCAGTCGGCTGCCTTGGTGGAGTCTGCGAGTGGTACAACCATTTTGGTGCCGAGGTTGACGTCGTGGCGGGCCTCACCCAGCAGCAAGAGTTCGTCATCGGTTGGCATCAGGAGCAGGCGGGCCAGAAGAGTAGCGGCCCAGGCGGCTCTCAAATTTGCGTCGGCGAATGGGTCGAGCCCAGCCGAAGCGAATTCACCAAGCTGCTCGGCGAAGTGGATCGCGCCGGCTTGCGCTTGACGGCTGAGTTCGATTTGCGCGGCGTCACGGACGTCGGGTTCGCGCACTGGTTTGCCGTTTTGGTAACTGCGCACGCTGCCGTCGGAGGCCGCGCAGAGCTGTTCCAGGACCGCGATATTGGACAGCAGGGTCAACTTGGTCTGGGGCGACACGGTGAGATCATCGATGAAACCTTGGATCGTATCGCCGTTGTCGGCTTCGAGGCTGTCATCCTTGGTCAGAAGATAAAGTCCATGCAGTCGCATCGGAAGGCCCGCCGCCTTCATGGCGCGCCGTAGTCCCTTCTGCACCGAGCCGCTGTAACCCAAGTCGACCAACACCAGATCAGTGCACACCCCGAAATCTGGAATGGCCTCTCGCATGTGTTCGAACAAGCCGGTGCGCATCGAACGGGCCAGCTTCCTGACCGTCTCCTTGCCGAGCAATGCCGGCAGCTTGCTGCAAAGCGCCTCGCCATCGGCGATGCCGCCGGGTTGGCGGGCAAAGAAGGAGCGAAGATCCGGACTGTCGGCGCCGATCATCTCGACAACACCCGCGTGATCGATCTTTTCGATTCCGGGAAGCAATGGCTTGAACCCGGTGGCATCGTCGGCGGCGGCGAGCGCGGCGGCGCGCCTGTTGATCTCGGCATAACCGACCTGCTGCCTATTGCTTGCCGTCCAGATGCAATGGGGCAGGAAGCCGTCGCGGGCCAGAAAGGCGACCGCCACCTTTCGGCCGTCGGTAGACAGCTTCTCGATCTCTTCGGACACGAAGCGATCGAAGGCGGCCATTACCGGACCGAGAACGGTGGCACCAAGGGCAAAGGCGTCGGCCTCAGTCGCCAGACGGTTTGCGACGCAACGGCGCAGCGATCTGAGGCCGCCATCGATCCGCTGACCGTGGGCGACAGAGGGAGAAATAAGGGCGAAGGTCGATGCTTCTCGCTGCAGCAGGCCGGTAAAATAGATTGATGCCTGACGATGGTGATGGGCTTCGATTCCAAGACGTTTGGGAGCCTCGACATCGGCGGCGGGGTTGTCGCCAACATGCAGCGTGCGACGGCCTTTCAGCTTCTCGCCGACGACGACTTTGCGGAAGAGGCTTTCGCTCTTCGATGAGCCGTGGTCGCAAGAGGCATAAAGGAAATCCCAAGTGATACCCGGTGCGGCGGCTGTGAGCAGTCGACCAAGTCGCTTGCTATTCCAATAGGTGTCGGACACGAAGCCAGTCCGCATTCCAGCGTCTCGCGCCGACCGATAAAAGGAGAGGATGTCGGGGTTGATAACGCAGAGAACGAGCTCTGCCTGGAATTCAGCTTCGCCTAAATCCTCGGGGGATAGTTCATCAAGTCCGAACAGATGGCGAGGAAACTGGGCATAGATCTTTTCGATGGCCACTTCGCCGCTGCCGGTCACTTTGAAAGCAGCCTTTCGCGCTTTGGCTTCGGCGAGGCTCCGATGCTGGGTGAAGCTTTCTACCAACCCAGGGCGGGTCGTGTCACAGCCGGCCAGTCGACATGCCACTTCGAAGACCCCGGACGGCGTCGTGCATCGGCGCAGCAGCATCGTGTCGAAAACGTCGAAGCTGACACATTCTAGCGGTGTGGGATCGGTGGTTGTTTGGGCCATCCGGTTGGGTTCGATGAACATGTCGGCTCCTTGCCAGTCTCCGAAGTAAAACGGACGAGGCTCTGCATTCAGGCGCGGTTTCGAAGAGCAGGCCGAGAATTCTTCGCCCCGTCAATGCCGGGCTTAGCGATCTTTTGCAAAATGTTTCCAATAGATACATTCTGTCGCAGACAGATTTTTTACGACCCGATATCCGCAAAGAATGAAGCCTGGGAAACCGGCATTTTCTTCGCATAAGCCATCGGCATTTTTTTCCATATGTTTCTGCTATTTGCAATTTTCCCTTAAATATATGTTTCTGTTGTGAAAACAGAAAAATAGCATGCCATTTGCAACACTAGGGGATGAACGCTGGGACAAAACTTGCCCAGGGAGCTTTGTGGGGCTGAAATTATGGAAGAAGGCTGGAATTCCGCGGGTTTTGCCGGTTACGGCTCCGGATTGGCGGTAGGCAGGTTTTGCCGACAGGTAAAACTTGCCCTGCCGACCACGGTATTATTTGCCTATACTTTAATTATTCTTCTGTTTGGCGATTTTTTGCGCCTGGTTTGTCGAGTTGCTTCGTTTCAGTGTTGTAGGGGACGCTCTGGTCGGATGACGACGGCGTATTGAGGTGTGTGATGATGGTTGCTGCAGCGAGCTCTTTCCGTGTTGATGCATCTGTCCCCCTCGGTTCGTCCGTGGACGGCGAAGGAATAGCTGTTGGGCGTGCGAGGGACGAGGACGATAAGCTCCTCGAGCTGATTGCCAATGATGACCGAGACGCTTTCGCTCGGCTCGTAGAACGGCATGCCGATCGGGGCTTTGCCTTGGCACTCCGTATTCTGAAGAATGTCGCCGATGCCGATGATGCGGTGCAGGATAGCTTCTTGAAGCTCTGGACCCACCGCAAGCGCATGGAGATCGGGCGGGCCAAGTTTTCGACCTGGCTCTATCGCGTCATCACCAATCGCTGCATCGACCTCCGGCGTAAGCCTGTGATGGATGACCTCGAAACGGCGCCCGAAGTGGCTGACGGCGCCGAGGACGCGCCCACGCAGATGCATCGCGCGTCGATGAACAGCCTGCTGGAGTCAGCCTTGGCAAAATTGCCCGACCAGCAGCGCATCGCCGTGATCCTCAGCTATCACGAGTCTATGTCGAACGCCGAAATCGCCGAGGTTATGGAGACCACTGTGATGGCTGTGGAGTCGCTGCTAAAGCGCGGAAGACAGCATTTGCGCCGGCATTTGTCGCAGGCGGAAGATGATATCCGTCAGTCATTTACTCGCGATTAACCAAAAAAATATGGGGCGGCGAACTATTTTCGCCGGGTCGGTTCGTGCTCGTCCGTTGAAGGGATGAAGCGAGGGGCGATGACGCCTCAAGCTAACGTCTTCCCGGCAGACGGGTGACGTTGTTCATCGATTGGGAGAGCTTGAAATGCCCGTTATCGCGACCAACACCGCCGCCAACTCCGCCGTTCGCTACCTCAACAAGAATGCCGACTCGCAGTCCTCGTCGCTGTCCAAGCTGGCGTCGGGTTCTCGCATCAGCCAGGCGTCGGACGACGCCGCCGGTCTTGCCATCTCGACCCGCCTGTCGTCAGACGTTGCGACGCTCAACCAGGCCTCCACCAACTCCACGAACGCCATTGCGGTGCTGCAGACGGCCGATGGTGGCGCGTCCAACATTTCCGACATCCTGCAGCGTATGAAGGTTCTGGCCACCGAGTCGGCCTCCGGTACCGTGACTGATACCGAGCGCAGCTATATCGACGAAGAATTCTCGTCGCTGACCAGCCAGATCGATACGATCGCCAGCGGTACCCGCTTCAACTCGCAGAGCCTGCTGACCAGCAACAATATGTTCTCCTCCGGCGTCAGCGTGATGGTTGGCTCGTCGAGCACCGACACAATCAATATCAAGCTGACTGGCCTCGATGCCACGACTCTTGGCGTCAAAACGCTTGATGTCACGAGCCAGAGCAACGCCAACACCGCTCTGACGGCACTCGACAGCGCCATCGATACCGTATCGAACGCGCGTGCCAGTATCGGTGCTCAGGAAAGCCAGTTCCAGTTCAGCTCAGACTCGATCTCCACGCAGGTTGAAAACCTTGAATCGGCCAAATCATCCATCTCCGATGTCGACGTCGCATCTGAAGAGGCGAAGCTCGCCTCGTCGCAGGTGATGGTGCAGGCAGCCGTGGCAGCGGCGTCGTCAGCTAACAGCCTGACGCAGAACCTGCTGAAGCTAATGCAGTAATTGCTCGGTTGGTCTGGCGGGGAGCTAAAATTAGCTCCCCGTCGACGTTACTGACAATGTGTGCCCCGGGAGCAAGGACATGACGTCGACCTCCAGTACTACCTCCACCTCTTCGACGTCGTCCAGTTCTTCCTCCTCTTCCTCGACCAACTACGGTAGCTCAGACGTCAATAACGTCGATTGGGATGGCCTTATCGAAGAACTCTATCAAGCCAAGCTTGCTACCGCGGATAGCTATTCCTCAAAAATCACCACTAACGAAACCAAGATCTCCGCTTATAACGACGCATCGGATCTGCTCGAAACCCTCCAGACTTCATCGGAGGCGCTCAGGGCCGGTGCCGATTCCTCCTCAAGCGATTCTGATGTTTTTGCTGAACGCAAAGCCTATTTGACCGGTGTGGGAGGAGCCACCGCGAGCAATGTTCTTACCGTTTCGGTCGAGTCCGGTAGTGACACCGGTACCCATTCCATCACGGTTAGTCAGCTTGCTACGGAGCAGAAGGTAGCGAGCGGCACTTATGCTTCTTCAAAGTCGGAACTGTCGTTATCGGGGAGCTTTAAAATTGGAACCGCGGGGGGAGTAGCGTTTCAGTCGACGTGACATCGGACATGTCACTGTCGGATATTGCAAGCGCTATCAACAATCAGAGCTCCACCAGCGGCGTCAAAGCGACTGTGCTGAAAGTGTCGGATTCCTCATCCGAGCTTATTCTAACGACGGCGGATACCGGCCAGACCATCTCTGTGAGCGATACCGACGGTATTCTCAAAAACATGGGTGTTATTGACGATAAGGGCGCTTTTGCCGATGAGTTGCAAGCCTCCCAGCAGGCGAAGTTTACCATCGATGATGTTAGCATTACGCGGTCATCCAATGAAATCGATGATGTAATCGACGGTATGACCTTCTATCTCACCGGTACGACTGGTCAGGGCGAGTCTGTTACGGTCGAGGTAGACCAGAATCTGTCTGATATCAAAAGCGCGGTAAGTTCCTTCGTCGATGCTTACAACGCCTATCGAAAATGGGCTTTAACCCAGCAAGAAACCTCATCAAGCGGTGGCGCTTCCAGCGACTCGGCTTTGTTCGGCGATAGCACCATTCGGGCTATCAACCAACAGGTTGCTTCGGCGCTGACTTTCTCGCTCAATGATGTATCCATGTCGTCGATCGGGCTCAGTCTCGACGAAAATAATGAACTTGTGTTGGACGAGGATACGCTTAACAACGTCTTGAACAGCGATCCGAGTACCATCCAAAAACTATTTTCATATACTTACGAAAGCTCGTCGAGTGATCTTGGTATCCTCTATCGTGGATCGAACGCTCCGTCGAGCTTCAAACTCGACGTTACCGTGGATTCCAGTGGCAATCTTACCGGGGCCACCGTCGATGGCCAAAGTGGGCTGTTTACGGTCACGAGTACCGGCCATGGCCTCAAGGGCGTCGCGGGAACTGCCTACGAAGGCTACACCTTCGTTTATAACGGCAGTACCAGCCAGTCTATCACTGTCACACAGGCGTCAGGCATAGCTGAGCAATTGTATAATATCACTGATGCGGCCATCAATGACAGTGATGGTTCGATCACAACGGTTGTCACGAGCCTTCAAGACAAAGATGATGATTACCAAGATCAGATTGATACGATTACAGATCGAGCGGATACCTATAAGCAAAATCTGAAGACACGCTACGCCAAAATTCAGGCCAAGATTAGCACGGCTCAGTCGACGCTCGACTATCTCTCGGCTTTGCTCGATTCCCAGAACAGCAGCAGTTCCTAAGAAATAGAGGAGGGATCCGCTTATGAATTCCCACTTGGGCTACGCGGCTGCCGCCTATCGCCAGGCGGCCGCGTCCGTGCATCCGACCGTCGCCGTCGTCAAGTTGTACGACGCCACGTTGTTGGCCATCCTGCAGGCGATCCGGGCCCGCGAACAGAAGCAAATCGAGGAGTGCTTCAACAAGGTGATGCGAGCGGCCACCATCCTACGTGGGCTCGATCAGGCGCTTGATTACGATAAGGGTGGGGCAGTGGCAGAGCAACTGCACCGCGTCTATCGAAGTTACACCATCTCGCTTCATGTGAGCTTCGGTAAGCCGGACGTGGTGAAACGCTATCGCAAGCTTTACGATAGCCTGATTGGCCTTCGGAACGCTTGGGCAAAAATTGCCGGAATGGACGATCACCAGGAATCATCTGAGGAGCCCCACGACGGGCCGGCGGTCCGCGTGCCGCCGCCGGTTGCCCCTCTGGTGACATCCCCCGCCGTCGGCTTTGATAGCACCATGTTTCTGGGCCTTATGTCGGAGCAATCGGTAACCAAAGCGCCGGCGCCGACGCGGGGTACGACGCCTGTCCGCAGAGTCCGGGGCCCGATGCGTCAACAACCAGCTACCAGCTGAAGCCCTTCTCCTTTCTGTTCTGCCGTCCTCGCCCCGCGGGCTTGCCGCCTTCGGGGCGTTTTGTCGTCTCAACCTGTGCACGCCATATTGTTATCTTTTTTATCTGTTGCTTGTATTTGCAGGCTGACGGATACTTTGAGTTACAAAATTGGTAGAGCGGATTGCCCAGAATGGACGAAGCGCAGTTTCAGGATCTCGTCGATCGCCAAGGCGAGGACTTGGCGCGTTGGCCGGAAGCGCTTCGTACAGAGGCGGAGCGGCTACTCTGCGTCTCGGAACCGGCCCGGCGTATTCTTGACCATGCGATGACGCTGAGGGTTGCTTTTGCCTCGGCTCGCCCGATACGCGCCCCTCGCGATTTGGCTGCACGCATCTTGGCGCTCACGACCGATAAGGACAGCGCCTCCTCGTAACCAATTTTGATCCTCGCAGTTGCAAAATGCAAAAGCCGCCGTTTCGGCGGCTTTTCTCGTTGATGGGCGTTTCGACGGGGCAGGGTTCAGATGGGCGGCGCTCGCCCCGTTCCTTCGTCGTGATGAAGCTCTCCATCTCGAGCGCTGGTCCCTTTGTATTTCTAGATATTAACGAGCGTTAACAAATAGAAACCGGCGTTTTCGTTAAGTTTTTGCGCCTGATTTTCCTCGCTCACCCGTTTCAATATCGAAGCCAAAAAAGACGGCAGTCAAAATTCATTCAGTCTAGCTCTTGGAGACAAGGGCTGGGGGCGCGTGAGGTTTATCATGAGCACAACGTCCTCCGTGGGGTCTTCGACGAGTACCGGGTCGACCAGTACATCGTCTTCTTCCTCCTCTTCATCTTCTTCGTCGATCGACACATCGCAGTTCCTTACGCTGCTTGTTCAGGAAATCCAGAATCAAAACCCGCTGGATCCGACTGACACCACCGATTTCATGAATCAGATGATGTCCTACGCGAGCTACTCGCAGCTTAGCGACATGAACTCGACGCTGCTGTCGCTTCAGGAGTCGGTCGATACGATCACCTCCTCCCTTTCCACTACGTCTGCCTGAGGGGTGCCGCCATGTCTCTGACGGGTGCGATGAATTCAGCCGTATCGGCCATGCAGGCCCAATCGTCGGCTCTATCGATCATCTCCAACAATCTCGCCAACGTCTCGACCACAGGTTACAAGGCGAGCACGACGAGCTTCTCGTCGCTGCTGACCTCCAGCTCGACGACGAGCTCAAGTGGTGGCGTGAAGGCGAGCAAGTCGCAGAACATTCTAGATGCCGGAACACTCGTCTCATCATCGGTCAGTACCAACATGGGTATTGAGGGGGATGGCTTTTTTGCCGTGCAGAGCGACAATAGTAGCCAAGTATACTACACTAGAAATGGCTCTTTTACTGTAGAAGACAGTACTGGGTATCTTACAAATAATGGTTACTCGTTGCTGGGTTGGCCAACAGATTCCAGCGGCAATGTTGTCGGAGGTACCACCGACGCCAATCTGGAAAAAATTGATACCGATAAGTTGTCAGGCTATGCTGTGGCGACCTCAAGTGTGGATCTTAAGGGTATTCTGCCGGCAGATGCGTCGACGTCTACGCAATATACTAGCACAATCTCGCTTTATGATAGTCTCGGCACCGAGTACAGTGTGGACGTAACCTGGCAAAAGAGCTCAACTCCAGCGAATACCTGGACGATGTCGGCTGGCTCTTTGAAGGATAGCGATGGCAAAGCTGTTACGCCGGCTCCGACAGTATCGTGCTCGGCGACCATCACATTCAACTCGGACGGTACGCTAGCATCGACCTCGCCGGCCTCGGCGACCACGCTTACTGTTACCGGCCTTACCGACGGTGCTAAAGATATAAGTGCCACTCTCAATTATGGAACGATTGGTAGTTCCGACGGTTTGAGGCAGGGTACGACTTCGACGGGTAGCGATAGTACCGCGGTTGACGTCAAATGCACTAGCGACGGTTGCGCATATGGAACGCTCACGGGCGTTTCGATCGACGAGGATGGTACAGTCTACGGAGATTATAGTAACAACGAGTCGATCGCCATTTATAAAATACCTCTGGCTACGTTCTCCAATGCTAACGGCCTGACCGAAATGAACAGTTCGGTCTATTCGACGTCCGGCACGACATCCGGCGCCACCTATCACTACGCCAATTCTGACGGCGTCGGTAAGATTCACGCTTCCGAGCTTGAGGAGTCGACGTCCGATACTAACACAGAATTCTCGAGCATGATCGCCGCTCAGCAGGCGTACTCGTCGGCCTCGCAGATCATCTCCACCGCTAAGGACATGTTCGATACTCTTCTGCAAGCGGTG
The DNA here is from genome assembly GCF_041320595.1 of Pleomorphomonas sp. PLEO. Classification (NCBI taxonomy): domain Bacteria; kingdom Pseudomonadati; phylum Pseudomonadota; class Alphaproteobacteria; order Hyphomicrobiales; family Pleomorphomonadaceae; genus Pleomorphomonas; species Pleomorphomonas sp. PLEO. Next base: position 3,268,284 of record NZ_CP166625.1, read on the forward strand.
CGCTGAGATGAAGAAGAAAACGGACAGGGACGAGATCGAGGACGCTATCGAACTCCTGACCAGACGGCTCGAACGCATCCGTCGCGACATAGACCGGCGAGAAGAGGGGGACGATCCCCGTATTATCGGTCTGATGAAGGGCGAAGTATCCGAAGTAATAGCGGATCTCGAGCGGTATCGCGCCGAGACGGCGGCAGCAATTGCCAGCGCCAATACCGGCTACGCGGTGAGCAGAGCCTATCTCACGGTCGGTAAGTTGGGCGCATCGGCTGAATCCGCCGAAATCCTCTCTTTTGATAAGAATAGGAATGAAAATCATGCGCGCCGAAACAACCATTGAGCGCCGGCCATCAGATAATCCGAAGATCGTCGAACTCGACGCGCTCATCGAAGAATTGATCGCCGTCATCGACGATGAGAATGCCCTGCTGGCTAGCGGTATGCCCGCTTCGCTCGCCGCAACGACCGGCCGAAAGAGTAATCTAGCCTCCAGTATTGAAGCCTCGCTCAAGGCGATCGGGGCGGCGGGGCCGGTTACCGACGCCGAACGTTCCTATCTCGACCAGCGGGTCGGGTTTGTCCAGCGCTTGGCCCAGGAGAACCTGTCGCGGCTCGCTGGCGCCATTGGGGCATCACGGCGGCGCATCGCGGCGGTGGTTGCCGCCGTTCGCGAAGACGGGGCGTCGACCGCGCCGGTTTATGGGCGGACAGGGTCTCGCATGTCGGGTGGTTCCACAGCCCACACATCCCTTCTCCCCGACCGCCTCGCTTGAGGCTCATTCGGTAGCGCTTCACGAGGAGGCGGCTCATGTCTATATCAGTCGCCAGTTCTATCGCGTTGTCGGCGTTGAGGTCGGCGCAAGTTGGCATCAACGTCACCTCGTCCAATATCGCGAACGCGGACGTCGACGGGTATACCGTCAAAACGGCCAATCAGGTGTCGACGGTGTCTGGCTCGAAGGGAGCAGGCACGGCGATTTCATCGATTACCGGCGGTGTGGATAAGTATGTGTTCGCGTCATTGGTTTCGGCCAACGCGGACCTTGGGTCTGCTTCGATTACGGCGTCCTACACCGATCAGCTCCAGTCGCTCATGGGATCGACCACTGGCAGTGATGACGGCGGTACGTCGATTACCACACAGATGGCGTCGCTCGAGACGGCGGTAACCGAGCTGGCTTCTTCGCCAGACGATAACTCGACGCAGAGCAGCCTGATTTCCGCCGCCGACACGCTCGCCAGCCAGCTCAGGGACATTTCGTCATCGATATCGACGCTCGCAAGCAACGCTGATCAACAGATTTCCGACGACGTCGATACCGTCAATGCAAATCTTCAGAAGATTGCCGATTACAACACCCAGATAACCGCGGGCAAACAAAAAGGGGAGTCGACCGCCGATCTTGAGGATAAGCGCAACTCCGCGGTCGAGGCGATTTCCAGCCTGCTGGATATTTCCACGAGTACAACGTCGTCCGGCGTTCTCTACGTCACAACCACTGGCGGCACGACGCTTGTCTCCAGCCACGCTCATGAGCTTTCAGTCGACGCCAACGGGTCGATTTTGGTTGATGGCAACAAAGATATTACAAGTTCGATCACCAACGGTGAGATCGGCGGGCTGCTGACATTACGTGACGAGACGTTGCCGGACGCGCAGTCGGAACTGGACACGCTGGCAAGCAAGCTGATCTCGACTGTCAATGCGGCTGTTGCCGATGGATCGTCGGTGCCGGCACCCGACAGCCTCACTGGAACGACGGATGTTTCTGGTGTCTCCAGTTTCTCCTCGTCTGGGACTGTTCGGGTCGCCCTCGTGGACTCGGATGGCAAGCTGACCTCGTATAAGGACCTCGACCTCTCCAGCTATAGTTCGGTTGATGATCTCGTATCCGCGCTTGATGCGGTTGATGGCATCAGTGCTTCGGTCGATTCGAATGGCAAGCTCACCATCAGTTCCGACACAGATGGTTCCGGCGTGTCGATCGGCGCCAAGGACAGCTCGATCAATGGTCAGAGCTTCTCGAGTTTCTTTGGACTGAATTCCGTTTTTACCGGCAGTTCCGCGTCCAATATCCAGGTTTCCTCAGGTCTCCTCAAGGACAGCGGAACACTCGCCGTCGGGACGCTGTCAACCGACGTGACGACGACTGGAAAGACCGTTTTGACCAGCGGATCCACAACGGTAGCCGATGCGCTAAATTCGGCATTGACGACCTCTTACAGCTATAGCGCGGTCGGCAGTATCGGTTCGATGAGCGGGACACTCACCGATTATGCCTCTCGCGTGGTGTCCGCTTTCGCGAGCCGCGCGTCGACGGCCGAGGATTCTGAGACGACTGCCAATACGTTGCAGTCTTCGCTATCAAGCACCATTGCCTCGCAATCGGGCGTCAACGTCGATGAGGAGACATCCAAACTCGAGGATTATCAGACGCTCTATTCGGCGGCGGCCCAGGTGATCCAAGCCGCCAAGGACATGTTCGATACGCTGCTTGCAGCGGTGAAATCGTAGCCGCGCCAATCGTAAAGAGTCGGAGGATCAGGCATGGCCATGCGTGTCGCCACTTTTGCATCGTCACAAAGCCTGCTCCAGGCGGCAATGAGGATTCAAGTCAAGGAAGCGGAAGCCACGACGCAGCAGGCGTCCGGCCAAGTTTCGGATGATTACGGTGGGCTTGGCTCTAAAGCCGGAAGTGTTGTGTCGTTGCAGGCGTCGGTGACGCGCTCCAAAGCTTATAAAGAGGCAGCCAACACAGCCAGCAACCGTGTCGAGACGATGTACAATTCCGTCGGATCGATCCTCGACGACCTCAGCAGTTTGAAGGCGACACTTGCCTCGTCCACGGCCAGCTCCGACACATTGCAGACGTCTGCGAAGTCTGCGCTCGAAAGCGTCGTCTCGTTGATGAACACAAAGCTGGATGGTCGCTATCTCTTTTCCGGCAGCGCTGTCGACACCGAACCCGTGGACATCGACAGCATCGAGGGGTCGACCGCAACTTCGCAAGACGAGCTGGACTACTATCAAGGCGACGATCAAACGGCGTCGGTGCGGGTTTCATCGAGTCGCGTCATCTCCTATGGTGTGACGGCGAACGACGATAGCTTCAAACAGGCGCTGTGGGCCATATCCACCATCGCCAACGGTTCGACGGACAGTGACTCGGTGACGAAAGCTATCGACCTGCTGGCCAAATCCATTGATGGTTTGTCGACGGTTCAGACCAAGTTGTCGCTCGATTCGTCGGACTTGAAGGACGCCGTCAGTTCGCAAGAGGATTACCAGACCGATGCGGCGGACGTGATCTCCAATCTCAGCGAGGTGGACATCACCACGGTGGCAGCCAATATGTCCAACTACGAGGCACAGTTGGAGGCTGCATACGCAGCCATTGGCAAGATTTCCAAACTGTCGTTATCGAGCTATTTGTCCTGATCGCTTTACCGGTCGTTCATGCCCTTATGTCGCAACCGGAGATTTTTTGTCATAGTTTTTTGAGCTGCCTTGTCTTTGCCTCAAAATCGTTTCATGCAGAGGGTGGCAATTGCGCCATCCTATGCTGGCCAAGCTGATCGGCCAGCTCTTTGCAGGCAGAGCAAGGTGACCTCCCAGACCATGTCTCCGACGGTTGACGTCGGGTTGTCGTCGCGCGTCGACGAACGGATATTGCTCGCCATTGCCCTGATCGCGGCCTCGACGCTGCTGTTCGCGGCGTGCGACGTTGGTGCCAAGTTCATTCAGCCCGAGGCCAGCGCCGAGAAGATCGCCTGGTGGCGAAATCTCGTCTACGTCATCGTCGCCGTGCCCTTTGCGCTGCGCCGTGAGGGAAGGGCGGTGTTTCGTCCTCGGCATTTGTGGCTCAACATTCTGCGCGGCTTGGCGGCGATCTGCGGCACCATCCTGTTTCTGCTTGGCCTTCAGCACCAGCAGATCCCAGATGCAACGGCGATCTCCTTCGTGTCGCCGGTGTTCGTCATGGCGCTATCGATCGTCTTTCTCGGTGAAGTTGTCGGTACCCGGCGCTGGCTCTCCGCCCTGGTCGGTTTCAGCGGCGTTCTGATCATCGTCCAGCCGGGAACGTCAAGTTTCCATTACGCTTCCATCTTCACGCTCGTTGCCGCTTTTGTCGGTGCCTTTTCGACCATTCTGACGCGCAAGGCGGCTCGCGACAGTGCCGAGACGATGATGGTCTGGACGTCGCTCATCGGCCTGTCCGTGGCAACGGTTTTGGTCTGGCCCGAGATCTTCCAGACGTCGTGGCACGAGTTCGTCTTTGGCATGGCCGGTGGCCTGTTTTTCGCCATTGGGCAGGTCTGTTGCGTGTTCGCCTACCGCATGGCGCCAGCGTCACTGCTCGCTCCTTTCAGCTATTTGCAGATGATTTCCGCGACCGCGGTTTCGTTTGTTGTCTGGGGTATCGTTCCTGGCTTGACGACCACCGTCGGTGCATCGCTGATCGTGGCAAGCGGGCTCTATTCCCTGCATCGCGAACGGATGCGAGCCCGGCACCGCCGGGCTGTTCCTGAGCTATAGGTTGCTGAAACAGACCGGTTGCTTGCACGCCTCTGCCCGGCCACAATGGCCTCCGCCGACCGGTCGCCTTGACGGCCGCCCAACGGGGAGACGCCAGGATGGACATGTCGACGCCCGCCACTCCGCCGACTGTTAGTAGGGGAGAAATGCCGGCGGAATTCGGTGCCGCTTGGCGCGATGGTCTCGTCAGCTTTCGCCTGTGGGCGCCCGATCAGACGGCGATTATCCTGGCGATAGACGGCCGAGAGCCACTGCAAATGATTAGCGAGCCGGAGGGCTGGTTCACGCTGACCGCTGCTGGCCCAGCCGGCGTTCGTTACCGATTTCTGCTGCCCGACGGTACCGCCGTGCCTGACCCTGCCAGTCGCTTCCAGCCGGAGGATGTGCACGGGCCGAGCGAGGTGGTCGCATCCGATGGCTTTCGCTGGACTGACGCCTCCTGGCGCGGCCTGCCGTGGCATGAAGCGGTCATCTACGAGCTGCACATTGGCACATTTACGCCGGAAGGCACATTCAAGGCAGCTATCTCACGGCTTGCCTATCTGAAATCCCTCGGTATTTCGGTGATCGAGGTGATGCCGGTGGGCGATTTCCCCGGCCGGTGGAGCTGGGGCTACGATGGCGTATTGCTGTTTGCTCCGGACAGCCGCTACGGCAGGCCGGATGACTTCAAGGCCTTTGTCGACCGGGCACATGCGCTCGGAATCGCCGTGTTGCTAGATGTCGTCTACAACCATTTCGGCCCGGAGGGGAACTATCTGCCGCTCCTCGCCCCGGCTCATACCGAGCTTTATGCGACTCCCTGGGGTGAAGCCATCGACTACGGTTGCCGGGAGGTAACCTCGATGCGCGATCTCGTGCTTGCCAACGTGCGCATGTGGATCGGTGAATTCCACCTCGACGGCCTTCGCATCGATGCGGCCCACGAGCTTCGAGACATCGAGCCGGACCACATTCTTTCGAGTATCGCCGAGGTCGCGCGCGCCGCGGGAGGGGGCCGAAAGATTCATCTTGTTCTTGAAAGTGCCCGACTGGAAACTGACCGGGTATCTGCAAACGGCGGATTCGACGGACAGTGGAACGACGATCTCCATCACGCGCTGCACGCCGCCATTACCGGCGAGACTGACAAGGACTATGCCGACTGCGCAGGACGACCGGAGGTCCTCGCACGGGCGCTGGCTGATGGGTTCCAGGCCAGCGACGACGAGAACCAGCCAATTGCTTCCTTTCCGGCGACCTCCTTTGTGTCCTTTCTTCAGAACCATGATCAGGTAGGGAACCGAGCGCGGGGCGAACGCATCAGCATGTTAGCCTCACAAGCGGCCTGTCGGGCAGCGACCGCCGCTTACTTGCTAGCCCCACAAATTCCCATGCTGTTTCAAGGTGAGGAATGGGCGGCTGGATCGCCCTTTCCCTTTTTCTCCGACCTTGCCCCAACCTTCGCCATGGCGGTTCGGGACGGGCGGATCGCCACCTTCGCGGTCAATTCGGACAACCTGCTTGACCCGTTCGATCCTGCCACGTTTGCCGCCGCTCGGCTGGACTGGAGTGAGCATCGCCTGTCGCTCCACGCGCGCATGCTCGATTGGTATCGCTCCATTCTGCGCGTCCGCCGGCGGGAGGTCGTGCCACTTTGCACTGGCATCCGAAAGAATGGCCGTTGGAGCGTCGATGACGGTGTGATCCGCGTTACCTGGGAGGCGGATACGACGGATCTGATGCTGATACTCAACCTTGCTTCTCATCGGGCAGCCTTGCCGGGACCTGTGAAAGGCAGGCTCATCTGGCAGGAAGGGCGGATCACCGATGGCCGTTGTTCGCCTTGGTTTGTCGCTTGGTCGATGCTGCGGCGAGGCAGGTAGCCCCGCCGCCGGAAAGATTACCGGGCGAGGCGCAGGATGTCGGCGACTGCGTGGCTGTCGAGCTTAACGAAATTGCCAAGCACACGGCTATCGTCGTTGGTGCCTTTTCGCGCCATCTCATCGATGCGGTCGTCGTGGATGCCGAGCGAGGCGAGCGTCGTTCCCAGGCCGATCTTGTGGAAGAAGGCCTCCAGGCGGGCGATGCCCTCGCGAGCGGTCGCCTCCTTGTCGAACACGTCGAGTTCGACATTCCAGACGCGTACAGCCCATTGCACGAAGCGGTCGATGTCGTGACGGAGGACATATTTCATCCAGGCCGGGAAGACGACCGCGAGGCCGGCACCGTGAGCGACGTCATAGATGCCCGACACTTCGTGCTCGATATCGTGCGAAGCCCAGTCGCCGACGCGGCCGGTATTGAGGAGGTTGTTGTGGGCGATGGTGCCGGCCCACATCAACTCCGCCCAGGCGTCGTAATCGTCAGGGTTGGCCAGTACCTTGGGCGCTTGCGCTGTGACGGTCTTCATGGTCGCCTCGATCAGCCGATCGGTAAAGGCGACGTTCTTCACGTTGGTGAAGTAGCGCTCCATCAGGTGCGACATAATGTCAGCGGCGCCGCAGGCAACCTGGAATGGCGGCAGGGTAGCGCAAAGAGTCGGGTTGAGGATCGAGAAGCGTGGGTAGAGGAACGGACCGCCGACGGCGCGTTTCAACCAGCCGTCTTCATTGGTGATCACCGTGCCGTCACTCGATTCCGAACCTGCGGCCGGAATGGTGAGCACGGTGCCAATGGGCAGCGCATCGGCGGGTGTTCCCCGGCCAACGTAGAAGTCCCAGACGTCACTTTCAATGACCGCCCCCATCGCGATGGCCTTGGCGGAATCGATAGCACTACCGCCGCCGATCGCCAGGATGAAGCCGAGACCGTGCTCTTTGCAGAGACGAACGCCCTCGTGGACGATGGAGAGGCGTGGGTTGGGCTTGACGCCGCCGAGTTCGACCCACTCAACACCGGCCGCTTTGAGCGAGGCGCAGACGCGATCGTAGAGGCCAGAAGCCTTGATGGAACCGCCGCCGTAATGGAGCAGGATCTTGCGACTATAGCGGGCTGTTTCGATCCCGACTGACACTTCGGCGTCCCGACCGAAGATGATCTTCGTCGGGTTGAGGAAGGTGAAGTTCTCCATCGCGTTTCTCCCTGGATCCGGTTTCTGACGAGCGACCGGAATCGGGCGGAGCCTATGTCGCCCCGCTGTATGTCACAACCTTCATTCGCTATCGCTGTTTTAGGGCTGGAGGTCGATCATCAAATGGTGCGCGCCGCGTCCAGTCTGTCGACGACCTCGCTGTAGACCTGAATCGGCGCCGGTCGACCAATGATGTAGCCCTGTATTTCCGTGCAATGTTCCTGCGCCAGGAAACTCCGCTGCTCCTCCGTCTCGACCCCCTCTGCGATGACGGGAATGCCAAGGCCCCGGCAGAGGCCGATGACGGCGCGGATGATGGTCTTTGCCTGCTCGGTACGGCCGATCGACTGAATGAAACTCTTGTCGATCTTGATCTTGTCGAAAGGGAAAGCCTGCAAATAAGACAGCGAGGAATAGCCTGTACCAAAATCGTCCATGGCGATGCGTACGCCCATCGCCTTGATCCGCCTCAGCATGCTGACGATGTGCGCGAAGTCGCCGAGCAGAATGCCCTCGGTGATCTCAAGCTCGAGGCGCGATGGCTGAAGGCCGGTGTCGAACAGTGTCTGCTGAATAAGCCGCGGCAGTTCGCCATGCTGAAACTGGATCGGCGACAGGTTGACGGCGACGGTCAGCGGATGCGCCCAGCTCGCGGCGGTCCGGCAAGCCTCTGTCAGCACCCAGGCCGACATATCGAGAATGAGGTTGGATTCTTCCGCCAGAGGAATGAAGTTGTCCGGTGATATGGGGCCGCGGGTCGGATGCGTCCAGCGCATCAGCGCCTCAAAGCCGAAGATCCGGCCGTCGATCTCCGCCTGAGGTTGGAAGTGAAGGGAGAGCTCCCCGTTGCGAAGCGCGTGCCCCAGATCTGCCTGCAGCGCCCATCGATCGCGAATGAGCCGGTCTGACTTGGATTCGTAAACTCGGACGTAGCCTCGCGCTTCGGACTTGACGTGGTAGAGAGCCGCGCCCGCGTTGGCGAGCAGCATGGACCCACTGTCACCATCAACGGGGTAAGTGGCGACACCGATACTGATGCCTACCCGAATGACTTTGTCGTCGACCACGACGTCTTCGGCGAAGACGCTCTGAGCCAACGCTGCGAGCCGCCGTGAGGCGTTTGGCTGGTCTGGATCATTGGAAATGACGACAAACTCGTCTCCGCTTGGCCGGAAGACCAGCCCGTCGCCGGCGATATCGACGAGGCGCCTCGCCGCCTCCTTCAACACTCGGTCGGCAACCGCGTGACCATAGAGATCGTTGAGCGTTTTGAAACGGTCTATGTCGATGCTGAGTAGACCGAAGCGCGCCTGGGTTGCCATGGCGGCAAAGATGCCGTCGGCAAGGCGGATCATCATCGCTTCCCGATTGGGCAGGCCTGTCAGTCCATCGTGCTGTGAAAGATAGGCAATCTGTTCCTCGGCGCGCCGCTTTTCGGTGACATCCATCGTTACGCCGACGATGAAGCGGGGCGAGCCGTCCGCCTTGCGAACCACCATGCGGGTCACTGTGACGAGGCGGGTGCCGTTGGGGGTAGAGATCGTCTCAGAAGTCGTCAACTGTGACGCTTCGCCTGACAGAAGGAGATCCTCGTCCGACTCGGCAGCCATTGCGACACGTTCGCCGAAGATCTGCCGGGAATTCTTGCCGATGAAGGCATCGCGCAAACAGCCGAACAGCTGCTCACCGGCTTGGTTCAGCATAATGTATTTCCGGCTGATGGGGTCCTTGGCGAACATCGCCGCGGGCACGTTCTCAACGATCGTGTTCAGGAACTCGCGTGTCGCCTCTAGTTCATCTGAGGCGCGCTTGCGCTCTGTGACGTCGATGGCCGTCGCCAAAACCGCTGGTTTGCCATTGTGGATCTGCTGTCGGACAAAAACTTCGACCTCAATCTCCGTGCCGTCAGCCTTGACATGCCGAAAGAGGCGATCGCCACTCTGAGTGTCGACCCAGTTTCGAATGGCTTCTAGCGCTTCCGGGCGACAACGCTCCGGGCGCATCTCCAAGACGCTCATGTTCATGAACTGATGGACGGTATAGCCGTAATGGGCGATCATCGCGCGATTGACAGCCAAAAATCGCAAGGTCTCAAAGTCGAACAGATACATGGGAACCGGGCTATCCTCGAATAGCAACCGGGAAGCCGCTTCACGCCGCTTGAATTCGCTGATATCGACGCGAATGCCTACCCACCCGCCGCTCGCCAGGCGACTCTCCTCAACTCGGATCCAGCGTCCGTCAGCACGATGCTGCTCTTCAACGCTGCTGGGCAGAGAGTGCCGCTGTAGACGAGCCTTGAGCCAAGCTTCCTCTTGGCCAAGGGCGTCGACATAAGCGCCTCGATCGAGACTGTGGCGCAGCATCGTTTCAAAACTGCGGCCGGTGGTAAGAAACCCGTCAAGTTCGGGATAAAGTTCCAAATAGCGTCGGTTCCAGAGGACAACCCTGTCGTCGGCATCAAAAACGGCAACGCCCTCTGACGCAGCCTCGAGCGCAGCGCTCATGCGGGCATTCTGCTCAGCCAATCCGATGTTCAATGTACCGTTTGCGTTCGAAGCCTCGTTAAGCGCAGTTTCCAAGCTTTCGTAAGTTGATCCGACGACTTTCAGCAGTGCCGTGATGTCGATTCCGCCATCTGGATGCGTCGCCGCCGCGAGCTGGCGGGCCAACAGGCCACTCGTTCTGTCGGTTTCGCCGAATCCAACAATTCCGGCATCCGAGCCTCGGAGGGCGCCAATCTCCCGATCAAATGTCAAGATCGAATGCTCCCTCAGGAACAATAGGTTGTCCGGCGATATTGTTGGCATCGGCGTAGGTTCCGGACACTTTATAACGTGTGTCCAAACGTCGAGGCCGAATCCAGCATCTCCCCAAATCGCACGGCGATTTTACCAGTGTGCCTAGGACGCAGCTTTTCGTCGAGTGGCACAATGCAGACCAAGACGATTTACTTGTCCGCCCACTGTCCGCCTGAGAATGATCCCACCGCGACTCGGCCGCAACCTTAACCACTTTAAAGATTTCCGATTTTTTCGGCATAGTCAATCGGTCATTTTTTGTGGAATCGCAAGCTATTGTGTCATCGATCTACGTAGATACTAAATATATATCCCGTATCATATATATTAACATTTGAAATTCTATGGGCCCGCTCGGCTTTTACAGGAATATTTTGCAAAAATCGACATTGACCAGATCTGAACGATAGTTTGTGCGGGATGGTTGGGGAGTCGGCATCCGGCCAACTCGGATAAAGATGGTTGCCTTGGGAGCTTTGTGACGTCGAGCCCCACCCATTTCTCTCTTGGGGTGCTTCCTTGGAATTAAGCGTCTCCGGAAAAGACGCTGCGGCAATCGGCCAAGCGGGAGAAGGAAATTGCCTTTCTTGTCGGCGCAAAGAAATTCCAGAACTGTCATCTCGCTCTGATGCATGTTGAAATACGTTTCGGCAGCAGGGCAGGGGAAGGAAAATCATTCTCCATGCTGTTTTGGGCTCCATGGTGAGCGCAGGATGATTGATCTGGGAGATTTTTTCATGAGCAAGTCGCTACACCCTGAGACCCTTGCGCTTCACGGCGGTAGTTTCCGAGCGGATCCAAGCACAGGCTCCGTCGCCGTGCCGATCCATCAGACGACATCCTATCAGTTCCAGGATGCCGGGCATGCCGCTCGCCTGTTCGGGCTTGAGGAACTTGGCTTCATCTACACGCGCATCGGCAATCCGACCCAGGATGCGCTCGAGACGCGTATCGCTGAGATCGAGGGTGGTGTCGCCGCCGTTGCCGTGGCGTCGGGACAGGCGGCTACCACTTTCTCCATCCTCAACGTTGCCTCGGCCGGCGACAACATCGTTTCTTCGACCGATCTCTACGGCGGTACCTGGGCGCTGCTCGCCGACACGCTGCGTCAGTTGGGGATCGAGGTTCGCTTCGTCGACCCAACAGACCCCGAGAACTTCCGCAAGGCAACCGACGATCGTACTCGCGCCTACTATGCCGAGCTTCTGCCCAATCCCAAGCTCAACGTCTTCCCGGTGAAGGAAGTGGCCGATATCGGTCGCCCGCTCGGCATTCCGCTGATCATCGACAATACGGCGGCGCCGCTGTTGTCCAAGCCGCTCAAGCACGGCGCGGCGGTGGTAGTCTATTCGGCCACCAAGTATATCGGTGGCCACGGCACCTCGATCGGTGGCCTGATCATTGACGGCGGCAACTTCGACTGGGAGGCTTTCCCCGAGCGGCAGCCGCTGTTCAACACGCCGGACCCGGCCTATCACGGCGCAATCTGGTCGCAGGCGGTGAAGCCACTCGGCCCGATCGCCTATGCCATCCGCGCCCGCGTCAAGTTGCTGCGTGATATTGGCGCCGCGCTCTCGCCGTTCAACGCCTTCCAGCTTATTCAGGGTCTGGAAACGCTGCCGCTCAGAATCCGCCAGCATGTGGCGAATGCCGAGAAGGTGGCTGACTACCTCACGAAACAGCCGAACGTGACGCGCGTCATTTATCCGAAGTTGCAGAGTGGCGAGTTCCGCCGCCGCGCCGATGCCTATCTCGAAGGCGGGTACGGTGCGCTGATCGGCTTCGAGCTGAAGGGTGGTGTCGAGGCTGGCAAGAAATTCATCGATGCGCTGCAGCTGTTCTACCACGTTGCCAATATCGGTGATGCCCGGTCGCTGGCTATCCATCCGGCTTCGACGACGCACTCGCAGCTGACGGCTGAGGAACAGCTCAAGACGGGCGTTACGCCCGGCTATGTCCGTCTTTCGATCGGTATCGAGCATCCGGACGACATCATCGCCGATCTCGACCAGGCGCTCGCCGCCGCTTCTGCACCGGTTGCCGTCGCTGCCGAGTAAGCGCGATGGGACGATGAACGGGTCGGCGCCGTGCCCCGCGGCGCCGACCTTTTTATTGCACTACACGAAATAGTGGCTTTTCATTCCGACCGTATCATTCGAGAATGCCTCCGAAGTGCAGCGCAAACGCGCCGCCGGGAGGATTGTCGATGCCAACCTATCGCCCGCCCGCTATTCCGGCGTCCGAGATCACGCCGCGTTCCGTCTATCTGCGTCGCCGCGAATTCATGGGGCTTATGGCAGGGGCGGGATTGGCGCTTGGTACCGGTGGAGCCCGCGCCGAAAGCCCGGCGACAGTGCCGCTCAAGACAGTGCCTGGCCCCTATAAGGTGGACGAGCCGCTCACATCGCGCGAGGACGTGACCACCTACAACAACTTCTATGAGTTTGGCACCGACAAGGCCGATCCGTCTCGCTATTCGGGCGACTTCAAGCCGCGTCCATGGACGATCACCGTCGATGGGCTGGTCGGCAAACCGCAAACCTTCGATGTCGACAAGCTGATCGCCGACTTGCCTGTCGAAGAACGCATCTATCGCATGCGCTGCGTCGAGGCGTGGTCAATGGTGATCCCGTGGGACGGAATTCCGCTGAAAGCGCTGCTCGACAAGGTGGAGCCGCAGGGCTCGGCGAAATTCGTCGCTTTCGAAACGGTGGTGCGGCCTAAGGAAATGCCGGGACAGTCGGGCTACTTGCAGCCCATGCCTTGGCCTTATGTGGAAGGCCTGCGTCTCGACGAAGCGATGCATCCGCTGACCCTACTCGCTGTCGGCCTCTACGGAGAGAGCCTGCCCAACCAGAATGGTGCGCCCATCCGTCTCGTCGTGCCGTGGAAATATGGATTCAAGGGCATCAAGTCGATCGTCCGGATTTCACTGGTCGAAACCCAGCCACCCAATTCCTGGAATTCGCTGCAGGCCAACGAGTACGGTTTTTTTGCCAACGTCAATCCCGAGGTCGACCATCCGCGCTGGAGCCAGGCAACCGAGCGACGCATCGGCGAAAGCGGCTTCTTCGGTTCGGGCCGGCGCCCGACCCTGATGTTCAATGGCTATTCCGACGAGGTGGCGAGCCTCTACACGGGCATGGATCTTAGGGCCAACTATTAATGGCGATGGCTCGGTCGCCTTTTGTTGATCGTCTCACCGGCTGGGGCATTTATGTCATCGGCTTCATGCCGGCGGCGGCGAGCTTCTGGCTCGGCGCGACCGGCGGTCTCGGCGCCGACCCGGTTCGCGCTTTCGAGCAGACCCTCGGTCTCTGGGCGCTGCGCTTTCTCATTCTGACGCTCGCCATTACGCCGCTCCGACAGCTGGCGGGTGTCAATCTTCTGCGCTTTCGCCGTGCCCTTGGCCTCCTCGCATTTTGGTACGCGGCGATGCATTTCAGCGTCTACCTGACGCTCGATCGCGGTCTCATCTGGAGCACCATCATTCCCGATATCGCGCGGCGGCCGTTTATTACGCTGGGTTTTGCCGCTCTCGTGCTGCTGGTACCGCTGGCGGTCACGTCCAACCGGCTGTCAATCCGGCGTCTGGGGAAAAACTGGCGGCTGTTGCACCGGCTGGTTTACGTCGCCGTCTCGCTTGCCGCCGTCCATTATCTCTTGGCGACCAAGGTTCTCGACCTCACGCAGATCATCCACGTCGGGCTGGTGGTCTTGCTCCTTGGCTATCGCCTGGTGCGCGGGCTGATGCCGCGTCCCGAACGGCGGCGCACGGCTTGAACGATTTCCGGATACAAAAAGGGCGTCCGGACACGAAATCCGGACGCCCTTATCTCCTCCCGGCCGGCCGCCTATCCGAAGACCGGCGGCCACGCCCTTTCAGCAGACCGAGCGGCCGGCTTCAAGCTCTGAAATCATGTTGACGCGACGAGCGTGGCGACCGCCCTCAAACTCGGCATTCAGGAATTCATCGACAATCATCAGGGCGAGATCCACACCGACAACGCGGGCACCGAAAGCCAACATGTTGGCATTGTTGTGCAGCCGCGATAGCTTGGCGGTATAGGGCTCGGAGCAGACGACGCAACGGATGCCGGCAAGCTTGTTGGCGGCGAGAGAAATGCCGAAACCGGTGCCGCAGATGGCGATGCCGAGCTGCGCCCCACCGGCTAGCACGACTCGAGCAGCCTTCTCGCCCCACTTGGGGTAATCGGTGCTTTCGGTCGACACAGGACCGACGTCCTCGACTGCGTAACCGCGGGCCTCAAGATGGGCGATGACGGCCTTCCTGAGATCGATGCCGGTGTGGTCTGATGTGGCGACGATCTTTATCTTTTCGCTCATGGCTGGGGATCCATGCTGTTGTCGAACTGTTCGGCGCCGCGAAACGCTGAAGCAAGTCAGCTTCCCCTAGCACTCATGTATGACTAATTCCAGCATCCCTACCGCGAGTAACGTCTTCGTGCCAATACGCATGGTGCGAGCCGCTCTTGCAGGAGATTTCATGGGCGCCCCGGTCGTTCTGGTTTCACAAGATGACTTCGTCGCCGTTCATCAGCAGATGAACGACGAGGGCCGATTCCGCCTCCTCCATTCCGAGACGCACTTCGTCCTCTTGATGGCATTCGATCAGTTCGCCCCGCTCAGCCCGAACTGTAACGCCATCGCCGCTGGCGGTCATACTGCCGCATACAGCCAGAATATAGGCGAACGGAGCGGCGATGATACCGCTTCGGACGACCTGGACCTTCGCCGTTATTTTCCCACGAGCGGTCATCACATTGAAGTCGCGTGACGGGCCATGGACGATGGTGGCTGCCGTCGACCAATCGCCGGAAAAGGCCAGCGGCTCGAACGATCGGAGGGACACCGGTGGCTGGGCGCCACCGAAGTCGAGATCGAATCCTGTACCCTCGATCAGTGTGATCACCCGATCGATGCCGGGCAGAGGCGAGAAGGGGCCGGGCTCGACAACGTCGGCGATCGACAGCCGCCAGAGCATGGCGCCGGCAGCGTCGTCACGCCGGAGGAGTTCCAGCGTGGTGCCGCGACCATTCTGCCAGGGCAGGCGTCGGAAATCGGCGTCTGTCAGAAGCCGGAGACTCATTTTCCGAGCATCGGCAGGTCGAGTTCCTTATCGCGGGCGCACTCGATGGCAATGTCATAGCCGGCGTCGGCGTGGCGCATGACGCCGGTTGCCGGGTCATTGTGAAGAACGCGGGCGATGCGACGGTCGGCATCCTCGCTGCCGTCGCAGACGATCACCATGCCGGCATGCTGGGAGAAGCCCATGCCGACGCCGCCGCCGTGGTGGAGCGATACCCAGGTGGCGCCGGACGCGGTGTTGAGCAGCGCGTTGAGCAGTGGCCAGTCGGAGACGGCATCCGAGCCGTCGCGCATGGCTTCAGTCTCGCGGTTGGGCGAGGCGACCGAGCCGCTGTCGAGGTGGTCGCGGCCGATGACGATGGGAGCCTTGACGATACCCTGCCGAACCATCTCGTTGAAGGCGAGGCCGAGCCGGGCGCGAGCGCCGAGACCGACCCAGCAGATGCGCGCTGGCAGCCCCTGGAAGGCGATGCGCTCGGCTGCCATGTCCAGCCAGTTGTGCAGGTGGGGATTGTCGGGGATCAGTTCCTTCACCTTGGCGTCGGTGGCATGGATGTCGGCCGGGTCGCCTGACAGCGCTGCCCAGCGGAACGGGCCGATGCCGCGGCAGAACAGCGGGCGAATATAGGCGGGGACGAAGCCTGGGAAGGCGAAGGCATTCTGCTCGCCGGCGTCGAAGGCGCGCTGGCGGATGTTGTTACCGTAGTCGAACACCGGCACGCCCATCGTCTGGAAGTCGAGCATGGCGCGCACGTGCTGTCGCATCGAAGCCGTGGCGGCGGCGATCACCACCTCTGGCTCGACCTTGGCGCGGGCGCGATATTCGTCCCAGGTCCAGCCGGACGGCAGGTAGCCGTTGAGTGGATCGTGGGCGGATGTCTGGTCGGTGACCAGATCCGGCCGCACACCGCGCCGCACCAGCTCCGGCAATACATCGGCGGCGTTGCCAAGCAACGCGATAGAGACCGCTTCGCCCTTACTGGTGTGCTCGGCGACGAGGCGCAGCGCGTCGTCCAGGTCCTTTGCCTGCTTGTCGACGTAGCGGGTGCGCAGGCGGAAGTCGATGCGCGATTGCTGACATTCGATGTTGAGCGAAGTGGCGCCGGCCATGGCGGCGGCAAGCGGTTGGGCGCCGCCCATACCGCCGAGGCCGGCCGTCAATACCCAGCGTCCCTTGAGACTGCCGTCATAATGCTGCCGTCCGGCTTCCACGAAGGTCTCGTAGGTGCCCTGAACGATGCCTTGCGCGCCGATGTAGATCCACGAGCCAGCCGTCATCTGACCGTACATCATCAGCCCCTCGGCATCGAGCTTGTTGAAGTGCTCCCAAGTCGCCCAATGAGGTACCAAGTTGGAGTTGGCGATCAGCACGCGTGGCGCGTCTTTGTGCGTGCGAAATACGCCGACCGGCTTGCCCGACTGGATCAGCAGCGTCTCGTCGTCCTCGAGGCGCTCGAGGGTGCGGACGATCGTGTCGAAGCATTCCCAATCGCGGGCGGCGCGGCCAATGCCGCCATAGACAACCAGCTCCTTGGGATTCTCGGCGACGTCGGGATCGAGGTTGTTCATCAGCATGCGGAGCGGCGCTTCGGTCAGCCAACTCTTGGCCCGAAGCGTCGTGCCCCGGGGTGCGCGGATTTCGACATCACGATATCGCGTGTTGCTCGGCATGATGATCCCCTATCTTGTCTATACAACACAGAAAGCACTGGACGAATGACGAGTCAACGCAAAAGAGGCAGTGCCGCCAATCCATGACTCATCCTCTTCGAACGGTGATCCCCGCGCTGCTGGTTCAGGTTATGCTGGCGCCCTGTCGGCTCTCGATGCGGCTACGTCCACCGGGCATCAGCAGCCGGACGGAGGTGACGACGCGCTCGCCGGAAAACGTGCGGCGCCGGATCAGCAGGCAGGGATCGCTACGCGCAATGGCCAGCAGCTTGGCTTCCCAGGGCGCGGGCAGGACGGCTTCGACGGTGTGTTCCACCGTCGTCCACGGGGCCACGGCGCTAAGATAGCTGTTGGGCGTACGGGTGGAAAAATCCTGGGTGAGATAGTCCGGCGCCAGAGTCGGATTGACGTGCCGATCTTCTAGTTGGACCGGAATGTCGTTTTCGAGGTGGATCACCAGCGAGTGGAAGACGGCGGCGCCAAGCTCGATGCCTAGTTCGTCGGCGAGTTCCGGCGTCGCCTTCAATTCGTCCTTCATGACTGTTTGGGCTGCGTGGGCATGGCCGCGCTCGCGGATCTCATCGGCGATGTTGCGCACTTTGAACACCGACGTCTGGCTTTTGCCCTCGGCGACGAAGGTGCCCAGGCCCTGGATACGCAGCAGAACACCGTCTGCCGCCAGTTCGCGCAATGCCCTGTTGATGGTCATCCGGCTGAGGCCAAGCGTGGCGACCAGCTCGTTTTCTGAAGGAATTCTGTGGCGGGGCGGCCACTCGCCGTTGCCGATGCGGGCGAGGATCATCTGCTTGACCATCGCATAATGCGGGGGAGTCCCGCGGGGACGCTCACTGACGTCGCTCATTTTCTAGGCACTCCCCAAAATTGGTCAGAAGCGGATGAATTCGGCTTGCGGGTTAAGAAATTTCCTCTACAGTGCTTGTATGTACAAGCGTGAGGTTTCGCGAACAAGATGGTAACAGATAACCATCAATTGCTTTTCGCCGAAAGAGCCTTGCTGGCGGATGGTTGGGCCGACGATGTCGTGTTCTCCATTGGCGCCGATGGCCGGATCGACGCGATCGAGCGCGGGGTACCGGCAGCTGGCGCCAAACGCCTTGGCGGCCCCGTCGTACCGGCCGTCGCCGACCTTCATTCCCACGCATTCCAACGCGCCATGGCCGGTCTGACGCAAGTGGCCGGGCAGGGCGACGACAGCTTCTGGACCTGGCGCGAGGAGATGTATCGGCTGGTGTCGCTGCTGACGCCCGACGATGTCGTGGCGATCGCGGCCAAGCTGCAGATCGAGCTCCTGAAGGGCGGTTTTGGCCGTGTCGCCGAGTTTCATTATCTCCATCACGGCACGGATGGGCGCCCCTATGCCGAGCCGGCCGAGATGTCGCTGGCCGTCCTGCGGGCGGCGGAGATGTCGGGTATCGGCCTGACGTTGTTGCCGGTGTTCTATGCCCATTCGGACTTTGGAGGCGTTGCACCAACCGCCGGGCAGCGTCGATTCATCCATGATGTCGACGGCTTCTTGACGCTGCTTCACGGCCTCGTCGTGCCTTGTCGGTCGGCGGGGGCACGGCTTGGCCTGGCCTTTCATTCGCTGAGGGCTGTGACCGGCGACGAGATTGCCGCCGTCATGAAGGCGGTGCCGGAGCATGCGCCCATCCATATCCATGTGGCCGAGCAGGAGCGCGAAGTGGCGGCGTCGATCGCCCATTCGGGCCGGCGTCCGGTCGAGAGGCTTTATGACATTGCCGATGTCGACGAGCGCTGGTGCCTTATCCATGCCACGCACGTCACCGAGGCGGAAGTGGCGATGATCGCCGGCTCGGGCGCCGTCGCCGGCCTTTGCCCGGCGACCGAGGCCGATCTCGGAGACGGCATATTCCCTGCGTCCGATTTTCTCGCCGCAGACGGGCGTTTCGGGATCGGCACCGACAGCCACGTTTCAACGTCTGTGGCAGATGAATTGCGCCTTCTGGAATTTGGCCAACGGTTACGCGATCGCCGGCGGAATCGGCTCGCCGGCCGACCGGGCGCCTCGGTTGGGCGCACGCTGTTCGACCGCGTGCTTGCCGGCGGGGCTCGCGCCGCGGGCACGAACGAATCGGCGCTTTCAGTGGGCGCGCCAGCGGATATTGTAGTGCTGGATGGCCGTTCGCCGTATCTCGCCTCCGTTGAGGGCGATGCGATTCTCGATCGCTGGATATTTGGTGGTATCGGGTCGGCCGTTCGTGACGTCATGATCGGCGGCCGCTGGCTGATCGAGGATGGCCGCCACGCCAACGACGAAGAGGTTGACCGCGCGTTTGCCGCTGCCCTTCAACGCCTCAAGGCATGATATGTTTTTTGCTAGGCCGCTTGCCACGGCGGGAAGAAATTAAGAAGAAGCCGGAGTGCTTCGAAAAACCAGAGGAGAACACCATGAACATCCGTAGTCTCGTTGCCGCGTCCGCCTTGTTCGCCGCGCTGGCTGTGCCGGCCTCGGCCAAGGAATGGAAGGAAGTCACCATTGCGCTCGAAGGTGCCTATGCGCCGTGGAACCTCACGGATGCCAGCGGCAAGATCGTCGGCTTCGAGCCGGACCTCACAGAGTATCTCTGCGCCCACGCCAAGGTGAAGTGTACGCTGATCTCCCAGGACTGGGACGGCATGATCACGGCGCTCAACGCCGGCAAGTTCGATATCATCATGGACGCCCTGTCGATCACCCCGGAGCGCAAGGAAGTGATCGATTTCACCGTTCCCTATGCCGCGACGCCGGCCGTCTTCGCTGCGCCGAAGGATGGCGAGCTTGCCAAGCTCGCCGGGACCGGCTCGGTGATCAAGCTCGCGACGACCAAGGATGGCGCCGATGCCATAGCCCCGCTCAAGAAGGCGCTGACCGGCAAGACCATCGGTATCCAGGCGTCGACCGTCTACGCGGGCTTCGTCTACGACAATTTCAAGGACGTTGCCGAGATCAAGGAATACAAGACCTCGGCTGAGCGCGACCTCGATCTGTCGGCCGGTCGCATCGACGCGGGCTTTGACGATGCTACCTATTTCCTCGGTGCCTTCGCCAGCGCCGACAATGCCGGTCTGGCCTTCACCGGTCCGGAAATCGCCGGGCAGATCTGGGGTGAAGGCGAAGGTCTCGGTGTTCGCAAGTCCGATCCGGAGCTGAAGGCGCTGTTCGACGAGGCGATCAAGGCCGCCATTGCCGATGGTACCGTGAAGAAGCTGTCGGAGAAGTGGCTCAAGGTCGACGTCACCCCTTGATGTGTCCAGGATGCTCCCGGACCTAGTCGCGTCACGTGTGATCGGCTAGACCTCCGGGAGCGCCCGACGGAGAGCCTTGATGTCCTGGATTGACCTGATCGGCTTCGGCGAGCAAGGCCGGGGCGGTATCCTGTTGTGGGCGATGTGCATGACGCTAGCCGTCACCGCCGCCTCGCTATGCATCGGGGCGGTGCTCGGCGCGATCATCGCGACGGCCAAGCTGTCGGCGTCACGGCCGGCACGCTGGCTTGGAGACGCCTACACGACGGTATTTCGCGGAGCGCCCGAGCTACTGGTCATCTATCTCGTCTATTTTGGCGGATCGCAGGCGGTGACCGCGATCGGAAAGTGGCTCAACTACGACGGCTTTCTTGGGCTGCCGTCTTTTCTGGCCGGTGCCGTCGCCGTCGGGCTCATCTCGGGAGCTTATCAGGCGGAGGTTTATCGTGGCGCCTATCAGGCCGTTGCCCGCGGCGAGATCGACGCCGCCCGTTCGATCGGCATGGGAACGCTGTTGCGTTTCCGGCGCATCCTGGTGCCGCAGATCTTGCGCTTCTCTCTGCCGGGTCTCGGCAATGTCTGGCAGCTCAGCCTCAAGGATTCGACACTGGTGTCGGTGACGGGGCTTGCCGAGCTGATGCGGACGTCCCAGATCGCCGCCGGCTCCACCAAGCAGTATTTCCTGTTCTTCATCGTCGGAGGGGCGCTCTACCTCGTGCTGACGACGCTGTCCGATCGTATCTTCAACTTCGCTGAGCGACGCGTGGCGCGCAGCTTCCGCAACAGTCTCGGCCGGCGCTAGAAAGGGAGGACGCCATGGATTTCGATGTCGCCTTCCTTTGGTCGACCTTCGTCAAGCTGATCGCGGCCGTGCCGATGACGCTGGCGCTGTTCGCCGCATCGGTCTGTCTCGGTGCTTTGTTTGCGCTCGGCATCACCTATTGCCGGGTGTCCGGTGGGCTGCTGCTGTCGGCCTTTGGCCGCGCCTATGTCTTTGTCTTTCGCGGATCGCCGCTGCTGATCCAGATGTTCCTGATCTACTACGGTCTCGGTCAGTTTCCGGCCGTCCGCCACAGCCTGTTCTGGCCGGTGCTGCGCGATCCCTTCTCGTGCGCGGTGCTGGCGCTCGCTTTCTGCACCGCCGGCTACCAGGCTGAGATCATGCGCGGCGGGTTGCAGGCCGTCCCCGCCCGCGAGATCGAGGCGGGCAGGGCGTCCGGCATGTCGGGACTGCTGCTGTTCCGCCGCATCATCGCACCAATCGCCATCCGGCAGGCGCTGCCGGCCTATTCGACCGAGATCATCCTGATGGTGAAATCGACGGCGCTTGCCAGCCTCGTCACCGTTTGGGAGGTGACCGGTACGGCGCAGCGTCTGATTTCGCAGACCTATCGCACCATGGAGGTGTTCCTGGTCGCGACGCTGATCTATCTTCTCATCAATTTCATCATTGTCCGCCTGATGGCGCTTGTCGAATATCGACTGTCGCCGCACCTCAGGGAGCGGCCGAACCCGGCAAGCGGCGGCGGACGCCAGGGAGAGGTTCATGGCTGACGCCCCGGTGCCGGCAATTTCGGTCCGCAATATCCACAAGTCCTTCGGCCAGCACGAGGTTCTGCGCGGCATCTCGCTCGATGCCCAAGACGGCGACGTGATTTCCATTCTGGGCGCCTCCGGTTCCGGCAAGAGTACTTTCCTGCGCTGCATCAACCTTTTGGAGACGCCAGACGAGGGCGAGATCACGGTGGCTGGCGAAGCCATCGCCATGAAACGGAATCGGGCGGGATCGCTGGTGCCGGCCGATCGCAAGCAGGTCGACCGGATCCGTTCCGAACTTGCGATGGTGTTCCAGAGCTTCAACCTCTGGTCCCACATGACGGTGCTGCAGAACCTGATCGAGGGGCCGGTGCATGTCCTGAAGCGCCCGAAGGCCGAGTGCATCGCCGAAGCGGAAGCGCTGCTCGAAAAGGTCGGTCTCGCCGAGCGGCGCAACTATTATCCCGCGCATTTGTCCGGCGGCCAGCAGCAGCGCGCGGCCATTGCCAGGGCGCTGGCCATGCAGCCGAAGGCGCTGTTGTTCGACGAGCCGACCTCGGCGCTTGATCCGGAACTGGTCGGCGAGGTGCTGAAGGTGATGCGGGCGCTTGCCGAGGAAGGGCGGACCATGCTGGTGGTCACCCATGAGATGGCGTTCGCCCGCAACGTCTCTGACAGGGTGATGTTCCTGCACGAGGGCGTCGTCGAGGCCGATGGCGCGCCGGAGGACATCTTCACCAACTCCGATTCCGAGCGCTTCCGCCAGTTCATTGGTAACTTCCAGGCCTGAGGGCGGCATGACCGATATCGTCGTCGATACCCATCTCGGCTGGCGCGATGTCGCGGCCGTTGCCGAGGGCGCGCGTCTCCAGCTTTCCGAAACGGCCAAGCAGCGCATCAAAAACGCCCGCGCGATCGTCGAGGCGATCGTTGACCGCGGCATTCGCGCCTATGGCGTCAATACCGGCGTCGGCGCCCTCTGCGACGTGGTGGTTGATCGGCCGTTGCAGCGACAGCTGTCGCACAACATCCTGATGAGCCACGCCACCGGGATCGGAGCACCGCTTGATGTCGTCGAGACGCGCGCGATCATGGCAACGGCGGTCAGCAATTATGCGCTCGGCTATTCCGGGGTCAGGCTGGAGGTTGTCGAGGCGCTGACCGGACTGCTCAACGCCGACGTGACGCCACTGGTCCCAACCAAGGGATCGGTCGGCTATCTCAGTCACATGGCACATATAGCATTGGTGTTGATCGGTGCCGGGCGGGCTCGGGTCGGAGATAAGGTCGTCGGCGGGGCCGAAGCACTCGCGGCGGCCGGTCAAGCCCCAATGGAACTGGGTGCAAAGGAAGGGCTGTCCCTGGTCAACGGCATTCCCTGCGCCACCGGTTTGGCGTCGCTGGCGCTTACGCGGACCGAGCGGGTGCTCGACTGGGCCGACGCAACGGCTGCGCTGACCATCGAGGCGCTGATGGGCAACCCGGCGGCCTTCGACGCAGTCGCGCTGTCGCTTCGAGCGTCGCCCTCCCTTCACGCGGTCGGTGCTGCACTGCGCAATCGACTCGCTGGCAGCGGGATCATTGCCGCCGGTGCCGGTCGCAAGACGCAGGATGCGCTGTCCTTGCGCGCCGTTCCGCATGTGCATGGGGCGGCCCGCGATGCGTTTGCCGCCGTCGCTGATGTGGTGTCTCGCGAGCTGGCGTCGGTGTCGGACAATCCGGCCATCGTCGGTACGCCGGAGGCGCCCGGCGTTCATTCGGAAGCGCACGCGGTCGGTGCTGCCATGGGCCTCGCACTCGACCAGTTGGCAGTCGCGGTTGCCGAGGTGGCGGCAATGGCCGAGCGACGTCTCGACCGCCTGGTCAACCCGCTGATCAGTGGCTTGCCGGCCTTCCTCGCCGCCGACAGTGGCGTCAGTTCGGGCTTCATGATCGCTCAGTATGCGGCGGTGTCCCTGGTCAACGAAAATCGACGCTTGTCGCTTCCGGCCAGCCTCGACGGTGGCATCACGTCGGCGCTGCAAGAGGACCACCTCAGTCATGCGACGCCGGCGTCGCTCAAGGCGCTGTCGGTGATCGAAAACGCCGAGGCGATCCTCGGCATCGAGCTTCTGGCCGCGGCGCAAGCGCATGAGTTCCGCCACGAGGGACGCGCTCCTGGCACGGATCGACTCTATCGGCAGGTCCGCGATGTCGTCCCAAGCTATGCCGACGATCGTCCTCTTGCCGATGATATGGCGTTGGCATCTGGCCTCATCCGCTCGACATCGCCGCTCTGAGTTGCCTGCCCAAACGATCCATGATAATTCTGTATATGAAGTTTCTTATATAAAATATTGAAATATAACAATTTATTGTTTCCCTTAATGTGTTGAATCCATCTGGATCTGCGATCCGCTTCATGTGTTGATTCAGGTGCCTTCGGCGTAAGAACTGGATTTCTTCATGTTGTGAATCAAGCTGCGCGTGTTGCGTAGGATCTACGCATATCTGCGAATGACTCGCAAAAACACGAGCAGTGCTATTGACAGGCGCGCCCTAAATGTTGAAAGCAATTATCATCTTATTGGTCGACAGGAGACCGGGGTGCTGGCGCCATTTCTCATCATGCTGCGTGAGGGCATAGAAGCCGCGCTAGTGACCGGAATCATCGCGAGCTATCTCAAGCAGACGGGGCGTGGCGCGTATCTACCGGTGGTGTGGGTTGGCGTGTTGCTTGCCGTGGCGCTTTCGTTGTTTGCCGGCGCCGCCTTGCAGTTGATGGCTGCCGAGTTCCCTCAAAAAGCCCAAGAGCTGTTCGAGGCGATCATCGGCTTCGTCGCAGTGATCGTGCTGGTCAGCATGGTGTTCTGGATGCGCCGCGCCGCTCGCTCTATCAAGGGTGAGTTGCGTGGGGCAATCGACGCTGCCATGCGGGCACCGAACGGCGCTACCTGGGCGCTGATCGGCATGACCTTCTTTGCCGTGGGGCGAGAGGGACTCGAATCCGTCTTCTTCCTGCTCGCCGTTTTCCAACAGAGCCCGGGCGCTTCCGCGCCGATTGGTGCTCTGCTTGGCCTGTTGGTCGCTGTGGCGCTGGGTTATGCGCTTTATCGTGGTGGCATCCGCCTCGATCTCAGGCGCTTTTTCCGGTGGACGGGCATTTTCATTCTTGTCGTCGCGGCCGGGCTTGCCGCAGCCAGCTTGCGCAGCTTGCATGAGGCGGGTCTGTGGAACCTCCTCCAGGCGCGCGTCTACGACCTGTCCGACACGCTGCCGGTGTCGAGCGTCCTCGGCACCATTCTGTCCGGCGTGTTCAACTATCAGGAAGCGCCGACGGTCGGCGAGGCGGGACTCTATGTCGTCTTCCTCGTTGTGACGCTGACGCTGTTTCTGAAACCCGAGCGGCCAGCCTTTTTCAGGCCGGCGGTGAACGGGACCGAGAAGGGGTAAGGATGTCTTCGCCTGATCCGCAACGCGCCGGTGTTCCGCCGTCGCGACTGATAACTGCTGCGCTTGTCGCGGCGGGCGTGCTGGTGCTCGCCGGCGGCGGGGCCTTCTATCTGGCCTCGTTGAAGGCGTCACGGCCGGTCGAGCCGGGCGCGATTGCCATTCGCGTGGGCGACAAGACTTGCCAGCCGATGGACCTGACGGTGCCGGCCGGGCGCAGCGTGTTCGAGATCGAGAATGCCTCGAACCGGCCGATCGAGTGGGAGATCCTTGATGGCGTCATGGTGATCGAGGAGCGCGAAAACATCGCTCCCGGTTTCCGTTCGCAACTTGCCGTTCGTTTGAAGCCGGGCGTCTACGACATCACCTGCGGTCTCCTCTCCAACCCGCGCGGTAAGCTGACGGTGACCGCTTCGGCGCGCTCGGAGGCGGAAAAAGCCAAGCCTCCGCTCAAGGCATTCATCGGCCCGCTGTCCGAATACAAGGTCTATCTTGCCCTGCAATCGGGCCAGATGATTCAGGCGACAAAGGCGCTGGCAACGGCTGTCGACATTGGAGATTCCACGGCTGCCAAGTCCGCCTATGTCGCTGCCCGGACCGCATACCGGCACGTCGAGGCGGTGAGCGGCCGCATCGCCGATCTCGAGAACGCCATCGATCCGATCGCCGCCTATCTCGCTGGTCGCGAGCAAGACCCAGCCTTCACCGGGTTCCATCGTGTCGAGTTCGGGCTCTGGCGAGATAATTCGACCGCTGGCTTGAAACCCGTCACCGACAAGCTGGCCGCGGACGCGGTGGCATTGCGGGACCGCCTCAAGGCCGTGAAGTTCGAACCGGCCGACCTCGCGAGCAATGCGGCGCGCGAGGCACGGCGGCTTGCCGAGGGACCAGTGATCTCCGGCGACAGTCTCTACGCCGGCGACGACCTCGGCGAATTCGCAGCTGCCGTTGATGGGCTTGAGAAGCCGGTGTCGCTGTTGCAGCCGCTTGCGAACGACGCGTCGCCCGATGCGACCAAGGCTGTGAGCGATGCCTTCGCGGCGGTGAGGGCCGAAATCGTCAAACTCGCCGGACCGGGCGCGGTGCCTGTCGCCTATTCCGAAGTGCCGCCGGACGCCCGCAAGGCACTGTCTGCCACGTTCGTCGCGCTCGCCGACGCTATCGACCGGATCAATCCGGCGCTTGGGTTGGAGTAACAAGGATGCTCGATCCGAAGGATCTCCGCCGCCCCTCGCTTTCTCTCGATCGTCGCCGGTTGCTGAAGGGGCTCGGTGCCACGGCAATCGGTAGCTCGCTCGCAGGTGTCGCCAAGGCTGAAACCGCGCATCACTCGGTCGCCGATGCCCCGGTTGCCAACGCGGCGAGCCAGATCGACAGCGTTGCCTATCTCGGCATCCATCAGGCCGGCATCGTCAATGCCCGCCCGGCCAATGGCATGGTGGCGAGCTTCGATGTGCTGGCCAACGATGCCGGTGAGCTCGAGACGCTGTTCCGGACGCTGACGGCACGTATCGCCTTTCTCACTGTCGGCGGTCCGGTACCCGTTCTCGACCCAAAGCTGCCCCCCACCGACTCCGGTCTGCTGGGCCCAACGGTGCGGCCTGATAACCTGACGATCACCGTGTCTCTTGGTGCCTCGTTGTTCGACGAGCGGCCGTGGCTCGCCCCCTTGAAGCCGAAGCATCTCTCGCGGATGACCCGCTTCCCCAATGACGCGCTCGATGCCGAAATCTGCCACGGCGATCTAACCATTCAGATCTGCGCCAATACGCAGGACGCCACGATCCACGCGCTCCGGGACATTATCAAGGCATCGAGCCGCCAGTTGATCCTGAAGTGGAAGCAGGAAGGCAACGTGCCGGTCATTACGCCGGGGCCGGATGGCCGCGCCGAGAGTGCCCGCAATTTCCTCGGCTTCCGCGATGGAACCGCCAATCCGGACTCTTCGGACGCCACCGAGATGGATCGCGTGGTTTGGGTGGGGCAGGAGGATGGCGAGCCGGCCTGGGCAATGGGCGGCAGCTATCAGGTGGTTCGCATCATCCGCAATTTCGTCGAACGATGGGATCGTACGCCATTCGGCGAGCAGGAGCGCATCATCGGTCGCACTAAAATGACCGGCGCGCCACTCGATCGCCGGGATGGCCGCGAGTTCGACGTGCCTGATTTCGCGGCCGATCCCGAGGGCAAATCAACGCCCATGGATGCCCATATCCGGCTTGCCAACGCCCGCGACGAGGCTTCGAAAGCGCATACGATCCTGCGGCGGCCGTTCAACTACTCCAACGGTGTCACCCGCTCTGGTCAACTCGACCAGGGACTGCTGTTCATTTGCTATCAGGCAAACCTCGAACGGGGCTTCATAACCGTGCAGCGCAAGCTCAACGGCGAACCGCTCGAGGAATATCTCAAGCCAGTCGGCGGCGGCTATTTCTACACGCTTCCCGGAATTCGCGACGCTTCCGATTACCTCGGCAGCTCGTTGATCGCCGCTGCGCGCGGCGCCTGATCCCATATCCATTTCATGAAGGGAGACCGAAACATGCGTATTTCCGGCCTTGTCGGTGCTTCGGCGCTGACGCTCATCCTCTCATCCGGCGCCTTCGCCCAAGAGGCCAGCCTCGATCTCGTCGAGCCGATTGCCGAGTACAAGATCTACGTCTCGGAGCAGGTCGCTAAGCTGGTGCAGGACACCACTGCCTTTACCGCTGCCGTCAAGGCCGGCGAGGTGGACAAGGCCAAGGCGCTGTTCGCGCCGACGCGCGTTTCTTACGAGGCGATCGAGCCGATCGCCGAACTGTTTTCCGACCTCGACGTTTCCATCGACTCGCGCGCCGATGACTACGAGAAGGCCGAGGCGGACCCGGAATTCCCCGGCTTCCACCGCATCGAGTACGGCCTGTGGGAGAAGAACTCGACCGAGGGCCTTGCGCCGGTGGCAGACAAGCTGCTCGCCGACGTCAAGGAGCTGGAAAGCCGCATCGCCTCGCTGACTTTCCCGCCCGAGAAGGTCGTCGGTGGCGCAGCCGTGCTGATGGAAGAAGTGGCGGCCACCAAAATTTCCGGTGAGGAAGATCGCTACAGCCACACCGATCTCTGGGATTTCCGCGGCAACTTCGACGGCTCACGCAAGATCGTGGATCTGGTCCGGCCGCTGATCGCCGCCAAGGAAGCCGACTTCTTGAAGACGGTGGACGCCAACTTCACCACCGTCGATACAACGCTCGCCAAGTACAAGGATGGCGAGGGCTACGTCACCTATGACAAGCTGACCGAGGATGATCGCAAGGTGCTGGCGGCGGCGGTCAATACGCTGGCCGAGGATCTGTCGACTTTGCGCGGCAAGCTCGGGCTTGATTGAGGTCGAATTTCCGGGATTGAGGAAGGCGGCGGTCCGAAAGGGCCGCCGTCCTCGTTTGTGGGGATGTCAGCCCGCCTTGATTTTGTTCAGCGTTGCCAGCGTCTCGACGCAGGCCGCCGCCGCTTCGCGGCCCTTGTTGGCAGCGTCATCGCGGCTGCGGACCAAGGCTTGTTCGTCGGTGTAAGTGGTGAGAATGCCGAAGGTGATCGGCACGCCGGTGGCGAGAGTGGCCTGCATCAGTCCGGTGGCGGCACCGAGGCTGATGAACTCGAAATGCGCCGTGTCGCCCTTGATGACGCAGCCGAGGCAGATCACGCCGGCATAGCGGCCGCTTTTGGCTAGCGTCTGGGCAAGAAGCGGAATCTCGAAGGCGCCGGGAGCCGAGAAGATATCGCCATCGAGCAAAGCTACGCCGCGTTCTTCGAGCTCACGACGCGTGCCGGCAAGAAGGCCGCCGGTTACCTCCTGATTGAACTGGCTGACGACGACCGCAAGGCGCGGTGGCGTAGGGGAAGCTGTCATTGGATCCTCACGAGTCATGCTGGCAAAGGCTGTGGCCGAAGCGCTGGCCCTTGGTGGCAAGGTAGCGGCGGTTGAACGGATTGGGCGGGATGATGAGCGGCACTTGCCCGACGACATCGATGCCGTAACCGGTGAGCGCATCGGCCTTGGCAGGGTTGTTGGAGAGCAGACGCAGGCGGTCGATGCCGAGCGCCTTCAGGATCTGCGCCGCGATCCCGTAATGGCGGGCATCGGCCGGTAGGCCGAGGGCGGTGTTGGCGTCGAGCGTGTCGAGGCCGCCGTCCTGTAGCGCATAGGCGCGGATCTTGTTGGCAAGGCCGATGCCGCGTCCCTCCTGGCCGCGCAGGTAGACCACTACGCCACCCTCGGGGTCTTCGGAGATCAGCCGCTGAGCCTCATGCAGTTGCGGACCACAGTCGCAGCGGAGAGAGCCGAGCGCGTCGCCCGTCAGACATTCGGAGTGAACGCGGACGAGCGGCGTTTTGCCCAGAGGGCGACGCACGATGGCGAGATGTTCGACGCCGTCGACAAGGCTGCGGAAGGCATGGACCCGCAACACGCCATCAGCATAGGCCGTCGGAAGGTCGGCGCTCGCCACCTCCTCGACCAGGGGCTCGGTCGCCCAGCGATGTTCCACCAGCTCTGCGATGGTGAGGACCGGGATATCGTGCTCCCTCGCGAAGCGGTCGAGTTCGGGCCTTTGGGCCATGTGGCCGCTCTCGCCCATCACTTCGCAGATGACGGCGGCGGGCGACAGCCCGGCGAGACGAACAAGGTCGATCGCCCCCTCGGTGTGGCCATTGCGGGCGAGCACGCCGCCCTCGGCCGCCCGGAGCGGGAATACGTGGCCAGGCGAGACGATGGCGCCAGGCGCTACGGCCGGGTCGGCGGCGACGCGGATGGTGTGCGCCCGGTCATAGGCCGAGATGCCGGTCGTAATGCCTTCGCGCGCCTCGATGGAGACGGTGAAGGCGGTGGAGCGGCGGGCACGGTTCATCGCCACCATCGGCGAAAGACCGATCCGGTCGATCTGTTCGCCGGTGAGCGCCAGACAGATCAGACCGCAGGCCTTCTTGGCCATGAAGGCGATGGCTTCGGGCGTGGCGAACTCGGCGGCGACGACCAGGTCGCCTTCGTTTTCCCGGTCCTCGTCATCGACGAGCAGGACCATGCCGCCGGCCTTCAGCCGGTTCAGTGCGCGAGATAGGGCTTGCATAGTGCCTCCACGTATTTGGCGATGACGTCGACCTCGACATTGATTTCGTCGCCGAGAGCGGCAGCCGACAGGTTGGTGTTGTCCCAGGTGTGGGGAATGATGGTGATGCCGATGCGGGCACCATCCCGTGCCGGTTCGATGGTGTTGATGGTGAGGCTGATGCCGTTGAGCGAGATCGACCCCTTTTCGACGCAGTAACGGGCGATCGCGGCGGGCAGGTCAAACTCCAGGCGGCGGGCGTCGCTGTCGGGCGTTACCGAGACAAACGTTGCTTTGCCATCGACGTGGCCCTGGACCATGTGGCCGGACAGGCGATCAGCGAGCGCTACCGAGCGCTCAAGGTTGACCACTGAACCGGTTGTGAGACGGCCAAGATTGGAGCGAGACAGTGTTTCGGGAGAGAGGAAGAAGCGGGCCGTGCCTGCCTCGTCCATCTCCGTCACGGTGAGGCAGACGCCGTTGACGGCGATGCTTTCGCCGAGTTCAAGGTCGGACCAGCCGGTTGGAATGGAGACCACCAGCGAGCCGCCGGTGGCCTCGGCCGTCCGGACCGCGACGGTCCGGGCGATGATGCCGGAAAACATAAGGTTTCAGCCTTTCTTGTTGTGGTTTCGAGAAACGGTGACGCGGTCGGGAGTGCCGTCCCCGATCTTTCTGATGGTGACGTGCTCGTCCCAGATGTCGGTAGCGAGGATGGCGGAAGTCAGTATCGGCCCGGCCTCGACCAGGACCTCATGGACGCTCTCCGTGCCGAGACGGGTGAGTGCTTCGCCAATGTCGGAGAACAGTATCGGCCGCAGGCCGCGCCGTGCCGCTTCGGTGAGATAGTCGGCCGGCACACGGCTGCCGCGGTCGAGAATGGCGAGGATTCGGCGCTTGTCCGGATGGTCCGGGAGCCGGCGGACGGTGAATTCCGGGTTGTCGGCCAGGATCGTACCGCTGCCGGTGAGGATGGCATCGGCGCGGCGACGCATGCGGTGGGCAAGCGTCAGAGAAGTTTCCGACGTGAAGGTGCGGTGGCCCACCGGCGGGATCATCGATCCTGTGTCATCAAGTGCCTGCTTGACCGTGACGAAGGGGAGGCCGGTGGTCACCCATTTGACGAAGGGGGCGATGAGGCGCTCGGTGTCGGCGGCGAGGCGACTGGCGTCGGGATGGTCGAATTCAGAGAGGAAGCGAACGGAGAGGCCGGCCGCGGCAAGACGCGCCGCGCCGCCGCCGTCGACGCGCGGATTGGGATCGGTCTCGGCGATCCATACCTCTCGGGCAGGCGTTGCCAGGATCGCCTCGGCGCAGGGCGGTGTGCGGCCATGGTGGTTGCAAGGCTCCAGCGTGACCACCACGGTGTGAATGCGGTCGATCGTGCCAGCCGCGTTGCAGGCGGCAATGGCGCGAGCCTCGGCATGCAGATCGCCGGCCTTGCGATGCGCCTCGACGGCGAGACTATTGCCGACCGCGTCAAGCAGCACGCAGCCGACCGGCGGATTGGGGGATGTGGCGCCAGCATAATCGGCCGCGACGGCGATCGCGCGTGCAAAGGCATCGGCAATGACGCCGGCAGGCAGAGAAGAACTGGTCAGGTCGTTTAAAGCGCCCATGCGGTCCTCGATCCAATGATCGAACGCACTGGGGGCGCAAGCAAACGCGCAAGCACGCGCGCCTCCGCACAGGAGGACACACGTGTGGCGTCAGCCGTTCTCTACCATCCGGACTATACCGTCGGCCCCGGAATCACACCGGATCTGCTGACCCCGCTCCCAGAAGGGAACGGGCGCTCGCGGGCTGACGCGCTTTCGCGCGATTACCGCCGGTGGGGAATTTCACCCCGCCCCGAGAA
The DNA here is from genome assembly GCF_041320595.1 of Pleomorphomonas sp. PLEO. Taxonomy (NCBI): domain Bacteria; kingdom Pseudomonadati; phylum Pseudomonadota; class Alphaproteobacteria; order Hyphomicrobiales; family Pleomorphomonadaceae; genus Pleomorphomonas; species Pleomorphomonas sp. PLEO. The sequence continues at coordinate 3,300,622 of NZ_CP166625.1, forward strand.
CGTTCACCGCCATGAAAGGCGGCATCCAAAAGCATAGGCATGACGATCCAGACGCGCAAGATCGGATCGATTACGAAGCGCGCCGTGCACGCGATCGTGTTCGGCGCGCCTCCCCGGCGTTATTTTACGGCGTAGGCGATGGGAGATACGAGATCCTTGCGGATGTCTATTACCCGGTCCTTCGGGAGCATAGCATTGTCCACCATGAAGGCCTGATCGCCCTCGAGATTGGTGATGTCAGCGTCGGTCAGCGTTGGCGTGAAGTCATAGAGCGGCAGCTGCGCCTTTGCATCCTCGACCGAGATCTTCTGCTCGTCCGCGGCGATCTTCAGCGCTTCGTCAGGCTTGGCCGCCAGGAAGTCGAGCGACTTGCGATGGGCAGCGAGATATGCCTCGACGAGGTCAGGGTGCGCGTCGATGAATTTGCCCGATGCGGCGATCACCGTGGTCGGTTGGATGAGACCCTCGCCTGTGGCGAGCGTCTTGCCACCAGCCTTCTCGACGGCGATGGCGTTGTTGCCGGCCAGCGTCGCGACGTCGATCTGACCTGAGAGCAGGGCGGCGCGGGCCGTCGGCAGGTCCATGTTGATGTAGTCGACGTCATTGATGGTGAGGCCGGCGGAGGCGAGGGCCGCGGCCAGGAGCTGATGCAGGGTCGTTCCCTTGGGGCCGGCAATCTTCTTGCCCTTGAGATCGGCGAGGGTGAGCGGACCATCATTGCGGGTCATCAGCGCGAAGGCCTTGGGCGAACGCGAATAGACGGCGATGATGCGGACATCGACGCCGTTGGCCTTGGCGAGGATGGCCGAGGCGCCGCCCAACACCGAGGCGACGTCGATGGCATCGGCGGCGATGGCCTCGGTCTGCTTGGCGCCCGAGGTGATCTCGGGACGCTCGATCTTGATACCCTTGGCACCAAAATCGGCTTCGAGGATACCTTCGTGCTTCTCGACGATCGACGGCACATTGAACGGCGCGGTGACGTAGGTGACGCGCAGGGCCTCAAGATCGGCCGCGAGCACGGGGGATAGTGCACTGGCGAAGAACGCGACGGCGAGGGTAAGGCGGGTAATCGGCTTCATGGATTCCTCCTGGATTTGATCTCGGAATTGAACGGATCGGCGCCGCCGACGAGGCGTGCAAGAATTTGGCGGCGGAGGTCGACGACCGCTGGGTCGGTTGCCTCGCGCGGAAACGGCAGATCGATGGCGACGCGATCGACAACGCGGCCGGTCGTCATTTCGATGACGCTTTCGCCGAGCAATACGGCTTCTTCGACGTCATGGGTGACCAGCACCACGGTGGGGCGGCGCTCGCGCCAGACGTCGACGAGGACACGCTGCAGGCTGCGACGGGTAAATGCGTCGAGCGCCGAGAAGGGTTCGTCGAGAAGGAGAATGTCGGGTTGCTGTGCCAGGGCGCGGGCGATGGCGACGCGTTGCGCCATGCCGCCGGAAAGTTGCGCGGGCAGGGCGCGCCTCGCCTCCGTGAGGTCGACCAGCGTTAGGGCCTCATCGACGCGGGCTGCGATGTCGGTATTGATTAGTCGGCTTTTTAATGGGAAGGCGACGTTGGCTGCAACGTCCAGCCAAGGCATCAGCCGCGCCTCCTGAAAGACCACGCCGATGCTATGGGCAGGGTCGCGTCGGACCTTGCCCGAACTGGGCTCGGCGAGACCGGCGAGCAACCGGAGGAGAGTGGTCTTGCCGCAGCCGGAGCGACCGACGACGGTGGTGATCGAGCCTGTCGGAAAAAGCTCGCTCACCTCGTCGAGGGCGCGGACGTTGCGGCCGGCGGCGTCGTAATGACGGCTCGCGTCGATCAGTTCAAGCACGGGCGGCCTCCAGGTCGGCGGATAGCCAAGGGAAGGCACGACCGACGGCGAGGCGGAGCACGAGGTCGGACAGGAGGCCGATGGCGCCGATGACCAGGATGCCGGCCAGTACGATGTCGGTGCGGGCAAGGTTTTCGGCGTCGATGATCATGTAGCCGAGGCCGGCCGAAGAGGCGATCAGCTCGGCACCGACCAGCGCCCTCCAGCTATAGCCGAGGCTGATACGCAGCCCCACGACAAGTTCCGGCAGTGCCGATGGCAGGACGATGCGCATCAGGATTTCGCGGCGGGTGAGACCGGCGACACGGCCGACCTCGATCAGCTTTGGGTCGACGCCGGCGATCCCGCCACGAAAGCCGAGGAACACCGGAAAAAACGAGGCGAGGACGATGATGCCGAGCTTCTGGGCCTCGCCGATGCCGAGCCAGAGGATCAGCAGCGGTATGAGGGCGAGCGGCGGTACCTGACGGATGAACTCCAGAAGCGGGTCGAGCACGGCGCGAGCCAGCCGGATCGCCGATAGCAGCACGGCAAGTGGCAATGCCAGCGCCACCGACAGCGCAAAGCCGAGGAGCACGCGCTGAAGGCTGACCAGCGTGTGTTTCAGAAGAGCGCCCGAAGCGACGAGATCGGACAGAGCGCTGACCACGGCCGAAGGTGCCGGCAACAGATAGGCGTTGGTCCACCCCTCTCGGCCGGCCAGCCACCAGATCATGGCGATGGAGGCGAAGACGGCGGTGGAGGCGAGGAAGCGTCTGGCTGGCATGGCGGCTGTTATACGTCCAAAGTCTACGCTGTCGAGCGTTATGAGGAAATGTTGAGAATGCAAATCATAAATGGTTTCAGACGTTTGCGATACGCGTTATACCGGACAAACCCTTTGCCTTTGGGCGCGGATGCAAGATGATCGTCACCGCCTTCGACTGTTCCGATCCGATGACTTTGGCGGCGCGATTTCGCCCGCTGCGGCATTTTGCCTTTCTCGATAGCGCGCTCGCCGGTTCGTCTTTCAGCCGTCACGCCTTTCTTGCCGCCGACCCTTTCGCGACGTTTCGCGTTGTCGACGGGCGGATGTTGTGGAATGGCGAGGCGATTTCGCCGCAACCGGATGATCCTCCATCGCCTGGCCGTCGGGCGCTGGCCGAGCTTGCGCGCCGTCTGGCGCTTTATCGGCAAGAGCCGGCGGCTGGCATGCCACCGTTTCAGGGTGGCGCGATCGGCCATGTCGCTTACGAGTTTGGCCGCCTGCTCGAACGCTTGCCGTTCGTACCGGCGCCAACCGAGGGCATCGCCGAACTGGAGATGCATTTCTACGATGTAGTCGTTGCCTGCGATCTGATCGACGGCCGCGCTCACCTCGTCTCCACGGGCTGGCCTGAAACGGAGCCGGACAAACGAGAGAGGAGGGCGCGGCAACGGTCGGAGCAGTTCATGGGCTTGCTCGAAGCAGCGGCGCCGACCGAAGCGCCGTTTGCCGGCCTCGATCACCCGGTGTTCAGGGCCAACCTCGACCGGGCCGGCTACGAGGCGGCCGTGGCTACGACCCGAGACTACATTCTCGCCGGCGACATCTTTCAGGCCAACATTGCTCGACGTATCGAAGTCGACCTGCCGGCCGGCTTTGATGCGTGGGGCTACTACCGGACGCTGCGGGCTGCCAATCCGGCTCCGTTTGCTGCTTTTCTTGATCATGGCAACGTGCGGATTGCCTCGTCTTCGCCAGAGCGGCTGATCGAGGTCCGTGGCCGGCATGTTCAAACGCGTCCGATCAAGGGAACGGCGCCGCGCGCCGCAGATCCGGTCGAGGATGCCGCCCGCGCAATGGCGCTCGCCGCCTCGGATAAGGACCGGGCAGAAAATGTGATGATCGTCGATCTCCTGCGCTCTGACCTTTCCGCGGTTTGCAAGCCGCATACGGTGAAGTTGCCCAGCCTCTGCGCGGTCGAGACCTATGCTTCGCTACATCATCTCGTGTCGACCGTGACGGGTGAGCTTGCCGATGGCAGGACGGCGGTGGACGCGCTTGGGGCCATCTTCCCCGGAGGGTCGATTACCGGCGCGCCGAAGATACGGGCTATGGAAATCATTGCCGAGCTGGAGAAAATGCCGCGCGACGTCTACTGCGGGGCGATCGGCTATCTCGGCTTCGATGGTTCGGCCGATTTCAACATCGCCATCCGTACGGCGACATTCGCCGGTAACAGGGCATCGCTTGGCGCCGGTTGCGGCATCACGCTTTTGTCCGATCCGGCGACCGAATTCGACGAAGCCGAGCTGAAGGCGCGGCGGTTGCTCGAAGCTTTCCGGAGGCCGGCATGATCGTCGTCCTCGACAATTATGACAGCTTCGTCGGCAACGTGGCGCGCTATTTCGTCGAACTCGGCGAGGAGGTTAGGGTGTTGCGCAACGACGCGGTCGAGGTGTCGGGCCTTGCAGCGCTCGGTGCTGAAGCTCTGGTCATCAGCCCTGGTCCTTGTGGGCCTGGCGAGGCGGGCGTTTCCACCGAAGCGGTGCGAATACTGTCAGGCCATCTGCCAATCCTCGGCATCTGTCTTGGCCACCAATGCATCGGCGCCGCTTTTGGCGCGCGTATCGCTCAGGCGCGGGAGCCGATGCATGGGCGATCATCCACGATTGTTCATGAAGGAGATGGCCTATTTGCCGGGCTGCCAAATCCGCTACAGGTTGGGCGCTATCATTCGCTCGCCGTTGAGGTGCCGAAAGGCACGCCGCTTCGTGTCACCGCGCGCGCGGAGGGCGGCGACATCATGGCCATCGAGCATATGGCACATCCGACGTTCGGCGTGCAGTTTCATCCCGAAAGCGTGCTGACCGAAGGCGGCTATTGGCTGTTCGCCAACTTTCTCGCCCGACTACCGGGCAGGGAAGGGCGGCTCGCCGCCGCCCCGCTCAGCCCCTTCTGATCACTCCATGGTCGGCATGATGAAGTCGGCGCCGGCACGGATGCCGGTCGGCCAACGGCTCGTCACCGTCTTGAGGCGCGTGTAGAAGCGGACGCCTTCCGAGCCGTGCATGTGGTGGTCGCCGAACAGCGAAGCCTTCCAACCACCGAAGGAGTGGAAGGCCATCGGCACTGGGATCGGCACATTGACGCCGACCATGCCGGCCTGAATGCGTGTGGTGAATTCGCGCGCGCTGTCGCCGTCGCGGGTGAAGATGGCGGCGCCGTTGCCGAACTCATGTTCGTTGATGAGGCGGACGGCGGTGTTGAAGTCGTCGACACGGACGATACCGAGCACCGGTCCGAAGATCTCCTCACGATAGATCTTCATCTCGGTCGTCACGTTGTCGAACAGGGTGGCGCCGATGAAATAGCCATCTTCGCTGCCGGGATTGACGAAGCCGCGGCCATCGAGCACCAGCGTCGCTCCTTCGTCGACGCCGCTATCGATATAGCCGCGTACCTTTTCGAGATGCGGCTTCGACACGAGCGGCCCCATCTCCGACGCCTTGTCGGTACCGGAACCGATGACCAGATTCCGCGCCCGTTCCCTCAGCTTTTGCACTAGGGCATCGGCTGTGCCCTTGCCGATCGGCAGGGCGATGGAGATGGCCATGCAACGCTCGCCGGCCGAGCCATAGGCAGCGCCCATCAGGGCGTCGGCCGCCAAGTCGAGGTCGGCGTCGGGCATGATCACCATATGGTTCTTGGCGCCGCCGAGCGCCTGGCAACGCTTGCCGTTCTTCGTCGCCATCTCATAGATGTAGCGGGCGACCGGCGTCGAGCCGACGAAGCTGATGGCGGCGATGTCGCGATCATGAAGCAGGGCGTCGACGGCGACCTTGTCGCCGTGCACCACCTGGAAGATGCCCTTGGGCAGGCCCGCTTCGGTCAGCCAATCGGCGATCAGCAGCGATGCGCTGGGGCAGCGCTCCGATGGCTTCAGGATGAAGGCGTTGCCGCAGGCGAGCGCCACCGGGAACATCCACATCGGCACCATGACCGGAAAGTTGAACGGCGTGATGCCGGCAACGATGCCGAGTGGCTGGCGCAACGAGTGGCTGTCGACGCCGGTGCCGACGTTTTCAGAAAACTCGCCCTTCAGCAGTTCCGGCGCGGCGATGGCAAATTCCACCACCTCGATGCCGCGCTGGATTTCGCCGCGCGCGTCGCTCAGTACCTTGCCGTGCTCGGCGGTGATGACGGCGGCGAGTTCGCCGACGCGCTGTTCGAGGATGCCGAGGAAACGGTTGAGGATGCGGGCGCGGCGCAGCGGCGTGGTTGCCGCCCAGCGTGGCTGAGCTACCTTGGCGGCCTCAATGGCCAGACGCACTTCCGCTTCATTGGCCAGCGCGACGCGTCCTGTCTCGGCACCTGTTGCGGGGTTGAATACCGGGGCCGAGCGATCCGAGCCGGGAGAGACGTGTTGGCCGTCGATGAAGTGTCCGATGGTTGTCGTCATTTCACTTATATCCCTCTGGTTGAGGCTGCGTGCGATACGCGCTTGAGGTGATGAAACACCAACGTCCGTTGCGCGGCAATATGCTGGCATGGAAAACCATTGTGCATTAATGTGCAGACATGGACTGGGATCACTTCCGTGTATTTCTCGCTGTGGCGCGTGGCGGACAGCTTTCCGCCGCCGCCCGTCGGCTGGGCGTCAATCACACGACGGTGGCGCGCCGTCTCGACGCCCTGGAAGCCGAATTCGGCGCCGCGCTGTTCGAGCGGCGGCCGTCCGGCTGCGTGCTGACCGAAGCGGGCGAACGGTTGATCCCGCTGGCTGAACGCATGGAGATGGAGACGCGCGCGGCGTTGGCCGCGGTCTCCGCGGGCGAAACGGAGATATCCGGCACCGTCCGTGTTGGCGCACCCGATGGTCTCGGCAACAGCTTTCTCGCCCGCGAATTGGGGCTATTTGCGGAACAACATCCGGGGATCACGGTGGAGCTGGTGCCGCTGCCGGTGAAATTCTCGGTGTCGCGGCGTGAAGCCGATCTCGTCGTCGAGCTGTCGCGGCCGACGACCGGCCGCCTCGTTGCCACCCGGCTCGTCGACTACACGCTCGGTGTCTATGCGGCGGAGGGCTATGTCGCCAAACACGGACAACCCGCGGGTCTCGACGACCTCGCCGGCCACCGTCTTGTCACCAGCATTGACGACTATACCTACTCGTCGGCGCTCGATTATGCGGCGACGTTGCAGGTCTACTCGAAACGGCTATACCGCTGCGCCGGCGCGACGAGCCAATTCGAGGCGATCTGCGCCGGAGCCGGTATTGGCGTGCTGCACGACTTCATGGCGCTCGACGCGGCGGGGCTCGTTCGCATCCTGCCGGAGCTGAGCTTTTCGCGCACCTACTGGCTGGTCGGCCATCCAGGCGCGACCTCGATCGCAGCTATCGCCGCCTGCCGCCGCTTCCTTGTGGAGACGTTCCGTCGGCAAAGGCGGCATTTCCAGCCGCTTGGCACGGCCAAGGCATCGTCGTCTCCCAAAAACGCCGAGGCCGGAAGAGATTTCCAATAAATTCGGAAATATCAGAACAAACTTCCATTCCTAACGTTCAAGCCACAAGCCCATGCTTTGGCGAAGCTGCGACTTTCGTATAAAATTGCGTTGGCCGATCAAGTTAGCTGCGTGCGAGTGACGACGATGGACAGAGCGCCGAGACTGCGGACGGGAGAAGTCGCAAATGGCCGTTCGGCGGCCATCGATCTTTACTGGCATCGTCTCAAGAGCGAGGCGGAAGCTGCCATGGCCCGCGAGCCGGCGCTCACCTCTCTTCTTGTTTCCACCATCCTGGAACAGCCTGACCTGGCGACGGCGCTTGCCAGTCGTCTCGGCCAGCGTCTCGCCGGTGACGAGCTTCCCCCTGAAATGATTGCCCGGACGGTGCTGAAGGTGATCGACGCCGAGCCGACCATTCTCGACGCCGTGCACGCCGATCTGAAGGCGGTGGTCGAGCGCGATCCGGCGTCGGGCCGGCTGATCGAGCCTTTCCTGTTCTTCAAGGGCTTCTCAGCCATCGAGACGCATCGCATTGCCCATCATCTTTGGCGGGCGGGCCGACGCGACATGGCACTGGTGCTCCAGAGCCGTTCGTCATCAGTGTTCCAGACCGATATTCACCCCGGTGCCACCATCGGGCAGGGCATCTTTATCGATCACGCCACTGGTGTGGTGATCGGCGAAACGGCCGAGATCGAGGACGAAGTATCGATCTTGCAGGACGTGACGCTCGGCGGCACCGGTACCCATACCGGCAAGCGCCATCCGACCATCCGCACCGGTGTGATGATTGGTGCCGGCGCGCAGATCTTCGGGCCCGTCGAGATCGGGGCTTATTCCAAGATCGCCGCCGGCTCGCTGGTGACGACAACGGTGCCCGCCCACTCAACGGCGGTCGGTACGCCGGCCCGCATCATTTTCGGCGACGCACCCGGTAACCCGGCCCGCAACATGGACCAGATGCTCACCGAGCGCGATTATTCGGCCTTCACCTGGGTGATCTGAGATATTCAATCGCCGTGAATTCCAAAAAGGGCGGCCCGAATTGACGGACCGCCCTTTTCTCGACGGTGCCACGCTCAGCGGAAGAGGTGCGGCAGCCACAGGGAAGCGGCGGGCACGTAGGTCACGATCATCAGCACCACGAAGGCGGCAAAATAGAACGGCCAGATGGTGCGGACTGCCTGCAGGATAGGGATCTTGGCGATGGCGCAGGTGACGAACAGCACCGAGCCCACCGGCGGCGTGCATAGGCCGATACCGAGGTTGAGGATCAGGATGGCGCCGAACTGCACCGGGTCCATGCCAAAGGCAGTGACCACCGGCAGGAAGATCGGCGTGGTGATGATGATCAGCGGCGCCATATCCATAAAGCAGCCGAGCACCAGCAGGATCAGGTTCAGCAGCAGGAAGATGACAATCGGATTGTCGGACACCGCATGCATCGCCGCGACCATCGCCGCCGGCACTTGCATCAGCGCCAGCAGCCAGGCAAACGACGCGGCCGAGCCGATCACCATCAACACCATGGCGGTGGTGCGCACGGCGCCCAGCGTTGCCTCCCGGAAATCGTCCCAGCTCATTGAGCGATAGACCAGCAGCGTGACGAGCAGCGCGTAGATCAGCGCAATGCAGGAACTTTCCGTCGCCGTGAAAATGCCCGAGCGGACGCCGCCGAAAATGATGGCAATCAGCAGTATGCCGGGAATGGCGTTGAAGACGATTGGGCCGATGGCTCGCCAGCCGGGAAAAGTCTCCGCCGGATAGCCGCGACGCCGGGCCACCCAGTAGGCGGCGACCATCAGCGACGCGGCAAGCATCAGGCCGGGAATGACGCCGGCGGTGAACAGGTCGGCGATGGAAATGGTGCCACCGGCCGAGATCGAATAAATGATCATGTTGTGCGATGGTGGGATCAGCAGCGCGATGATGGCGCCGACCGAGGTGATGTTCACCGCATAGTCAACGTCATAGCCGCGTTTCCTCATCTGCGGGATCATCAGGCCGCCGACGGCCGATGCATCGGCGACAGCCGAGCCGGAGACGCCGCCGAACATGGTCGAGGCGACGATGTTGACCTGTCCGAGGCCGCCGCGCATGTGCCCGACCATTGAGGCGGCCAGCCGTACCAGCTTTTCGGCGATGCCACCGCGTACCATGATGTCGCCGGCGTAGATGAAGAAGGGGATGGCCAGGAGCGCGAAGGCGCTGATGCCGGAATTGAGCCGTTGCACGACGATGACTGGCGGCATGCCCATATAGAGAATGGTGAACAGCGACGAGATCGCCAAGCAGAAAGCGATCGGGGTGCCGAGTACCAAGAGGCCCACGAAGGAGCCGAACAGGATCCAGAGTTCCATCAGGCGGCGTCCTTCGGCAGCGAGGCTTCCAAAACGTCGGCTCCGGGAGCACCGGACCCGCAGTGCATGTTGATGATCCGCTCGATGGCGAACAGCGTGAACAGCAGTCCCGAACAGGTCAGTGGCAGGAAATCGGTGGCGCCGGTGATGCCGAGGCCGGGGATCAATGTGTCCCATGTCCTGGCCGCGAGTTCGAAGCCGTACCAGGAAATGAACAGGCCAAAGATGGCGATGAGCGCCAGCGAAATGGTGTCGAGCAGGCGATTGACCGACGGTGGCGCCACATAGCGCAACAGATCAAGCCCGAGATGAAAGTTTTCTCGAACGCCGACGGCTGCGCCCAGGAAGATGAACCAACCCATCAGTTGGATGGCCATCGGCTCGGCGAAGGTCAGAGAGAAATTGAGAACATAGCGACTGAATACCTGGGCACCGACGATCGCCGTCATCAGCACCAGGGCGGTGCCGGCTGCCGCCAGAGCCAGTTTGGCCAGCCTGTCGACCAGACGGGAAAGGAGAATATGCTGGGTTGTCATGGCATCACCGCGATCCTGACGAGCCGGGTACCGCCCGGCCGTGACCGGGCGGCGGATGGATGTTCGGGCCGGACTCGCCGGCCCGTGGTCCCGGTTATTCAGTTGCCTGGATGCGAGAGACGAGGTCCTTGAGTTTCGGATCGGTGATGAATTTGTCGTAGACGGGCTTCATCGCATCAATGAACGGCCCCTTGTCGATCGGGGAGATGATCGAACCGGCTTCGCGCACCTTAGCTTCCGACGCCTTCTCGCGGGCTGCCCACAGCTCGCGCATCTTGGGAACGCTGTCCTTGGCCGCCTGGCGGATGACCGCCTGATCCTCGGCCGAGAGCTTGTCATAGCTGGTCTTGGCCATGACCAGCACTTCCGGCTGCAGCGAATGCTCGGTCAGTGTGTAGTACTTGGCGACCTCGAAGTGGCGTGAGGACTCGTAGGAGGGCCAGTTGTTTTCGGCCCCGTCGATGACGCCGGTCTGAAGACCTGAGTAGACTTCGCCGAACGGCATCGGCGTCGGATTGGTGCCCATGGCCTGAGCGGTCGCCACCCACATGTCGGACTGCTGCACGCGCAGCTTCAGGCCCTTGAGGTCGGCGATGGAGGCGATCGGCTTCTTGGTGTAGATCGAGCGGGCACCGGAGTCGTAATAGGCGAGGGCGATCAGACCCTTGGCCTCGAACGCCTTCAGGATTTCCTCGCCGATCGGCCCGTCGACGACGTGGTGCATGTGGTCGACCGACTTGAAGACAAAGGGCAGACCGAGCACCGAGGTCTCGGGCACGACGTTGTTGAACTGGGCGGTGGAGACGCGGTTGAAGTCGATGACGCCGAACTGCGTCTGCTCGATGGTGTCCTTTTCCGAACCGAGAACGCCGTTATTGAATTCCTGGATCTTGATGCGCCCGCTGGTCCTCTCCTCGACCAGCTTGCCCATGTAGATCACCGCCTCGACGGTGGGATAGCCATCCGGATGAATGTCGGCGGCCTTGAGGGTGACCGTGTCGGCCATGGCGGTGCCGGCGAACCCGAAGGCTCCAATGACACCGAGAATGCAGGTGAGCTCCCTTTTCATGTGTTCCTCCCTTTAGCGGCTATGGTTAGTCGCTTCGCCCGCGGTCGTGGCTGGCGGGCACAGCCCCCTCGGATCTTCGCCATGGCTCCTCAACCAGGACGGCAGCTCCGTTTCCCCAAAGCAGACGGTCGGTCAAAGACCGGCCGGTGTCGCGGCGACAACTTCGATGTCGCAGGCGGTAGCGCCGGAAAACTCGATGCGCCCTTTGTCGCCGGGCATGACCTGATGAATGCCGGTGGTCATGCCGGTCAAAACGATGTCGCCGGCCCGTAGATGTCTGTTACGGGTCAACAGGTGCTCGGCCAGGAACTGAAGGGCAGCGAACGGCCCCCCCATGACATTGGCGGCCGAGCCTTCGCCGGCAACGTTACCATTGATAAGCATGCGCGAGGTGAGCGCCGACAGGTCGGCGTCACGCCAGCCGGTGACTTCCGGCCCGACAACGGCGCCGGCGTTGTTGCCGTGATCGGATGCGATGGCGGTTGGTCCTAGATCGTTCAGAGTCGCCAGCGGGCTGGACGCGATTTCCGAACCGGCATGCAGGCCTGACAGCGCTTGCTTGATGGCGTCAGCGGTGAAGGTACCGTCGACCGGTAAAAGATCGCGGCCAAAGACCGCGACGAATTCGGCTTCCAGCGCCGCGAAGCCACCGACAAACACTGGTGCACGCGCTGCGCCGCCGGTCGGCAGGTAATGGACGTTACCAGCCATAATGGGGCCGGCGAGACGGTTGGCACCGAGGCCTTCACGCAGATCGGGGCGAATACCGGCAATTTTCCAACCGGCGATTGCGCGGCCATCAAGGGCAATGGCACGCTCTTGCACGCGATAGGCGTCGGCTAACGTGTTGGGCTGGACGCGGGGAAAGGCACCGAGCGCGATGGCGGCACGGCGCGCCTCGACGAAACGCGAGGCGATAAAGTCGACGTCTTCTTCTTGCAAATGCATGCCTGCCACTCTCCCTGGCTGTCGGCACACCAGCATTTCGTCGGCCCGAGGCAATCTCGTCTTCCACTTGGTGCCTGACGAAGGATGGCGTTTCCACTACCATACTGATGTGGTATGGCAGCTGTCGAGTAAGAAAAGCGGCATGCAGACTATTTGCCTGCCGCCGCAAAGGCGGGTGTCAGAAGATGACGGTCGTTCTCCCGGACAGTTCCGAGGATTCGGCGGCGAGGCGTGTCGAGCGCGAGCTGCGCAAGGCAATCATAACCCTCGAGATCCAACCCGGTGCGTCGCTGTCCGAGAAGGAACTCGCCGATCGCTACGGCGTGTCGCGTCAGCCGGTACGTGAAGCGCTGATCAACCTGGGCAATGCCGGTCTGGTCGGGATTTTGCCAAGGCGCGGCACCTTTGTGGTCAAGATATCACTCGACCTGATGCGGCAGGCCCGCTTTGTCCGCGAGTCGGTCGAGGTGGCGGTGGTGCGCCGCGCCTGCGCGTCGTTTGATCCGGAGGTGCGTCAACGGATAGACGGCATTCTTGCCCGGCAGACCGATCTTGCCGCCGAGCGGTCGCATTACGCGTTCCAACGAGAGGACGAAGCCTTTCATGCGGCTCTCGCCGAGGGGGCCGGCTTTCCAGCAGCCTGGGCAACGCTTGAGACCATAAAGGCGCATATGGACCGAGTCTGTCACCTGACCTTGCCGCTCCCCGAGACGCTACCCAAGGTGGTGGATGAACATCGGCGAATTGTTGATGCCATCGACGATCGCGACGCGGATCGGGCGGAGGTGGCACTGAAGGTTCATCTCGACGGGATTCTTAAAGCCCTGCCCAGGGTGCGCGAGCAATTCGGGTTTCTCTTCGCCTGACGCGGTTGTACTGACATTTGAAACATGAGGCCGCGTGTTCGGAATGATTTTTTCTGCGAAAAATTGATACCTTCTGCTAAAAGTCGACGACTTCATTGACGGCGCGGGTCTCCCGAAACTAGGTTTGCCGCGGTGAGGGCGGAGGACAGTCATGTCGCGGGGGAAGCAGCCGACGCATGTCGCGGCGGTCGATGTCGGCGCCGGTAGCGGCCGTGTCATGTTGGCGACGTTCGACGGCGACCGTATCGAACTCGCAGAGGCCCATCGGTTCGAGGCTCGGCTCGGGAACGACCCGGTCACCGGATATGACTGCTGGGACAGCGAGACGATCGTCCGGGAAATCCGTCTTGGGATCGACAAAGCCGAGGCCATGGCGCCGATCGACAGCGTTGGTTGCGACACCTGGGGTGTCGATTACGTGCTTCTCGACGAGAAACTACGTCAGGTCGGCCTTTCCGTTGCCTATCGTGATGACAGAACCGCCGGGCTGATCGACGAGGTGACCGCGATCATGCCAGCGGCTGAGATCTATCGGCGCACCGGCATTCATTTCCAGCCCTACAATACGCTTTATCAGCTGCGCGCTACCGCCAAGGAGCATCCCGACTGGCTGGCTGCCGCCCGACATCTTTTATTCACGCCCGACTATCTCCATTTCCGCCTGTCCGGCGTGATTGCCAACGAGTATTCGATTTCCACCACCTCGCAGCTTCTGTCGCTTGCGACGCGCGATTGGGATCCGGATCTGCTGGCGTTGGCCGGCGTTCGGCCGGGCCTCATGAAGACGCCGGTCGAACCGGGGACCACGCTCGGACCGATGACCGGCCGCGATGGACGACGGCCGGTTCTGGTTATCGCCCCGGGTGGCCACGACACCGCGTCGGCCGTTGCAGTGGCACCGCTCGGCGGTCCAGACGAAGCCTTTCTGTCGTCGGGTACCTGGTCGCTGATGGGGATCGAGAGTCCCGTTCCCTACGTTGGCGATCTGGCGCGCGGTTTTAATATCGGCAACGAGGGCGGGGTTTGTGGCCGCTACCGCGTGTTGAAGAATCTTATGGGCCTTTGGCTGATACAGCGGGTGCGCAAGGAATTCGGTCAGCCAGCCTTCAGCGATCTCGTTGCCGCCGCCGCGGCGGCGCCTGCCTGGGCAAGCCTGATCAACCCAGACGATCCGCGCTTTCTTAACCCAGCCTCAATGACGGGTACGATCCGAGCGCTCGCCGCCGAACACGGCGAACCGGTGCCGGATGGTCTGGGCGCGGTTGCCCGGACAGTATTCGACAGCCTCGCTCTCGATTACGCCCGGGTGAAGGATGAACTCGAAGCGCTGACCGGGCGACTGCTTACCCACGTCCGCATCATCGGCGGCGGATCGCAGAATGGTCTTCTCAATCAACTAACGGCCGATGCCTGTGGCATCCCCGTCAGCGCCGGTCCCGTTGAAACCTCGGCCCTCGGCAATGCCGCGCTTCAGATGATGGGGCTGGGCGTGATCGGATCGCTTGAGGAAGCGAGGAGCATCGTGCACCGGTCGTTCGGCGTGACCGAAATCGCGCCGGCAGCTATCGTGCCGTCTAGCGTTCGCGATCGCTTCCGGGTGATTGTTGAGGCAACGCCCGTCGTTCACTGAGGCGACTAACCGCCGTTTATCTTGTCTGAAATCGGCAAAGACTCCGTATTGGTCATCCTATTTGCTAAGGGAAACCGCTCGCGTTAACCGTTTCTTCACCTTGTCGTGAAGGTTGGGATACAATAATCCAATCGAGTTCGCATCGTTACAGTGAAGCGGAAGGCTGCCTTGGGAGTGGGAGCCGTCCTTGTTCGTTGGTTCGGAATCCTGGGGAGGAGGAGGAACGAGCGGGAAGGCGGCGAACTTGGTGGGGTTCAAAGCGAAATCGATCTTTTAACGCCCGGCATACCGTGCCGTGCAATGGTTTGGCTTGCCCGCCACGCCGTCTCCCTCGACGAGTCTTCGTCGGGAGGAAAAGATGTCAACAGTCGCCAAGATGCCCCGGTCTCCGGGCGAGTGGCTTGTCTGGATACTGATCGCTGTCGTCGGCGCCATCGCCCTCGGCGTCTTGGCGCTGAGCCGCGGCGAGACGATCAACGCGCTGTGGCTGGTGGTCGCGGCCGTTGCCTGCTATCTCGTCGCGTTCCGCTTCTATGCGCTGTTCATCGTCAGCCGCGTTCTCGGTGCGGATCCCGCTCGGCGGACGCCGGCCGTACGCCATAACGATGGCCTCGACTACGTCCCGACCGACAAATACGTGCTGTTTGGGCACCATTTCGCCGCCATCGCCGGCGCCGGTCCGCTAGTCGGTCCCGTGCTCGCAGCTCAAATGGGGTATCTGCCGGGCACCATGTGGCTGATCGCCGGGGTGATCTTCGCCGGTGCGGTGCAGGATCTCCTGATCCTGTTCGCGTCGACCCGTCGCGATGGACGCTCGCTTGGCGACATGATCAAGACTGAACTCGGTCCGGTGCCGGGCATCGTTGCTTCGATCGGCATCCTGATGATCATGATCATCCTGCTTGCCGTGCTGGCCCTCATCGTCGTCAAGGCGCTGGCCGGCAGTCCGTGGGGCACTTTCACGGTGTTTGCCACCATCCCGATCGCCGTCCTGATGGGGCTTTACAGCCGCTTCTTCAGGCCCGGACGCATCGGTGAAATGAGCGCCATCGGCGTCGTGTTGCTGCTGCTCGCCATCATCTTCGGCCGTACGGTGGCCGAGAGCGAGACGCTGGCGCCGCTGTTCACTTACAAAGGTGAAGCGCTGGCCCTCATCCTGATCGGCTACGGCTTCGTTGCCTCGGTTCTACCAGTGTGGTTCCTGCTGGCGCCGCGCGATTATTTGTCGACCTTCCTGAAGATCGGCACCATCCTGGCGCTGGCCATCGGCATCGTCTTCGTGATGCCGGAGATGAAAATGCCGGCGGTGACGAAGTTCATTGATGGTACGGGGCCGGTGTTCTCCGGCAACCTGTTCCCGTTCCTGTTCATCACCATCGCCTGCGGCGCCATCTCGGGCTTCCACTCGCTGATCGCCTCGGGCACCACGCCCAAGATGATCGAGAGCGAGAGTCAGTTCCGCTTCATTGGCTATGGCGCGATGCTGATGGAGAGCTTCGTCGGCATCATGGCACTGATTGCCGCCTCGGTGATCGAGCCGGGTGTCTACTTCGCCATGAACACCGCGCCCGGCGTCATCGGCACCACCGCCGATCAGGCGGCACAGGTGATCTCGGCCTGGGATCCGCTCTTCACCGTCACGCCGGACATGCTGACGGAGATGGCAAAGAACGTTGGCGAAGCGACCATACTTTCGCGCGCTGGTGGCGCGCCGACGCTGGCTGTCGGTATGGCGCACATCCTGTCGGGCGCGCTCGGCGGCGTGGCGCTGATGCCGTTCTGGTATCATTTCGCCATTCTGTTCGAGGCGTTGTTCATCCTGACGACGGTCGACGCCGGTACGCGCGTCGCCCGCTTCATGATCCAGGATCTGCTCGGCACGGCTGTCCCCGCCTTCCGCCAAACCCACAGCTGGCCGGCCAATCTTATTGCCACGGCAATCGCTGTCGCGGCTTGGGGTTACTTCCTCTACCAAGGCGTGGTCGATCCACTCGGCGGCATCAATACGCTGTGGCCGTTGTTCGGCATTGCCAACCAGATGCTGGCGGCCATCGCGCTGGCCTTCGGCACGGTGATGCTGTTCAAGATGAAGCGGCAGGCCTACGCCTGGGTGGCGTTGGTGCCGCTTGCCTGGCTTTCCGTCTGTACGCTGACCGCCGGCTGGCAGAAGCTGTTCGATGGTCGCCCGGCGGTGGGTTTCATCGCCCAGGCCAATCGCTTCTCCAAGGCGATTGCCGACGGCACCGTCCTGGCCCCGGCCAAGACCGTGGAGGACATGCAACGCGTAGTCTTCAACCAATGGGTCGATGCGGCGCTGACCGCCGTGTTCATGATCATCGTCGTCGGCATGCTGGTGTTCGGCGTTCAGGCGATGCTGAAGGCGCTGCGCCAGCAGAAGCCAACCGCGAGCGAGGTGGGTGATGACCTGTCAGGTGTGCGGCCTCAAGCTACCTGATCCGCGTGAGGTGGGTCTCAAACTTGTCCAGACGGCGCGTCTGATGGTCGGCGTTCCCGATTACGACACCTATGTCGCCCATCGGGCTGCCAACCATCCGGATGATCCGGTGATGACGCGGGAAGAGTTCTTCCGCAACAGCCAGGAACGCCGCTACGGCGGTGGCTCCACCGGCGGTGTGTTCCGCTGCTGCTGACCGAGGGCATCTCGACTACGGCGCCGGCTTCTTCCTTCCGGGAAAAGCCGGCGCCGTTATTTTGCCGACGGCACTTGCGACTGTGACTTGATGGTCCCCATGTTTCCGCAGGGGCAAGGCAAGAGGAGTGAACGATGCGTCTCGCAGCTCTGGTGTTTCTCGGCGGTCTCGCATCGATGTTTGCTGGGCCAGTTCTCGCCGGCGAGGTCTTCAGCTTCGATCAGGTGCGGGCAGGGCTCAATTCCAATCGGATTCATCTCGTCGACGTTCGCGAGGTCGATGAGTTCGCGGTCGGCCATGTGCCGGGCGCGGCCAACCTGCCGCTTTCCACGTTCAAAGCCGAACAGCTACCGCCGCCATCGGAAATCCCGGTGGTGCTGATGTGTCGGTCCGGTCGCCGGGCAGGCGAAGCGTTGGCCATCGCCGAAGCTGCGGGGCGCGCCGACGTCGGAATCTATCCCGGCAGTATGATCGAGTGGACGGAGAAGAACGGCCCGGTTGTCGCCGGGCCGTAAGCCGGCATTTCCTCAGCGGCTGTAGCGGTGGACGCGCGCCTCCCAACCTGCAAGGCGGTTGCTCTCCGACGACTTGGCGAGATTACCGAGCAACTGTTCGCCGACCTCGATGCCCGCTGGCAACTCGACGTCGATCGTCTCGCGCGAAAAGTTGAGAAGAACGAGCAAGGCTTCGTCGCCGAGCGCCCGCGTGTAGGCGAACAGATGCGGATGCGCCGGCGCGAGATCGACGAAGTCGCCGTAGACGAGGGCAGGATGCGCTCGGCGCAAGTCGGCGAGCTTGGCATAGTGGTGATAGACCGAGCTAGGGTCGGCGAGCGCGGTCTCGGCGTTGATCTCGGAATAGTTGGGATTGACGGCGAGCCAAGCCTTGCCGGCGGTGGTGAAGCCACCGTTCGGCGCGGCGCTCCATTGCATTGGCGTGCGGGCGTGGTCGCGGCTGGTGCGTGCCATGCCCTGGAGGAAGTCGGCGGCCGGTACCCGCCCGGTCAACACTTCAGCCTTCCAGGCATTTCTGACGGCGATGTCGTCATATTGCTCGACGGAGGTGAAGGGGTAGTTGGTCATGGCGAGTTCGTCGCCCTGGTAGATGAAGGGCGTCCCATGCAGGGTCATCAGCATGGTGGCCAGAAGCTTGGCCGACGGTACGCGCCAAGGCTCGGCCTCATCGCCGAAGCTGCTGACGAGGCGGGCGTTGTCGTGGTTGGACAAGAAGATGGTGTTCCAGCAATGGGGGCCGGTACTTTCCTTAAGGCGGCTGTAGACCGCCTTCAGTTCCGGCAAAGTCCATGGTCTGTAACGAAAACCATCGTGACAGAGACGTACGGCATCGAAGTTGAAGATCATGTTCAGCTCGCCGCGCCGCTCGTCGACCAGATCGGGCGTCTGCTCGGGCGTGACGCCGAAAGCCTCACCCACCGTCATCACGTCATATTCCGATAGAACCTCGCGGTTCATCTCCTGCAGGAATTCATGCAGGCGCGGGCCGACGGCATGGTAATACTCGGTATGCTCGCGATGCTCCGGCGGATAGTCGGGGAAGGTCTGTTCCTTGGAAATCATCGGGATGACGTCCATGCGGAAGCCATCTACGCCCTTGTCGAGCCAGAAGCGCATGAGGTCGTAGACCTCGGCGCGTAGCTTGTCGTTTTCCCAGTTTAGGTCGGGCTGCTTATCGGCGAAGAGGTGGAGATAATATTCGCCGGTCGTCGGATCGAGCGTCCAGGCCGAACCAGAGAAATAGGAGCGCCAGTCATTGGGCGGGCCTTCACCGCGACCCGGGCGCCAGATGTAATAGTCGCGATAGAGATTGTCCTTCGACTTGCGGCTTTCGACGAACCAGACGTGTTCATCCGATGAGTGGTTGACGACAAGGTCGACGATAAGACGCATGCCGCGCGCTTTGAGGCCAGCGAGCAAGGCGTCGAAGTCTGCCATGGTGCCGAACTCGGCCATGACCTTGCGATAGTCGCGAATATCGTAGCCGTTGTCGGCGTTCGGCGAATCGTAATGCGGACTTAGCCAGACGACGTCGATGCCGAGGCCTTTGAGATAGTCGAGGCGCGAGATGATGCCCGGAATATCGCCGATGCCGTCGCCGTTCGAATCCTGAAAGGAGCGCGGGTAGATCTGGTAGACGACCGCCTCCTTCCACCAACGGCGGCTGATAGTCTCTTCGTTTTCCGACATGGCTTTCTCCCTTGGCGCGTCTATCTGGGGCCTTCCTTTATAAGGTGCAACCTAGCAAAAACGATTCATTATCCCGAGGCGGAATTGGGTACGGCTGGTGCTTCGGGTGACATAAAAGCCGCGAACGTGACATCCAAAGCGCATTGGGTGGTGTTTTGTTTCAATCGGCTTGATCAATCTTATCTCGATAATCCATTTGACGGATCAAAGCGGTGACGATTGATTGTCTGCTCGAAAAGAGAGACATCGGGCGTTGCCGATGGTCGCCAGGGAGGAAATCGCCATGCAATACGCCCGATTCGGAAAGTCTGGCCTTGAGGTCAGCCGCATTTGCTTCGGTTGCATGTCCTTCGGCAGGGTGATGGAGGAGCGTCCCTGGGTGCTGGGTCTGGATGAGGCGCGGCCGCTGTTCCGCAAGGCCTGGGACGCTGGCATCAACTTCTTCGATACCGCCAATGTCTACGCGGCTGGCTCCAGCGAAGAGATCACCGGCGCCGTCCTCAAGGAATTGGCGCCACGCGAGGAATATGTGCTGGCTACCAAGGTGTTCTTCCCTATGCGGGAGGGGCCGAACGGTCGGGGCCTATCGCGCAAGGCTATCCTCGGCGAGATCGACAATAGCCTGAAGCGGCTCGGCACCGATTACGTCGATCTCTACCAGATCCACCGCTTCGACCCCTTCACGCCGGTCGAGGAGACCATGGAGGCTCTCCACGACGTGGTGAAGGCCGGCAAAGCGCTGTACATCGGCGCCTCCTCGATGTTCGCCTGGCAGTTCGCCAAGATGCAGCATGCAGCCGAACTCAACGGCTGGACGAAGTTCTCGTCGATGCAGAACCAAGTGAGCCTCGTCTATCGCGAGGAAGAGCGGGAGATGCTGCCGCTTTGCCGCGATCAGGGCGTCGCCGTCATTCCGTGGAGCCCGCTCGGTGGTGGCAAGCTCACTCGCCCTTGGGGCACCGAGACCAAGCGCAACACCACCGACCGTCATAACAAGGGCATGTACGATCATACCGAGGGCAACGCGCCTGAGGTCGTAGCCGCCGTGGAAAAGGTTGCGAAAGCGCGGGGGCGGTCAATGGCCGAGGTGGCGCTCGCCTGGGTACTGCAGATCAATGGCGTGACGTCACCGATCATCGGCGTCAGCAAGATGGGCCACCTCGACGACGCCATTGCCGCCGTCGATCTCGAGTTGAGTCCGGAGGAAGTCGCCGCCCTCGAGGCGCCCTATCAGACCTTCATGGTCAGGTCTGTTTGAAGCGGTATAGCCGGCTTGCCCATGGACAGCGGTGACCAGACGGGCTTTGCTTGTTCGGCTCGGCCCAATGGGCGAGGCCCATAAGGCGATCTGCTTTCACGGAGGCTCTGATGACCAAGCCACTCAGCATTCCCGATCTCACCGGTAAGGCCGTGCTCATCACCGGTGCGTCCTCCGGCATTGGCGCGGCGTTGGCGCGTGCTTTTGCCGAACAGGGCGCATCGGTGGGCGTCCATTACAATTCGTCCGCCGCCGCGGCCGAAGCGCTCTGCGCCGACATCCGCGCGGCCGGGGGCAAGGCAACGCCGGTACACGGCGACGTCACGAAATCGGCCGAGATAACCCGGGTCGTCGAGGAGACGGCCATGGCATTCGGCCGGCTCGACGGCCTCGTCAACAATGCCGGTGGCATGGTGGCGCGTATGCCCTACGCCGCTTTCGACGAGGCAGCATTCGAGGAGATCATTGGCCTCAATGTCCGCTCGGTGCTGGTGGCCTCGCATGCCGCGTTGCCCTTCCTCAAGGCGCAGCAGGGGTTCGTCATCAACACCACGTCGATCGCCGCTCGCACCGGCGCCAGCCTAGGGGCCGGTCCCTATGGTTCGGCCAAGGCCTTCATCGAAAATGTGACGCGCGGCATGGCCAAGGAATTTGCGCCCTTCGGCGTCCGCGTCAATGCGGTGGCGCCCGGCATCGTCGAGACGCCGTTCCACGAGCGCTATTCCGACCAAGCCTATCTCGAAGCCATGCGCGCGACCATTCCACTGCAACGTCTGGCCAAGCCAGAAGACATGGCTGGGCCATACCTGTTCCTCGCCTCGGCGGCGCTGTCCGGGTACATGATCGGTCAGGTGCTCGAGGTGAACGGCGGACAACTGATGACCTGACGCGCCGCGGCATGAGCCGGCGGTGGACAGTTTGCGGAGAGAAAAATGGGTAGCAAGATCGTCTTCACTGGCGGCTCGGGCAAGGCCGGCAGTCATGTCGTACCTTATCTCAAGGGCAAGGGGCACGACGTCTTCAACCTCGATCTCAAACCGCTTGACTGCCCCGGAGTGACGACGCTTGCCTGCGATCTGACCGACAGCGGGCAGGTCTACAGCGCGCTCTCCATGCATTTCGATTTCGACAGCCTCGCAAGCGGCTCGCGGCCGGTGCTGCCGGATGCCGTAGTGCATTTCGCAGCCATACCGCGCATTCTGCTGACGCCGGATAATCACACCTTCGAAACCAACGTGATGTCGACCTACAATGTGATCGAAGCGGCGATGAAGCTCGGCGTCCGCAAGGTCATCATCGCGTCGAGCGAGACCACCTACGGTGTGTGCTTTGCCGAGGGTGACAAGGACTTCCATGAGTTTCCCTTGACCGAGGCCTACGACACCGACCCGATGGACAGCTATGGTCTCTCCAAGGTGGTGAACGAGAAGACGGCCCGTGCCTTTGCCATGCGTTATGGCGCTGACATCTACGCGCTCAGGATCGGCAACGTCATCGAGCCAGACGAGTACGCCAATTTTCCCGGCTTCATGCAAGATCCGCTGACGCGCAAGCGCAATGCCTGGAGCTATATCGATGCCAGGGATCTCGGCGAGATCGTCCATCTCGCTGTTGGCAAGGATGGGCTCGGCTTCCAAGTGTTCAATGCCGTCAACGACACGATCACGGCGCACGAGCCGACCGGCGTGTTCCTCAAGAAAGTCTGCCCGAACACGCCGCACAGCCGCCCGCTCGTTGGATACGAGGCGCCAATCTCCAACGAAAAGATCCGGACCGTGTTGGGCTTCAAGGAGCAGCACGACTGGCGGAAGTACGCGAGCTGAAGAATGACTGTGGAAGGAAGAGGTAGCCTCAGGCGGCTTTCTCTTCCTCCGTCTCGACGCTACGGGCGGCGATCAGCAGGTCCATGAAGGCCTTCGGTGCGCCGTCGAGAATAATCTCGTCGCCACCACCTGACAGCGTGGCCACAGCCAGTTCCCAGCACATCTGCGGCTCGGTGAGACGGATGACGCCGAGCGTTTGAGCCGCTGCCTCGGCAATTGCCTCGGGCACCAGTGCGATGCCAAGGCCGCGCGACACCAGTTCGATCAGCGTGCCGAGGTCGTTGACCTCGAAGGCAACGCGGCGCTCGACGCCGGCATGCCGGAATCCGGTGTCGACGAGTTGACGCGTGCCCCAGGCCTGTTCGAAGTCGACAAAGGGCTCGTCGCGGAAAGCCGACAGCGGCACATCGGTGCGGCCGGCCAGTGCATGGTCCTTGGCCGAAATGGCAACCAGATACTCGCAGGCAATCATCTTGGTGGCGATACCGCGCGGCGCTTCGATCAGCGGCACTATGGCAAGGTCGATAGTGCCGGACCGGATCTTGTCGATGAGGTGATCGGCGTTGCCCTGGCAGAGGCGAACCTCGATGCCTGGATAAAGTTCGTGAAACGAGGCAAGCAGGGCTGGTAGGTCAACGAAGGCCGGCAGGCTCTGCACGGTGCCAATGGCAAGCCGCCCCCGTGTCAGGCCCTGCACGGCGGCAACGGCGTCGCGTGCCTCGCGCACCGCTTCGATGGCGAGGCGCGCCTTGTCGAGAAAGACACGACCGGCTGTGGTCAGCTGTACCTGGCGGGTGTTGCGCGTGAACAGCTTGGTAGCCAGTTCTTCCTCAAGTGCGCGGATCGAGGTGGAGAGTGCCGACTGCACGATGTTGACGCGACGGGCGGCGCGGGTGAAGTGCATTTCCTCGGCGACGGCCACGAAATGCTGAAGTTGGCGAAGTTCCATTTAGATCCGCTTTATTGTGCTTTTGGCGAGATCAATACAGCCCGCCCGTTCTGGGTGGAAGATTAAAAGTCAGGCAGTTCGGTCTGTCAAATGCGCGTCGCGCCGCTGGACCCGCCAGGATGTGCGGTGTATGCAAAACCGCTTCAAAATCGATGTTGTGCCCGGAGTCTTTCATTCATGTTTTCACATGCCCTGCTGTTCGACATGGATGGAACGCTGACCGACAGCGACCGCTTCCACCACGAGGCCTTCGTGGAATTCGGCAAGGCCTACGGCGTTAACATCGATGAGCCGACCTTTCTCAAATATGTGTCCGGACAGGCCAATTCGCTGATTTTCAAAAACCTTTTCCCACATGTCGCGGTGGAAGAACATCCGCGCCTTGCTGACGAAAAGGAAGCGCTGTTCCGCCGGCTGATCGTCGGCCGGCTCCAGCCGATCGATGGATTGGTCGACGTGCTCAACTGGGCGGTGGAGCACAAGGTGGGATTGGCCGTGGTCTCCAACGCGCCGCGTCCCAATGTCAGCGACATGTTGGCGCAGCTCGACGTTGCCGAATACTTCCATACCACCGTCATCGGGACCGAGCTGGAACGCGGCAAGCCGGATCCGCTGCCTTACCTCACTGGTTTGCAGCGCCTCGGTGTCTCGGCCGACCGGGCGATCGCCTTCGAAGATGCCCCCCCGGGGATCAGGGCGGCGCATGCCGCGAAGATATTCACGGTGGGGCTGACCACCACACTCGACGAGGCGACGGTGAAGACCAATGGCGCTGACATCGCCGTTCCGAATTATCGGGCGCCGGCGTTGTGGGAGGCGATCGAAAGGGTGATCGGGTAGAAGAGGGCGGGCAAAGCCACCCTCGGATCATTCGGCGATCAGCAGTTCATCGTCGTCCAGTGTTTGGCCACGGACGCGGCGGAACATGTCGATGAGGTCTTCGACCTCCAGGTTGCGGCGGTTGTTGCCCTCGACATCGAGTACGATCTCGCCGCCATGCAACATGATGGTTCGGTCGCCATAGTCGAGCGCCTGTCGCATTGAATGCGTCACCATCAGCGTTGTCAGCTTCTTGGCGCCGACGATCTTCTCGGTGAGCTTCATGACGAACTCGGCCATGCCTGGGTCGAGGGCGGCGGTGTGCTCGTCGAGCAGCAAGACGTTGCAACCGGCCATCATTGCCATGACCAGCGATACGGCTTGCCGCTGACCACCCGACAGCATGGCCATACGGTCGGTCATGCGATTTTCGAGGCCAAGGTCGAGTTCGGCGATCCGCTCGCGGAATAGTTTGCGGCGGCTATGGCCGAGTGCCAGCTTGAGACCCCGCCGCTGACCGCGTTTGTGGGCGAGCGCCAGGTTCTCTTCGATCGAGAGCGCGCCGCAGGAGCCGGCCAGCGGGTCCTGAAAAACGCGAGCGACTCGGCCAGCGCGAGCGGCGGTCGGTAGTTTCGTGACGTCGGCATCGCCGATGCGCACGCTTCCCTCGGTGGGGATAACGTCGCCGGCCAGTACGCCGAGCAAGGTCGATTTTCCGGCGCCGTTGGAGCCGATGACGGTGGTGAAGGCGCCTTCCTTGATGGTGAGCGAGACGCCCGACAGCGCTTTCTTTTCGAGCGGAGTCCCGCGGCCGAACACGACGTGGATGTTGTTGAGCGCGATCATGACGAGAGCACTCCTCGCTTGAGGCGTGGCAGCACCAGCGCGAAGGTAACGAGTACGGCGGTGACGAGGTTGAGGTCCGACGCCTGAAGGCCGAGCGAGTCGCTGGACAGTGCCAGTTGAATGGCGATGCGGTAGAGAATGGAACCGACGACGCAGCCGATCAGCGCGATCAGTATGCGGCGCGTGCCGAACAGCGTTTCCCCGATGATCACCGCCGCGAGTCCGACAACGATGGTGCCGACACCGGCGGTAACATCGGCAAATCCGTTGGTCTGGGCGAACAGTCCACCGCCAAGCGCCACCAGCGCGTTGGACAGGGCGATGCCGAGATAGATCTGGCGGTCGGTGTTGATACCCTGGGCGCGGGCCATGCGGGGGTTGGCGCCTGTGGCGCGCATGGCGAGTCCGGCATCGCTTTCGAGATAGCGCCAGACGACGATGAGCGCCACGATGGCCAGTACCAGAAGGAACATCGGCCGGACCATGAAGTCCCGGAAACCATGTCCGTAGAAGGGGGTCAGCATGGTGTCGACGGAGAGCAGCGCTACGTTCGGCCGACCCATCACTCTGAGGTTGACCGAGAACAGGGCAATCATGGTCAGGATCGACGCCAGCAGGTTCAAGATCTTGAAGCGGACGTTGAGCGTCGCCGTGACAAGACCGGCTGCTGCTCCGGCAATCATCGCCACTAAGGCGGCTAGCCAGGGATTGATGCCCGCCATGATCAGCACCGCCGTTACGGCCGCGCCAAGCGGGAAGGTGCCGTCGACGGTAAGGTCGGGGAAATCGAGAATGCGGAAGGCGAGATAGACGCCGAGCGCGACGAAGGCGTAGACGAGGCCGAGTTCGACGGCCCCCCAGAGGGCGATTTGGCTCACGCGCAACAATCCTTGTGCTGGATATTCCGAACTAATGTTGCCAGTTGGCGGAGCTGCACAGGCGGTGGAACGGGATATCCCGGCCGGTGTCGACCGGCCTTTTCTCGGAGACGCGCCCCTCCGTGATCGCAGCGGGGCGCGACGCCCTGATTATTCGATGACCTTGGTGGCACGGGCGACCAGAGCCTCGGGCAGCGTCACGCCCATCTTGGCGGCGGCCTTCTTGTTGACCACGAGGTCGGTGCCCTTGGCGACGGTGGCCGGAATGTCGCCGACCGTCTCGCCCTTCAACACGCGGACCACGATGGCGCCCGTCTGCTTGCCGACGTCATAATAGTTGAAGCCAAGGGCGGCGACTGCGCCGCGCGACACGCTGTCGGTATCGGCGGTGAACAGCGGCAACTTGGACTCCTCGGCAACGCCGACGGCCGATTCCAGCGCGGATATGATCGTGTTGTCGGTCGGGACATAGATGGCGTCGACCTTGCCGACCAGGGCACGCGTTGCGCCTTGTACCTCGGCGGTTTTGGTGGCGGCGGATTCGACGATCTCGATGCCGGCCTTGTCGGTTTCAGCCTTGAGGGCAGCCAGCAACGACACGGAGTTGGCCTCACCGGAATTGTAGAGGAAGCCAAGCTTCTTCACATTCGGCAAGATTTCCTTGATGAGGGCCACATGCTCCGCCACCGGCGACATGTCGGAGAGGCCGGTGATGTTGCCGCCCGGCTTGTCCATACTCTTCACGAGCTGGGCGCCAACCGGGTCGGACACTGCCGAGAAAACGATCGGAATATCGCGCGTGGCGGCCGCGACGGTCTGAGCCGACGGGGTCGAAATCGGCACGATCACGGTCGGGCCTTCGCCAGCGAACTGGCGGGCGATCTGGGCGGCTGTGGCCGCGTTACCCTGCGCCGACTTGTAGACGAAGGTAAGGTTTTCGCCTTCCTTATATCCCGCGGCGGCCAAGGCGTCCTTGACGCCGTCGCGAACGGCGTCAAGCGCCGGATGCTCGACGATGGCGGTCACATCGACCGTTACGTTCTCGGCATGAACCGGCAGGACCGCCGCGACGCTGGCGGCGAGAGCAAACAACAAGGCACGCATCAAACTTCCTCCGTCACGGTCTTCGGCCGGATTTTTGGCCGGGGTTTTGGACGGTCTTAGGTAATCCCGGTGAGTGAATCAAGCACGGGGAATGCCGAGTGTGCACGAATTGATCGTCTTGCCTGGTCTTTGCGACGAAAAGCGCCGTGCAATGCCCTTTGGATGGGCTCAATGCCGAGGCTTTTGGCATAATTCCACTCCCCTGATAAATATTGCGCATGGATGAAATGTTTTGACCAAAACTGCGACGCATCGGATTGACGCTTTTGGGGGTCTCGACATATGGTCTCGACATGCTGAAGGAAGAGCGTTTCAACCTGATCCTGAAGGCCGTCGAAGGGCGCGATGCCGTGTCCTACGAGGAGCTTTTGACAATGGTCGACGCCTCGGGTGCCACGCTGCGCCGCGACGTCGACCAGCTCTGCGACGCCGGGCGCATTCGTAAGGTCCGTGGCGGCGTGGCGCCGCTGATGGCGGCTGGCCGGCCGCTCGCTTCCTATTTTTTCGGCGTGCAGGCGCAGCGCGCCGCCGCGGCCAAGGAGGCCATTGCCAGCCGAGCCGCCGCGCTTGTGTCGACGCCCGACACACTGATCCTTTATGGCGGCTCCACTGTGGCCCGTTTTGCGGAAATGCTGCCGGCCGTCGGTCTGACGGTGTTGACGGACTCGCTGCCGGTGGCCAACCATCTCGCCTTCAAGACCGACAATCGGGTCTTCCTCACCGGGGGCGAGGTACTGGCCCAGCAGGGCATCGTGCTCAGCCCCTTCGATGATCCGCCGGCCTTCCATGTTGCCGCCAGCACCTTTTTCATCGGCTGCCACGCCGTTGGCCCGGCGGGCATCATGGAGGACGATCCGTTGCCGCTTCGGGCGGCGCGGGCGTTGCGCCGCCAAGCGGCGCGGTTAGTTGTGCTGGCCGACAGCACCAAATTCGGCGAGGCGCGCAGCCTAGTGGTGTTTCCACTTGCCGAGGTCGACGTGTTCGTGACCGACGAGGGAATTTCCGACGGCGACCGGCGCATGCTGGAGGACGCCGGTGTGGAGGTGCTGATCGCACCGCTCGATCGGGAAAACCGGGAAGTATCTCCGGCGGAAGGGGCGGCCGATCCGTCCGCGCCTCAGGAGGCGACCAGCAAATGACATCCAATCTTGATCTCCGGCAGGAGATGATCGCGACCTGTCTTAGAATGAATGCCGTCGGGCTGAACATTGGCGCGGCGGGCAATCTCAGCGTCCGGGTCAACGGTGGATTGCTAATCACCCCCTCCGGCATCGCCTATGATCGAATGCAGCCCGAACAGATCGTCGAGATGGATTGGGACGGGCGCTACTACGGCGATTATGTGCCGTCGTCGGAATGGCGTTTCCACTTTGACATCCTGAAGGCACGGCCAGATGTCGATACCGTCCTACACAGTCACGCCACCAATTGTTCAATCCTTGCCTGCTGTCGCCTCGATATTCCGCCGATCCACTACATGATCGGCGTTTCGGGCGGCGACGTGGTGAAGTGTTCGGGCTACGCGCCCTTCGGAACGGCGGAATTGTCGGTGGAGGCGCTGGCAGCACTTGAGGACCGGACGGCTTGCCTTCTTGGCAATCACGGTGTCATCGCCCTGGGCAAGACGCCGGCAAAGGCTTTTTCGGTTCTCGAGGAAGTCGAGAATCTGGCGCGGATCTACATCGGTACGCGCATGCTGGGTGGTGGTGTGATCCTCGGCAAGGATGAGATGACGGTCGTGCTGGAACGCTTCAAGAGTTATGGCAAGCAAGCCGGCGAGGTCGATCCTACACTCAAGAATAAAGTGGAGCCGCCGCCGCATGGCGGACCGAAGCGCCTCTGAAGCCGGACCGGGGAGGTCGGTGCGGGGACTGGGGAGAGCACGGGTTGTAAGGGAGAGAGACATGAACGGCGTTTTCAAGAATCTGCCGAAGCTCGGCATCCGCCCGACCATCGACGGTCGGCGCAATGGCGTGCGCGAGAGCCTCGAGGAGCAGACGATGGGCATGGCGAAGGCCGTGGCCGAGCTGATCACCTCGACACTGCGCCATCCGACCGGTGAGCCGGTGGAATGCGTGATTGCCGACACCACCATTGGCGGCGTTTCGGAGGCGGCGGCCACGGCCGAAAAGTTCGCCCGCGAGAACGTTGGTGTTTCACTGACGGTGACGCCGTGCTGGTGCTACGGCTCCGAGACCATGGACATGGATCCGCTGATGCCCAAAGCGGTGTGGGGCTTCAACGGTACCGAACGCCCGGGCGCCGTCTATCTTGCCGCAGTGCTGGCCGCCCATAACCAGAAGGGTTTGCCGGCCTTCGGCATTTACGGCTCGGAAGTGCAGGACGGCTCGGACCGGACGATTCCCGGCGACGTGCGCGACAAGATCCTGCGTTTCGTTCGCGCCGGTATCGCGGTCGCCACCATGCGCGGTCGCAGCTATCTCTCCATGGGCGCCGTGTCGATGGGCATTGCCGGCTCGATCGTCGACGCCGATTTCTTCCAGCGCTATCTCGGTATGCGCACCGAATATATCGACATGAGCGAGTTCCAGCGCCGCCTGCAGCTCAACATCTACGATCCCGTCGAATATGAGAAGGCGCTCGCCTGGACGCTTGAACATTGCAAAGAGGGTTTCGACCCCAACGGCGACAAAGCGTCCGACGCGGCACGCAAGCGCTCAGAGTGGGAAACGTCGGTCAAGATGTGCCTGATCGCCCACGACCTGATGGTGGGCAATCCGCGCCTTGCCGAACTCGGATATGTCGAAGAATCCTGCGGCCATCATGCCATTGCGGCCGGCTTCCAGGGCCAGCGGCAGTGGACCGATTTCATGCCCAACGGTGACTTCATGGAGACCATGCTGAACACGTCGTTCGACTGGAACGGGCCGCGTCAGCCTTTGATCCTGGCCACCGAGAACGACTGCCTCAATGGCGTCGGCATGCTGTTCGGCAATCTTCTGACGGCGCGAGCGCAGATCTTTTCGGACGTGCGCACCTACTGGAGCCCGGAGGCCATCAAGCGCGTCTCGGGCCATACGGTTGAAGGGTCGGCGGCGGGTGGCCTTATCCACCTCATCAACTCGGGTGCCACCTGCCTCGACGGCGCCGGCGAGATGACGGTCGACAACAAGCCCGGTATCAAGCCGTTCTGGGAAGTGACAGAGGCCGACCAGCAGCGCACTCTCGAGGCGACGCACTTCTGCCAGGCTAACCACGGCTATTTCCGGGGCGGCGGTTGGTCGACCGACTTCGCAACGCGCGGCGGCATGCCCGTCACCATGACGCGGCTCAGCCTCGTCGCCGGTATCGGCCCGGTGCTGCAGATCGCCGAGGGCGAGACGGTGGCGTTGCCCGAGCGGGTGCACGACATTCTGGACAAGCGGACCGACCCGACGTGGCCGACCACCTGGTTTGCGCCGCGCCTGACGGGGGAGGGGCCGTTCAAGTCGGTCTATAAGGTGATGGCAGCCTGGGGCGCCAACCATGGTGCCATTTCCTATGGCCATATCGGCGCCGATCTGATCGCGCTTGCCGCCATGCTGCGCATTCCCGTTGCCATGCATAACGTCGATGAGGAGACGATCTTCCGGCCTAGCGCTTGGGCGATGTTCGGCATGGATCCGGAGGGCGCTGATTTCCGCGCTTGCGGGACGCTCGGGCCGCTCTACGGCTGAAAGAATAATGGAGCGGACAAGTGAGCCATGGCGGGTGTGCTCGCCATGGTTTCTCGCTCGCGTCTGGTGCGCAGACACACGAAAAAGACGCGACTCGTAGAGCATCGTGCACTGGATTTCTTTGCTTATGCGTCAACTTACCCAGCCGAACGGGCTCTCGCGGGCCATTCGATTGGGGCGATGCACTAGGGAGCCATCTCGACCATGACACTTCCGTTCGACGACAAGCCTGCCTATCGCTTCGGGTTCGGCGCATCCGGCCTTGGCACGCTGACCTGGGACGTGCCGGATGACGTTTCGGACGCTCTTCTGGCTGAGGCTTGGACAGAGGGCTTCCGTTACTATGATACCTCGCCGCTTTATGGCTTCGGCCTCAGCGAACTCAGGGTTGGCCGCTTCCTTCGCAACCGGCCGCGCGGCGAGTATCTCCTGTCGACCAAGGTCGGTCGCTATTTCGTGCCCTACAAGAGCGGTGAAACGCCTGACCGGGGAGGCTGGGTACGGCCGCAGCCGCTGAAGCCGGTGCTCGACTTCACCTACGACGGCTTCATGCGTTCGCTGGAGCAATCCTATAATCGGCTGGGAGCCCAGACGATCGATATCGTCTATATCCACGACCTCGATCGGCGGAATCTAAAAGACGACTTCGATAGGCACTATCGCGACACGCTCGACAGCGGTTTTCGGGCGCTGGACGAATTGCGACGCAGTGGCGACCTCAGAGCAATCGGCGCCGGCATCAACGAAGCCGACGTGGCGACCGATCTCATCTCCAAGCTCGATCTTGACGTGGTGATGCTAGCCGGCCGCTATACGCTGCTCGAACAGCCGGGGCTCGCCGATTTCCTGCCACTTGCCGAGCAGAGGGGCGTTGGCGTGGTGGCGGTTGCTATTTTCAACTCCGGAATCCTGGTGAAGCCGCCGGAGGCCGGAGGCAATTATGATTACGGCGCTGCTCCCGTCGAGATCATAGAGAAAGCGCGACGAATCGCCGCCGTGTGTGCTGAGGTCGGCACCGAAATGCCAGCGGCGGCCGTTCATTTCCCGCTCGCCCACCCCGCGGTCAAAGCAGTTGTTGTCGGCATGAGCCGGCTCGGTGCCGCCAAACAGAACTTCGGCTGGTACCGGACAGCGGTTCCCGCTGGCCTTTGGGATCGGCTCAGAGCAGAAGGGCTGCTACCGGCTGAGGCGCCGACCCCCTGATCCATTTTTCTTGCCGTTCAGTCTTCGATGCCCCGCGCGGCCGCATGCCGCCGCGGGGCTTTGCGCATTGGCCCCGGACTGTCCATTCGTCGATGTGGGCAGCATTGTCTCTTGCCAAAATGGCATGTTGAGTATAATTTGAGGGTCGAAATTTACCGGCGGTACGGAGGATGCCGGGAAACGTTTGTCAGGGACCGGAGGAAACGTCCTTGATGTAATCACATCATATTTGGCGGCTATCCGACAGGAGAGGCGCGCCTGGGATTTGCTGTGCCTATGTGAGAATTGGCACGGTTATAGCCATATCTGGGGGAACCTCATGACGGAGATAGGAAATTTCTTCGTCAAATGGATGATGGTCACAACGCAACTACGCACTCAAAATGAGTTGCATCCATCATCGCTTTGAGGCATCTATCCTCGCGTGAGGTATATCCCGAGCCAACGACGATGCCTATGATGGGCGTTGCCGGGGGAAGTGACCGGAGGATCAATCATCCGGTCGTGGTTCGGGGTGCAAGAAGGCCGCCGGGGAGGCGGCTGGGCCCGTAAGGGCCTTCAGGAGGAGCGATAATGAAACTTTCTACCATTCTGTCGAGCACGATTCTGGCCGCTTCCGTCGCGCTGCCGATGGCAGCCCATGCGTCGGCCGATAAGCCGGTCATCGGCTTCTCGATTGACGACCTGCGTGTTGAACGCTGGGCTCGCGACCGCGATTACTTCATCGCCGCCGCCAAGGATCTGGGCGCCGAAGTGGTGGTGACCTCGGCCGATGCCAACGAGCAGAAGCAGGTCAACCAGGTCGAGACCCTGATCGCCAAGAAGGTCGACGCCATCGCCATCGTGCCGATGAACTCACAGGTATTCGGCGAAGTTATCGACGAGGCCCACAAGGCCGGCATCAAGATCGTGTCCTATGACCGCCTGATCCTGAACGCCGATGAAGACGCCTACATCTCCTTCGACAACGAGCGCGTCGGCTTCCTGCAGGGCGAGGCTGTCCTCAAGGCCGCCCCCCAGGGCAACTACTACCTGCTGGGTGGCGCGCCGACCGACAACAACGCCAAATTGCTTCGCGCCGGTCAGGAGAAGGCCATCCAGGCTGCTGTCGACGCCGGCAAAGTGAAGGTGATCGGCTCGCAGTGGGTCAAGGAGTGGAGCGCCACCGAAGCCATGTCGATCATGGAGAACGCGCTGACCGCCGCCGATAACAAGATCGACGCGGTTATCGCCTCGAACGACGGCACGGCCGGTGGTGCCATTCAGGCTCTCGCCGCCCAGGGCCTCGCTGGCAAGGTTGCCATCTCCGGTCAGGACGCCGACCTCGCTGCGATCAAGCGCGTGATCGACGGCACGCAGACGGTTACCGTCTACAAGCCGCTGAAGCTGATTGCCTCTGAAGCCGCCAAGCTGTCCTACAAGCTGGTCAAGGGCGAAAAGGTTGAGTTCACCGCCAAGCTGGACAACGGCAAGAAGCAGGTCGACTCGGTTCTGCTGACGCCGATCCCGCTGACCAAGGAAAACGTGATGAAGGTCGTCGAGGACGGCTTCTACACGAAGGAACAGGTCGGAGCCAAGTAATTCTCTGACACAAGAAACCGGGGCGGGTCTATACCCGCCCCGGGTGCTATTTGCCGATTGGGTCCGAAAGGTCCGTCGGACGAGTTTGCTTCATGGCGACTAGCCTATCTGGTCTTTTCGGTGCGTGACCGGGTCAGCGCATTAGGGCATCGCCCGTGCGGAGCGGCGAAATGGCTGCCGGCTGAGGCCGACAGTTCAGTCTTCACGTAAATACTATCGGAATGTTGCGGCCCTTACGAAGGCGCCGTGCCGGTTTGGCAAGCTGCGGGGGCGGCGCCTGACCGATTTGGCGAAAGCCTTTTTGGGAAGCAGTGGCCTTTATCGGCCTTTGATCCGATCGAAGAAGGATGGCGTGCAAGGCTGGCCCGAGGCCATTCGCGCCGTCAAAGGGAGTGCGGTCCATGTCAGACTATCTCTTGGAGATGCACAACATCACCAAGGACTTTAATGGCGTCAAGGCGATCGATGGAATTCATCTCCAGGTTCGTCGGGGCGAATGCGTTGGTCTTTGCGGCGAGAACGGCGCCGGCAAGTCGACACTGATGAAGGTTCTCTCGGCGGTCTATCCTTATGGGACCTGGTCGGGAGAAATCCTGTGGGAGGGCAAGGAACTCAAGGCGCGCAACATTCGCGAGACCGAGGAAGCGGGAATCGTCATCATCCATCAGGAACTGATGATGGTGCCGCATCTGACAGTGGCCGAGAATATCTTTCTCGGTACCGAGCCGCGGACCAAGGCTGGCTTCATCGATTACGACCGGATGAATGCCGAAGCCGCGAAGTTGATGGCCCGCCTCAAGATGAGCGACATCAACGTGGCGCTGCCGGTGTATAATTATTCGGGCGGCAAGCAACAGCTCGTGGAGATCGCCAAGGCGCTCAACAAGAATGCCAAGCTTTTGATCCTTGACGAACCGACATCGGCTCTGACGACCTCGGAAACCAGGACGCTTCTCGATCTCATCAAAGAATTCAAGGCCCATGGAATGGCCTGTGTCTACATCTCGCACAAACTCGACGAGGTGGCCGAGATTGCCGACACAGTTACCGTCATCCGCGATGGCACCCATATCGGCACGCTGCCTATGGCCGAACTCGATACCAACAAGATCATCACCATGATGGTCGGTCGCGAGATGAAGAACTTGTTCCCCCGCGAAGCGCACACCATCGGCGAAGTGATCTTCGAGGCGAAGGATATCACCTGCTGGGACGTCACCAACCGCGAACGCAAGGTGGTGGACGGCGTCTCATTCGAGATCCGGAAGGGCGAGATTCTCGGGATGGCCGGACTGGTCGGTGCCGGGCGGACGGAACTTGCCTGCAAGCTATTCGGCTGCTGGCCTGGCGACAATGACGGCAAGGTGTTCCTCGAAGGTAAGGAAATCAACGTCCGCGAGCCACGCGATGCCGTGAAGCTCGGTATCTGCATGGTTCCGGAGGACCGCAAGCGGCACGGCATCATTCCGCTGATGGGCGTGGGCTACAACATAACTATGTCGGTGCTGAAGCGCTACACCAGCGGCGGCTTTATCCAGTCCGAGGTCGAACTGGCCGAGATTCAGAACCAGATCATCCGCATGAAGGTCAAGACGGCGGAACCTCTTCTGCCGATCTCCTCGCTGTCAGGTGGTAATCAGCAGAAGGCGGTTGTCGCCAAGATGCTGTTGCCGGAGCCGAAGGTGCTGATCCTCGACGAACCGACGCGCGGTATCGATGTCGGCGCCAAATACGAGATCTACAAGCTGATCTTCGAACTCGCCAAACAGGGCGTCGCGGTGTTGATGATTTCCTCGGAAATGCCCGAGGTTCTCGGAATTAGCGACCGCGTTCTGGTTATGTGCGAGGGCAAACTGCGGGGCAACTTCATCAATGAAGGCCTGACGCAGGAGAAGGTTCTCGCCGCCGCCATTGGACAACCGATCACGGAAGCCGCCTAAGGCTTATCTTTCATAAGAATACCGGTGTACGACCATGACACTTACCAAGAAAGACGTCAGGAAGTTCCTGTCCGAGTACAAGATCGTAGCCCTTCTGATCATTATCGTGATCATTTGGGCCTTCTTCGGCTACCTCAGCTATGATTCAGAGTTGGGCGGCTCGCAGTTTCTGACACCGCGTAACTTCTCCAACCTGCTGCGCCAGATGGCGATTACAGGCATGTTGGCATCGGCGATGGTGTTCGTGATCGTCGCCGGCGAGATCGACCTGTCGGTCGGCTCCTTGCTTGGCCTCCTCGGCGGTATCGCCGCCGTGATGGACGTAACCTACTCGCTGCCATTGTGGATGACCATTCCGGTGGTCATCGTCATCGGCCTGTTCTTTGGCCTGATGGTCGGCTGGCTCACGGCCTATCTCGGTATTCCCTCGTTCATCGTCACGCTGGGTGGCCAGCTCGCCTTCCGTGGCATGGTATTGGGCCTGACCGGCGGTATCACCATCGCTCCTGTGAATGAACCTCTCAAGTTCATTGGCCAAGGCTATCTGCCGGAATTGGCTGGCAATGTCGGCGGCGTGCTGCTGTTCCTGGTTCTGGTGTTTCTCGCCTTCCGCACCCGTGTCAATCGTCAGAAGCACAGCCTCACCGTGCCGACGATGCCGGCCGAGGTTGGTCGTCTGTTGTTCGCTGGCGCCATCATCCTTGGCTTCGTGCTGACGCTCAATGATTACCAGGGCGTTCCGGTGCCGGTTCTGTTCCTTCTGATCATCCTCGCCGTGTTCACCGTCATCGGCAACAAGACCACCTTCGGTCGCCACATCTACGCCGTTGGCTCTAACATGGAAGCGACGCGGCTTTCCGGCGTCAACGTCGCCTACGTGAAGATGATGGTGTTCGCCCTGATGGGCCTGATGTGCGCCTTCGCGGGCCTTACCACCACAGCTCGTCTCGCTGCCGGTACGCCGTCGGCAGGTTTCGGCAACGAGCTCGACGCCATCGCCTCCTGCTTCATCGGCGGCACGTCGATGCGCGGCGGCGTTGGCTCGGTGTCGGGAGCGCTCGTCGGCGCGGTTATCATGGCCAGCCTCGACAACGGCATGTCCATGCAGGGTATCGACACCTTCTGGCAACAGATCGTCAAAGGCGTGATTCTGGTCGCCGCCGTTTACATGGACATCGTGTCGTCCGGTAACCAGCGCAATTGATAAAGCTGCCCGGCGCCTGAGGGCGCCGGCTCGTCTCCGCGTTAAAGCACCCCCGGTCGTTGAACGGCCGGGGGTGTTTGTTCATGAAAACCGTCGCTTTGAACTGCCCGCCGAACGTTGTCTCCGACTTTCGGTGGGCAAATTCAGACCGGGTGGCCTTTGCTTTTATGGAGATCGAACCAATTCAGGGCAGCGCATCTCGTGCCGGGAGACTCGTTCGCCCGTTACAGTTGTTCTTTCCAAGTCTGTGCCAGAACACGCAGCCAGTTGTCGCGGCAGAGCTTGATGAGGTCCGACTCGCCATAACCGGCTTGGCGCAATGCGCCGACGAGTGCCTGCTGGCCCGCAGCGTCGCCGATTTCGGCTGGAATGGTGGCGCCGTCGTAGTCCGAGCCGAGGCCGACTCCATCAACGCCGAGATGCTCCACCAGATGGTCGATGTGACGCACCATGTCGGTGAGGGGCGTCGCGGCGTTCTCCTGTCCGTCAGGCCGTAGGAAAGAAGTCGCGTAGTTGAGACCGACCATGCCGCCCGTCTCGCGAATGGCAGCCAACTGGCGGTCCGTGAGGTTGCGCGTCACCGGCGTGATGGCATGAACGTTGGAATGGGTGGCGACAAGCGGCATTTCCGACACTCTGGCGACATCCCAGAAGCCTTGCTCGGTGATGTGCGACAGGTCGACCATGACGCCCAGCCGGTTGCAGGCCTTCACCAGGCGAACGCCGGCCTCCGTCAGGCCGGGACCGGTGTCGGGGGAACTTGGATAGGCGAAGGGCACGCCATGGCCGAAGACGTTGGTGCGGCTCCACACAGGTCCAAGCGACCTGAGGCCGGCGGCATAGAAGGTCTCAAGCCCGTAGAGGTCGGAATCGATTGGTTCACAGCCTTCCATATGCAGCACGGCGGCGAACAGGCCATCGTCGATGGCGCGGCGAATCTCCGCCGTCGACGTACAGAGGCGCCAGATGCCTTCCCGGTCGAGCCGACGGGCAATGCCAGCCATGGTAACAGCCGCCGCCAGCGCTGCCGGCTGTTCGATCGGCTCGGCGAGTGGTGAGGCATAAGTGCCTCGTTCGAAGGTCGGCCGGGCTCCCTGCCTGGAAGGTACGAAAATCGCACAGAGGCCTCCGGCAAGACCGCCGGCACCGGCGCGAGGACCATCGATGTGGCCGGTGGAAATACCGTCTCTAAACTCGGCAATCGGGTCGCCACCCTTGCCAGCGGTTTCCCAGAGACGCATCAGAACGTCGTTATGTCCGTCGAATACAGACTGCATCGCACCATCGCTCGGTCAGAAGGAAGGATCGCCCGGAGAGGGCTGCGCTTCGGGTGGGCGCGAAACCGACGATCGCACCGGTCAACTTCGCATCCGTGGAGATACCAAGTCGTAGGAGGCTCGTAGAGAGAGGTCAACCACTCTTGGGAGAGACCCCGCCAAGCCAGGGGATAGGAGAGAAATTTTCTCCGGTTTGCGCAGGAGCAAAGTCCGGAAGCCTTGGTGTCCCTATGGTCTCAGCACTGACGAAGCGGAGAAAAAGCATGACCGACATAGCCACCCGGGATCTCGAACTCGACGTACGCGGGCTTCCCTGCGTCAATCGTCGTGCCATCATCTTCGGCAACTTTGACCAACTGGCCGACGGCGAGTCGCTCGTCGTGATCAATGACCACGAACCGGTTGGGCTGCGTGGCCATTTTGAAGATATCGTGCCGGGTCGCTATCGTTGGGAGGCGTTGCCGCGCACCGACGAGGCGTTTCGCGTGCGGATCACCCGCTCCGCCTTTGATGCGGAATTGGCCCGCGAAGGCGCCGCTGCGCTCGCTGTTCTGGCGCGTCATAGCTGCGATCACTGACAGGCGTTCCGCGCTTAGGGCGGAAAACGGAACGGGCGGCAAGGCCGAAAGCCTGCCGCCCGTTTTGCTACTGAAACGTCTAGGATCAGAAGCTCGGCTCGACGCCCCAGACATCCTTGGAATAACCACGGATGGTGCGGTCGGAGGAGAACCAACCCACCTTGGTGGTGTTGAGGATCGAACGTTCCGTCCAGCGAGCCCTATCGCGGTAGTCGACATCGACGGTGCGCTGGGTCTGGAAGTACGACTGGAAGTCGGCCGTCACCAGGAACCAGTCGGTGTGCCAGAGGCGATCGGCTACTTCGTTGAAGCGGCCGTGATCGTCGGGCGAGAAGGTGCCGTTGACCATGGCGTCAATGGCGCCCTTCAGCGTCGGATCGCTGTCGATGGTAGCGTTGGGGTTGTAGCCGCGCTGGCGCAGACCGGCGACATCGTCGGATGTGAGGCCGAAGATGTAGATATTGTCCGGGCCGACCCGTTCGGCGATCTCGACGTTGGCGCCGTCCAGCGTGCCGATGGTCAGCGCGCCGTTGAGCGCCAGCTTCATGTTGCCGGTACCCGAGGCTTCCATGCCAGCCGTCGAGATCTGCTCGGAAAGGTCAGCCGCCGGAATGATGATCTCGGCCAGCGAGACGTTGTAGTTCGGCAGAACCGCCACCTTCAGACGATCGCCGATGATCGGGTCGTTGTTGACGACCCGGGCGACGTCGTTGGCCAGTTTGATGATCCGTTTGGCGATCTGATAGCCAGGCGCCGCTTTGCCGCCGAAGATCTTGACGCGGGGCGTCCACTCGGCGCCTGGGCCGCGACGGATGGCCTGATAGAGCGCAATCGTCTCCAGGATGTTGAGAAGCTGGCGCTTATATTCGTGCATGCGCTTGATCTGCACGTCGAACAGCGCCGTGGGATCGACACGCAGGCCGATGCGCCGCTCGATTTCGGCGGCGAGACGCACCTTGTTGGCCTGCTTGGCAGCGGCGAATCTCTCTTGGAAGCTGGAGTCGGTGGCAAACTTTGCCGCTTCCTCAATCTTGTCGAGATTGTCGACCCAGCCATCGCCGATCGCCTCGAGCAGCAGGGCGCGCAGGCCCGGGTTGCACTCGTAAAGCCAGCGGCGCGGCGTGATGCCGTTTGTTTCATTGACGATTCGATCGGGGTAGAGGACGTGGTAGTCCTTGAACACCGTCTTCTTCATCAGATCGGTATGCAGGGCCGACACACCGTTGACCCGGTGCGAGCCGACGAAGGCGAGGTTGCCCATCTTGATCTCGCTACCCCACTCGATGATGCGGATGGCATCGAGTGAAACCGGCAGGTTGCGTCCCTGCACTTCGGCGAGGTGATGGTAGTCGATCCATTCGATGATCTGCATATGGCGCGGCAGAACCTTACGGAACAGATTGGTGTTCCATCGTTCCAACGCCTCGGGCATCAGCGTATGGTTGGTATAGCTGAGGCACTGCCGGGTGATCTCGAACGCTTCCGGGAATGTCAGCCGATAGTCGTCGGCGAGGATGCGCATCAGTTCGGCGACGGCGATCGACGGATGCGTATCGTTCATCTGAATCGCTACCTGATCGGGCAGCTTGCGAATGTCATCGTTGTCTTCGAGGTACCGACGAAGGATGTCCTGCAGCGAAGCGGAGGTGAAGAAATACTCCTGCTTGAGGCGCAGCTCTTTGCCTTCGGCTGTTGTGTCATCGGGATAGAGTACGCGTGAAATGGTCTCGGCGCGGATGGTCTTCTCGGCAGCCGACATGTAGTCGCCGTGATTGAAGCGGCCGAGATCGAGCACCTCGACGGGGCGCGAAGCCCACAGACGCAACGTGTTGACGTGGCGTCCCTTCCAACCGGCGATCGGCGTGTCGTAGGCGACGGCCTTAACGGTCTCTTCGGCGCGCCAGTAGGTCGCTCCATGGCCGTCGAAGGAAATCTGGCCACCAAACTTGACGAGATAGGCCATTTCGGCGCGCTCGAATTCCCAGGCGCGGCCGGACACAAGCCAGTCCTCAGGCTCTTCCACCTGCCAGCCGTCATGGAAGCGCTGGCGGAACAGGCCGTGGTCGTAGCGGATACCGTAGCCGTGGGCGGGAATCCCAAGCGTCGACATGGAATCTAGGAAGCAGGCCGCGAGACGGCCGAGGCCACCGTTGCCTAGGGCGGCATCGCTCTCCTGCTCGAGCTGGGCCTGATAGTCGATACCGAGCTCGGCGCAGGCGGCGCGAACCTGGGCCTCAATGCCAAGGTTGCAAACGGCGTCGTTGAGCAGACGGCCGATCAAGAATTCCATGGAAAGATAGTAGACGTGCTTCTTCTGGCCGGCGTGCGATGCCTTGGTGGATTCGAACCACCGCTCCACCACTTTGTCGCGCACGGCAAGCGATAGCGCCATGCTCCAGTCTTTGGCCGTTGCCCTGGCTGGGTCCTTGCCGACGGAATACGCCAGCTTGGCGCGGACGGCTTCCCTAAAGTCGGCTGCCGTGAGTGTACGCGCCTGACCGGCGGAGCCGGCGGCCTCATCGATCCTGGAAGTGTCGTTCATCGGTGATCCCTGCGGTTTCGACCAATTATCGCCGATGATGGTTACGAGGACGTGACCGAATTCTTCGGCAACTCCGTAACGCCAAGTACCGTCACCACATAATCGTCGCCAAGGCTGCGCGGCACGGGGCCGCGGTCCCTTGGTCGGACACTGGCGACCACCGTTGCGGCTGTCTAGGTCTTCGAGACCACATTCAGGAAAAAACGCCTTAAAACTGCAGCTATCTAGTTAATTTTTGCATATCTCGACACTTTGTTTGTTCGAGATATGCATAAAACGCATCCCTATATATCTTCGGTTACGCCGAGATCGCCAGCGGACAGCCAGAAAACCTCGCCTTGGGACTCGGCCGTGTCGAGCCAGACGAAGGGCAGATCGGGATAGGTCATTTCAAGAATCTCCCGGTCACTACCGACTTCGCACAGGAGACCGCCGCCAGGGTTCAGGTGGTCCGGGGCCGCTTCGATAATGCGACGGACGATGTCGAGCCCGTCTAGGCCGCCAGCAAGCGCCATCTCAGGTTCCTGCCGATATTCATCCGGCAGCTCAGCCATGGCCTCGTCGTCAACGTAGGGAGGGTTGGTGATGATAAGGTCGTAGCGCCGCCCTTCCAGTGGGGCGAACAGGTCACCATGATAGAGGCCGACGCGACCATCACCCAGGCGGTCGACGTTGATCGCCGCGACGTCGAGCGCATCTTCGGAGAGATCGACGGCGTCAACCGCTGCATTGGGGAAGACCATCGCGGCGAGAATGGCGAGGCAACCCGAACCGGTACAGATATCGGCGACCGACAGAACGTCTTCTGGATCACGGATCAGCGACGCCTCGTCTTCGCCGGAAAAGGCTTCCGAGAATAGTAGTTCGCCGATGAACGAGCGCGGCACGATGACACGCGGGTCGACGACGAAAGGCACGCCCTGAATGTAGGCCTTGCCTACCAGATAGGGTGTCGGGATCCGCTCATCGATCCGCCTGTCAATCCGCTCGACGATCAAGTGGCGCTCGGCGCGCGTCAGGCGCGCATCGAGCCAGGGATTGATGTCGTCGATCGGCAGGTGCAGCGATTCGAGGATCAGGAAAACGGCATCGTCGATCGCGTCGCTTGTGCCATGGCCAATGCCGATTTCGGCGGCGCCGTAGCGGCTCATGGCATAGCGCAGAAGGTCTCGAACGGTGAGAAGGTCGTCGGCAATATCGGTCACGGCGGTTTTCCGGAAAACGAGGGCGGGGCTGCTATGGCATGGCGTAAGCATCGCCGCAATCAGGCATGTGGGGGCGGCATGGGACCTTCCCGAAAACATCACTTGATTTCGCCCCGATCGGAAGGCATTCCGATTGTCGACGCCACCGGCGTCCCTCGTCACTGAACCCCCGAGGGGTCATGCCCAGCAACGATCACAGTCGATTGACCGTGCCGCCCAAGGCCGTTGCGCTGGACTGATCCTTGGATCTGCTCACCCGCGATCGCCCTTCGGCGGCCGGTCGACAGAAAGGTGAGCCATGAACACCACCATTCGTTTTTTCGCCGAGCAGCTTCGCCGGGTGACCGCTCCGCGTGATCCCAATGAGCTTTTTGCCGAGCGCCTGACCTTTGGCGAGCGCCTGGCCGACCGTGTGGCCACCATCGGTGGCTCCTGGTCGTTCATTATGGGCTTTGGGGCCTTCCTGGCCGTCTGGGCTGTCCTGAACACCGTCGTGCTGGCGGCGCGGGCCTTCGACCCGTTTCCGTTCATCTTTCTCAATCTGATGCTGTCGATGCTCGCCGCGTTGCAGGCCCCGATCATTATGATGAGCCAGAACCGCCAAGCAGCAAAAGATCGCTTTGAAGCCCGCCTCGACTACGAGACCAACCTGCGTTCGGAGGCGGAGATCGCTGGCCTGCATGCCAAGATTGACGCGCTCGGCGCCGATATCGAGCGACTCGTCGCATTGCAGCTCGGCACGGGGGAAGGGCGAGGCAACCTCGTCGAAGAAAGCGCCTGAGACGCCGCGGGAAACGGAAACCCGCCGCGTTTTAGTCAATACTGGCCGCCGTTCGCAGAGGGTCCGACGGGCATTCATTCAGCGACGAACAAAGACGAGAATTGCGGCGCGGCATAATCTGAAAAGCTCGACCATCCAACGAG
This sequence comes from Pleomorphomonas sp. PLEO, assembly GCF_041320595.1. Lineage (NCBI taxonomy): Bacteria > Pseudomonadati > Pseudomonadota > Alphaproteobacteria > Hyphomicrobiales > Pleomorphomonadaceae > Pleomorphomonas > Pleomorphomonas sp. PLEO. The sequence continues at coordinate 3,343,998 of NZ_CP166625.1, forward strand.
TGGTTTGCCAGAGCGGATCAAGGCGGCAACTCCCGCCCGGCGAGCTGCTTCTCCATCCCGATCGGCGCGATCGCCAATCATGATCGTTTCCTGTGGACCGACACACGCGGCCGCCATGATAACTTCCAGTCCGCGCGGGTTCGGTTTGAGTATTCCGACCCCAGCATCCGTGGCCGAGACGATGAAATCCGCCTTCAGGCCCATGGCGCGAAGTTTGTCTTCAGCCGGGTAATCGGAAAAGACACCGATGAGTTTGTCGCGCCTTTTCAAGGCAACGAAAAGGTCTTCGATATGCGGGCAGAGGCAGGCACCTATATGCGCAAGGGGACGGCGTTCCATCCACTCGTGTACGAGCGCCGCTATCTTCGCTTTGTCGATGCGCGCTTTTTGTGACGTACGATCGAGCAGGATATCGTCAAAGTCCTGAACTTCCTCATCGCCGATCTTTTCGCGCAATTGGCGATAAGCGCGAAGGACGCGCAACGTCGTCAGAGATCGCGAAGCCAGCGTATGGCTGACGAGATCCGTCAGCATGCGCAAGCGTAACGATTTTTGATCGTAGAGCGTTCCGTCCACGTCGAAAACAACAAGGCGAATGCTGTCCCAGTTCATCGTCATTCCCGTCATTTGAGGACGATGAAATGCTGAGAGGCGAGCCCTGCCAGAACTGGCATGTCGACAAAGCTGGCCAGCGTGAATACCGCCACTAGCGCCACGACGATCATGATCAGCCTGGTTTCTCGAAAAAGTGTCTCGGGCTTTTGAGCGGACGACCCAGCGAGTGTCGACATCGAAAAATAGACCGTGAACAGCGCCACGACAAACGGCATCGCGAGAATGTATTCGATGCGGTACTTAACTATAAAAACAGAGAGAAACACAACTGAGCATAAGGAATATGTAATGCACGAAGAGGTCAGGGATACTTCAGAGTAACTTGAAAAGCTGGCGCGATAGCGTGCGAGTAAATCTACGCCATATGCCGCGACTATCTCACGGTATTCAGAAAGCCGCTTTGCCGCCATTAGAAAAGCCCCGCCAAACCAATACGACAGAATTAAAGAACTGGGTGGCAGCGACGTTGGGTCGATGATTGACCAGCCGATAATAAGACGAATTGGATTGTTGATCGATTCAGAGATTACGTCGACATAAGCCTTGTCCTTGCTGCGCAATGGATAGACGTTGTAGACGATTCCTTGGAGCGCAAAGAGACAGGCAGTGGCAAATAGCAGCTTGCTCGACATGATCGCACAGGTAAGGCCGACGCTCACGAACAGCGCCCATTCAGCGGCAACGATGCCGCCGTTCATTTGTCGTTGAACCGCCGCGCGCTGGGATTTGGTCGGATGATGCCGGTCAAAATCGCGATCAAGGAATTCATTGATCACGTAATTTGCAGAAGCAATACAAACGGCCGTCAGGAAGCCGAGAATGAGCGATTGGCCCAAATGTTCGGTCCGAACACCGCGAAGCAAGAAGGCGAGGATGATGCCCGGGACTATAAAGACATGCTTAGTGCTGTGATCAAGCCTCGCGATTGCGATGTAGTCTTTGAGTACGGCAGCTCTCGATTTTTGGCTCGGCGTTTCATGGCGCTCTGAAAACATGCTTCCTCTATGTGTCTTGTAGGAATCGTCCGGCAGACAAGATCAATCTAGCAAATACACGTCATAGCTTTCATCCGATACCGCGGGGGCAAACTGCGCGAGCCGCTGCGTCGCCCCCATGAATTCCTTTATCTCTTCAGTGCTGGCTTTAAATGACCAATTATAGCCTTCGTGATAAAGTTTATCCGGGACCATCTCATCCAGCCTGTGCGATAAAAGGATGATGACCGGGGCGTTTGTCGTCTTTTTCAGTTCGCGGCTCTCATCAAGAATCTCGCCGAGCGTGGTTGTAAGCTCGCCGGTTCGGCTGAAAATGACGAAGCGGCCCAAACCGTGCTTGCGGATCAGGTAGGTTGGATTGGGAACATAATACGGCAGTGCTTCAACCAGATAATCGGGGTCGGCGATGATGGTGGCGTTGGCCAGATCGCTTCGTGACAGAATTAATTTCCCGAGATCAGCACTACGACTCTCGACGGGGGCTAGGTGTGCGATCCTCAGGAAGCCCAAATATATTCCCTTGGCAGTCTGCTGGGTAATCAGGACCATAAATCCAAACATTCCGGCTATGACAAGTTTCTTGGACCATGATGGCTCCGCCGTGGCCATTGTTGCTTTTTCGATGTCCCTCCAGGAGATCCAGTATAACATCACGCAGTAAAAAAACCATACACCGGCATGTCTCTGATCGCCGGAGCCAATTACGCTGAAGAATACGGCGCAAATGAACAGCGAAAATAAGGCAGAAAAGAAGGCTGGCCGGCGCGAAAGTAGTCCAAATGGCAATATTATAAAGAAAATTGATTTGATTATGGATGGATAGTCTCCAAACAAGATGGTAGAAATGGCGGTCCTGCCAGGATTTAGAAGAGCCCTGATCACTATCTGTACAAGCGAAACCCCTTGCAGGTCGCGCGTCGCGGCATCGTTGAAGGTTGGTAGAATGGTCAGGGCGCAAATTGCGACGCCCGCAGTGGCAAGGCCGGCGTTGAGAGCAAAAGTGCCCAATTTGGCGCTCCAACGTAAACCTGTCTCCTCCAAGACGTCGAGAAACCAAAAAAGCAGGAAGGCGCCGACCATCATTGCGCCAATAATATTGGTGTTGGCCAGAATAAAAAGCAGAAGACCGACGACAAAACCTCGATCGCGTTGCCTTTCGTAGGCGATGGCTATCAGAAACATTACGAGTACCGAAATACCGTAGTTCCGCGCCATCACTGAATATTCAAACGATAAAAGGCTGCCGAATGTAAGCGCCACGACGATGAGGCGCGGAAATGGTGATCGGAAAATCAATAGCGCAACTGCGCCAGCTGCTATGAGTAATGCCGTAGCAGGTAAAATCTCTACTCGACCGAACAGAAAATAGAAGGCGCGAATCATTAAATACCAGGCGGACGGATGACCTTCTCCGTGCAGAACTTTGAGCATGTCAAATGTATTATTTCCGCTCAAAGCGATGGAAAGTGCGCGAACTTCGTCACGCCACATAGCGTGGTCATAAACCTGAAATGCTACAACGATGAACCAGGCCAAGAACAAAATAATACCAACCGCACTATCCCTCCTCGACATTCTCTTGCTCCAAAAGCGATGAAATCGCGACCTGTTTCAGTTTTGCGCGCCGGCTCTCTATGGAGAGAACAGGACTACGCCATGACCATTGACCTGGGCATCCGGGGCAGGGGCAGAAGGACCACGGAATCTACCGAGATGGTCATCGGACGAGAAGGTTAACGAATCGTTTGGCAATGATGCGCATCGCGCCTTGCGTAGCGTTTCAATTGCAATGAATTCAAGGGGGGTGTTGGGGTGGTACGGCCTACGGGAATCGAACCCGTCTCTCCAGCGTGAAAGGCTAGTGTCCTAACCGATAGACGAAGGCCGCCCAACGAGGGGGGCTTATAGAGAGCTTCGAGCGGTTGGGCAAGAGCCTATCGGCATTTGCTGCGGCTTTTTTGCAGCTTCACCTAGTTGCTTGATCGGCAAGCATTATCCACGGCCGCGACAAGACCAACGCCATTCGCGCCGGCGCCCGGTATCCACATGGATCGACTTTGTGTGACAATAGAGGCCGAGACCGCCGCGCGAGGGGTGGCCATAGAAGTAACGGGCCAGTTCATCGCGGGCGATGCCGGGCATATAGAGGTCGAGGGCGTTGCAGTAGAGGTGCTGCGAGTGCAGTGCGCCGCGGACGAGCCGATTATGCGAAGGTGAGCGATAGCCCGATGTGATCACCACCCTACGGCTGAAATGCCTCTCAGCATCGCGAATCATGCCAAGCAGTGTCGGCTTCACGCAGGAAACGTTGATTTCCGAATGGGCGAGCAGGAGCCCGTTGGCGGCCTGCACCACGTCGCGCGGCAAGCCGGGCACGTAGTGGGCGTAGGGCTGGACCTCTCCGTCGAAAAGGCCACGCGGATCGCCGTCCGGGCCGCGAGAGGCAAGCACGAGATTGCCCTGCCAGGCGACGCCCGGTAGCCCCTCGAACAGATCCTGCGGACGTTCCGGGCGGGCGGTGTAGACGTTGACGAAGTCATGCTCGAGGCCGTCGTCGACGGGCGGCCTCGGCACGGCTATCTTGCTCGGGTCTGCCTCATCCTCGCCGGCTAGCTCAGCCTCCGACACCTCATCGGCAGCTTCGGGCGGCTCCAGTGCGGCAGGACTCGATCCCGGCGCAGTCGTCGTATCCGCCTTGGCTACGGTCGCGCTGGCCGCGGCTGGTGTGTCGCTGGCGCCTTTTTCAGGTGCCTTTGAAGACCGAGGTTGTGCAGATGTAGCGGTAGCCGGCTCGATGGCGGACGGTCGACCGCCGAACAGTGAGGCGAAGATGCTGGTTGCCTTGGGTTTCTCATCGGGCGCCACCGCGGCGACAGTCGCTGCCGGCACGCCTTCCGTAGCCGGCGTGGCTGCTCCCACCTGTGGCGCGGAGGATGGGGCAGCAGGTTTATCGCTGCTTTCCTCCGCGCTCTTTTCAGCGTCGGTTTTTGCCTTGATCTCGGCAATCTCGACCGGTGTCAGGGGTTTGAATTCGGAACGATCAAGCACCGCTCCGCAGCCGGCCGCGGTAAGGGTAAGCAACACAAACAGTCCCGACCGCAGCGTCATGGCTGCTCCCCTTCCGAGATCAACCGACGCACGGATAGCGCCTTACCACTTGCCGGTGTTCGGCATCGACGCCCATGGCTCAGCCGACGGTAGGGCAGCGCCCTTCTGCAGCAGCTCGATGGAGATGTTGTCCGGCGAGCGAACGAAGGCCATACGGCCATCGCGCGGCGGCCGGTTGATGGTTACGCCGCCCTTCATCAGTCGGTCACAGGTGGCGTAGATATCGTCCACTTCATAGGCGAGATGACCGAAGTTGCGGCCCTCGCCGTAGGCTTCGGGATCCCAGTTGTAGGTTAGCTCGACAAGTGGCGCGCTGTGCGCCCGGCCGGCTTCGACGTCGTCGGAAGACGCCAGGAAGATCAGGGTGAAGCGGCCCGCCTCGTTTTCTGTCCGTCGGATCTCGGTCATGCCGAGCAGGTCGCGGAAGAAGGCGAGCGACGCGTCGACGTCGGTGATCCGCACCATTGTGTGAAGATAGCGCATGTCGTTTTCCTCCGCTGTGGCCGTCAAATGGCCAGCTTCTGTTTCTGCCCGGCCGGTAGTTATCCTTGGTACATTGATGGATGCAAGGCTCGGCGGCGCTGTGATTTGGTCGGCTGCGATGGGCCATCTGCCACGCTGGGGCGATAATCCCCGCCGAGGCCAAGGGACGGCGGCGAGAAACCCGCTCAAAACCGTTAACAGCGGTTAACGAGGGGCTTGCGGAAGGGTAGCCTTCAGGTGGTATTTTAGAAGAAGAATCACGAATAGTCGGAGCGCGGAGTTATTCGCGCTTGTAGTTAGTGCCATCGTGGAGACTGGCTCATGGCCAAGGCTCAATTTGTGTCTGAAGACAACACCGTCGATGAAGATATCGGCGCGGAAGTCATCGAAGTTGCTGGTGTCATCAAGTGGTTCGACGTTGCGAAAGGATTTGGCTTCGTCGTGCCCGATGAGCCGGGTTTGCCAGATGTGCTTCTCCACGTCACCTGTCTGCGGCGCGACGGCTTCCAGACGGCCTATGAAGGGTCGCGCGTCGTTTGCGAGGCGGTCCGTCGGCAGAAGGGCTTTCAGGCCATGCGTGTGTTGTCGATGGACGAGTCGACGGCCATCCATCCTTCGCAACTGCCGCCGTCGCGCACCCATGTGCAGATTACCGCCTCAAGCGGTCTCGAGCAGGTTGAGGTGAAGTGGTTCAACCGCGTCCGCGGTTTTGGCTTCCTGACACGCGGCGACGGCACCGAGGACATTTTCGTCCACATGGAAACACTGCGTCGCTTCGGTATCACCGAACTCCGGCCAGGCCAGCGGGTGCTGGTGCGCTATGGTGACGGACCGAAGGGAAAGATGGTCGCCGAAATTCGTCCGGTTCAACCCGGCGGCATACCTTCGTCACATTGATGTCCTAATTGGGCGTCGCGCGGCATTGGCAAGGTCCGATGCCGCGCGACGTGTCGTGTGCAAACACCGAACAGTCAGGGATCGAAGGCAAAAATGTCGGAAGTAACGTCGTGGCGCTTAGTGATACGGGCGCTCGCCGCAGGTCTTGTTGCCGCAATCGCCATTCTCTACTTTTTCGGAAACGGTTCGAACGCTGGCGAGGGGGAAAATCCTGTTGGCCAGCGTTTTAGCCTCAGCGTGGAAACCTCGACTGGGGTCTATCCCTATCAGGTGGAAATTGCCGATAGCGAGGAGAGCCGGGAACGCGGTCTGATGTTCCGCCGCGACGTTGCACCTGGAACCGGCATGCTGTTCGACATGGGCGTTACGCGCGACGTTTCCTTCTGGATGCACAATACTTTTGTTCCGCTCGACATCATATTCATATCGGACAAGGGCAGGGTGGTTTCGGTCGCCCGCGGCGCCAAGCCGCAATCGGACACCCGCATTCCCTCAGAGGCGCCCGTGCGGTTCGTACTCGAGCTTCCGACACCGGAGGCCACGCGCATCGGACTCGCGGTCGGCGATCGTGTTCGCAACTCGGCGATCGACGCTGTAACGGGACAATGATTTAGGGTGTGATCGCCCGCCCGCGCCGCGTCGTCTTATTTCACGGGCTCCGCCGGCTTCTTTTCTTTGGAAAAGCGTTGATGCAGCCGGTCGTAAAGGCGGCGTACCAATTTGGGCGGCGGTAGCTGCGGCGATCGCATGGAAAGATCGACAACATCCTCAAGCCTCAGGCTGGCCTTGACGAGGTGCCCATCCTCCACGACGCGCGCCATGAGTTCGGCATAGGTGGCAAGTGTCAGCCGGCTGCCCGCGTGCAGGCGGTTGCCGTGACGGGCCGAGAAGGCTTCGGCAACGGTGAGGCCGCTCAGGTTTGGTGACACCTGGATTTCGTAAAACGTGGCGAGATCGGAGAGCGAGGCATCCGGGGCCACCGCAAATTCGCCAAAGGCCGTGCGCTTGGCTGCGGCGACGGTCTCGGCGGGCAGCGGGGCAAATAGCCGGTCCAGACGATTGACGCGATCCTGGGGTGAGATGAAATAGGCGTAGTCGCCGCTGCGGATTTGGCCGGCCTCGGCTGCGTTCTTGACAGCACCGTCGCGCACCACAATCACTGGCTTGAGCCAGGCGGGCAGGGAAGCCGGACGGAGCGCGGCATAGCTATCGGGTCGTACCGGATAGCCAACCATCTCATTGTCGGTCTGGCCAGGCAGGTCGATCTCGACGCGGCGCGCACTGGCGGCAGCGCGCTTTAACGCCATGCCAAAGAAACGCGCCGCCGGTGCAATGGTCCAGCCCTGGACGAGCAGCGATATCAGCACCACGAAGAAGGCGACGTTGAAATACATCGGTGCATCGGCTGTGCCGGCGAGCGTCGGCACGGTGGCGAGGAAGATCGAGACGGCGCCACGCAGGCCGACCCACGAGACGAAATTGATCTCCGGCGGTGTGAAGCCGAACGGCTTCAGGCAGATCCAGACGGCGGCTGGCCGACCGATGATCATCAGGAACAGCGCGATCATCAGGCCCTGAGGCGCATATTCGATCAGTTTGCTGGGCGTCACCAGCAGACCGAGCATCAGGAACATGACGATCTGACAGAGCCAGGTCGCGCTTTCGAGGAATTTGCTGATGACCGGATAGGAGCGGACAGTGCTGTTGCCCACCACCAGGCCAGCTACGTAGACGGCGAGGAAGCCGGAGCCGTCGAAATAGGAGGTGATGCCGAAAACGCTGACGGTCAGCGCGATGACGAACAGCGGATGAAGTCCACCGGGCAATGTCAGCCGGTTGAGAGCCATCGTCGCCAACGCACCGCCGGCAACACCCATCGCCCCGCCGAGCACGGCCTGACGGCCGAGCGCCGTCAGAGTGCCAAAGCCGGGTGCCGAATGGGCGACGGCCAATTCGGTGAGCACCATGGTGAGAAAGACCGCGACCGGGTCATTGGAGCCGGACTCGATTTCCAAAGTGGCCCCGATGCGGGGCCGGAGCTGAAGACCTCCCGTTTTCAGAAGAAAGAATACGGCGGCCGCATCCGTTGAGGCGACGATCGAGCCCAGCAGAAGCCCTTCGATGACATCGTAACCGAGGGCAAGATAGCTGAACGCGCCAATGAGGACGGCGGTCACCGCGACGCCGGCCGTCGCCAGAGTGAGAGATGGCCCCAATGCCTCTCGGTTCTCGGGAATCCGCATTCTCAGGCCACCATCGAACAAGATGATAGCGAGGGCGCACGAGCCGATCAGATAGGTGAGTCGGTAGTTGCTGAATTCAATGCCGCCGGGACCGTCGACGCCGGCCAGCATGCCGACCACAAGGAAGACGAGCAGCAGTGGCGTGCCAAAGCGCGAGGCTAAAAGACTCGACAGGATGCCGAGGAGGATCAGCGTCGCGCCCAAAGCCAAAACAAGGTTGGCGACCGCGATCTGATGCATTCGAGCCTCTGATAGTTTTGGAGTCCAGTGGAGCGAATTCGACATTTGAAGACTGGCGAACGTAAGGCTCGAGATCAAATGTCAAACTCAAAGATCCACGACAAGCAATAGATAACGAGAGGCTCTTTTGATTCCGACATTTGCTCGGGGCGGGTATCGGGCGGATGCGGAAGTCAGAGTCGAACCACTCGGCCGGCATGCTTCCATATTGAGGCGACTTTGGGAACCGATTCATCGGCATGTCTGGATTTTTAACTGGGTAACTCCTGCGACGACGTGCAACCCCGTGCAATTGCGCAACTGTGATGCCCAGACGGCTCTTTCCGTGATAAGAGGCGCCCGTATCTCTGGGCAGAGAGTTTCTTCGGCGCGGATTTCGACGCATGGATAAGCAGAACGATAAGCAGGTCGAGGACGGCGAGACGCCGGTCATGCCGTCAGCATCCGGCAAAGGGCTGAACCTCGCGTGGCCGCATGTTATCAATCTTCTCGTTCTGACCCTGGTTGCCTTTGCGCTCTTTGCGCCGGGCATCTCATCGCTGCCGCTCACCGACCGTGACGAAGCGCTCTACGTGCAGGCCTCTCACCAAATGCTGGAAACCGGCAACTGGGTCGATATCCGCTTTCAGGACGAGCCTCGCTACAAGAAGCCCGCCGGTATCTACTGGATACAGGCAGCGGCGGCCGAGATAACCGGCTATGGCAAGGACGCGCCGCTCTGGGTCTATCGTTTGCCGTCGCTCTTCGGCTCGGTGCTGATGGTGATGTTCACCTACGGCATCGGGGCGACGCTTGGTACGCCCCGTGCCGGATTGTTCGCCGGCCTGCTTTCCGCCTCCGCCATGCTCCTGGGTTTTGAGGCCCACATCGCCAAGACCGATGCCATGCTATGCGCCACGGTGCTCGCATCGGAGTTCGCTCTGGCTCGCGCCTATGTCGATCCGGCCAGGAAGAGGTCGCTGCCGCGCAACGCGCTGTTCTGGACGGCGATCGGTGTCGGTATCCTGATCAAGGGGCCCATTACGCCGCTTATCGCCGGACTCACACTCCTTGCCGTCTCGGCCAAAGAGCGATCGGCGGCGCTTTGGCGGTCGCTGTCGCCGCTGAGGGGCACCCTCTGGATGCTCCTTCTGGTGCTGCCGTGGCTCATCGCCATCGGCTGGATCTCGCGCGGGGCGTTTTTCAGTCAGGCTGTCGGCCATGACATGCTCGGTAAGGTGGCTTCCGGGCAGGAATCGCATGGCGCGCCGCCCGGTATGCATCTTTTGGTCGCGCTCGGTACCTTCTGGCCGCTATCGGTGCTGGTGCCGCTCGCGATCGTTCAAGCTTGGAAAGCGCGGCGCGAGCCGGCAATCTTCTTCCTGATCGCCTGGGTCGTTCCGGGGTGGCTGGTGTTCGAGGCGGTTGCCACCAAGCTGCCCAACTATGTTCTGCCCTTTATGCCGGCGTTGGCCATACTGGTGGCGTTGCTGCTGGACAGCGGCGCGCTTGGCACGGCACGACGCGGCTGGCGGATTTCTGTCGCCTTCATCGCGATCGGCGCGGTCCTGGTTGGTTTCGGGCTCAACATCGCGTTTCTCATTTATCAGGGATATGCGAGCTGGCAGGGCCTCGTCGGCGCGGTCGTTGTCGCCGGTCTCGGCTTTATGGCGAGCCGACTGCTCGCCTCCGGACGCCTGCTCCCCGGTGTGGCGGCGACGGTTGCCGCGGCTGGTGGCCTGATGCTGCTCGGCTATGCGATACTCCTGCCGGCTGCCCAGCAACTGTGGTTGAGCGATGATCTTGCCAAAGCTGTGGCTAGCGTTCGTCGCTGCGACTCGCCCGCGGTATCGGTGGTCGGCTACGGCGAGCCGAGCGCCGTCTTCCGTCTGGGCACCACTACCCTGCGGACGACAGCGCCGGTCGCCGCCGAGGCGTTCCTGGCCAATGATTGCGCCGTCGCCATCGTCGCCGCGGAGGCCAGGGATGACTTCATGGCAGCACTCGGCGAGGGAGAAAAGCCGCTGGAGCCTGCCACCACCGTTTCCGGTCGTAACCTCAACGGCATGAAGCTGCGCACCATGCTGCTGTTCGTGAAGCCGTGAGGAGCCGCCTATGCTGATTAACAGGCGGCCGGCCAGTTGGCGCGATCCCGACGTTGTCAGAACCGCTCTGTGGCTGGCTGGTCTTGTGACGGTTCTTGCCGTCATCGTATCCAGCCAGTTCGATGAAGAGGTCCGTGCCTGGGTCATGGCAGGCGGATCGCCTCGGCCAATCTGGCCTCTGCTGTCGCGGCTGGGACAGTCCGATTGGATGCTGATCTCCTCGGGTTTTGCACTGATCCTCATGCATTATCTCAAGCGACCGAGGTTCGGTCCGCCGGGAGACTTCGAGACCATCTACCGCATGGTGCTGTTTTTCTTTGCCACGATCGCCGCCACCGGCATTGCCGTGCTGGTCGTCAAATATTCGCTCGGCTTTTCTCGCCCCTCGGTCGAAGGCGAACGAGTGATGCGTCTCTTCGCCTTCCGCCCAAAGTACGCCTCCTTTCCCTCCGGGCACTCGACCACGGCGGCGGCGTTTGCGCTGTCGCTGACGCTTCTCTGGCGCCCCTTGGCCGTGGTGGTCTGGCCGCTGGCCATCGCCATTGGCGCATCACGGGTGATGGTGAATGCCCACCGCGTTTCCGATGTAGTGGCGGGCTTTTCGTTCGGAGCTTGGGGCACGTTGTTCGTCGCCGTTTGGTTTGCGCGCAGGGGGCAGCTGTTTGCCCTGTCGGAAAATGGATTGCCGCTGCCGCTCCGCCATCGGATCGACATACTCTCCGGTGAGTGCAGGGCCTTGTTGACGCGGCTTCGACTTGCCATAAGCAGGCCGAATAGCGTCCCCGATTTGCAGTTCTCAGGGGTAGGGCAACCGGACGCCATAGTCGGCGCCTATCCGGTCGGAGTGACCAGCATGATCGTACCGAAACCATCCGAGACGGGCTTTGTCTCGGTTGTTATTCCCGCCCGCAACGAGGCGGACAATCTCGCGGTCATCGTGCCGGAGATTCTCACCGCCATGGCCGGTCGCGCCTTTGAGGTGATCGTCGTTGACGACGGCTCGACCGATACCACCGGCTCTGCCATTGCGGCTTGGAAGGCCGAGGGCAGGCCGATCCGCCACATTCGCCATATCGAGGCGTGTGGCCAGTCGGCGGCCGTTCGTTCCGGCGTGCTCGCCGCGCGTGGTGAGATCGTCGCCACCATTGACGGCGATGGCCAAAACGACCCGGCCTATATCCCGAAACTGGTCGATGCTCTCATCGTCGCCGGCCCGTCGGTGGGGATTGCCGCCGGCCAGCGCCTCAAACGAACCGACGGTCTGGCCAAGCGCTATGCTTCGCGCTTCGCCAATTGGCTGCGCAACGCCATCCTGAAGGACGCCACACGCGACACTGGCTGCGGCCTTAAGGCGGTGCGGCGCGACATCTTCCTGTTGCTGCCCTTCTTCCACGGCTGGCACCGTTACCTGCCGGCGCTGGTGCTACGGGAAGGCTATGGTGTCACCCATCTCGACGTCGTCGATCGCTCGCGCATGCATGGGGCTTCCAACTACGGTATCTTCGACCGTGGACTGCAGGGCATCCTCGACCTTTTTGGCGTCTGGTGGCTAAAGCGGCGCATCAAGCGTCTTCCCATCGCCTCGGAAATCGGAAACGACCATGGCTAATCTCTTTATGCAGTTTGCCGGCTGGCTTCACGACGTATTCGTCAAGCAGCTCGATTTCTGGGTGATCCTCGGCTTCGTTGCGCAGTTGCTGTTCACCATGCGCTTCGTCGTGCAATGGCTCGCTTCCGAGAAAGCCAAGGCTTCGGTGATCCCTGTGGCCTTCTGGACGTTCTCGCTGGGCGGCGGCTTCCTGCTGCTGATCTATTCCATTGCCCGGCAGGATCCGGTTTTCATCGCCGGCCAGGGGCTTGGCCTGCTTATTTATATCCGCAATCTGATGCTGATCAGAAAATCGACAAAGCGGGTCGGCCAATCCGAGTGACTCAGCGCGTTTGACGCATTCATTCGCCACGGGCAATCCCAGCGCCGATCGAATGAATGCGTCGACGCGTCAGAGGCGGCGTGGATCGTCGGCACGCGCGGCAAGATGAAGGCGGTCCAGGAATCCCTGCAGGATAAAGCTCGCCGCGAGCTTGTCGACCACTTCGTCGCGCCGTCGTCGCGAGGCATCCGCCTCGAGGAGGGTGCGCGTAACGGCAGCCGTTGATAGCCGCTCGTCCCAAAAGATTAACTGTCGGCTGTCGAGGGGAGCGAGGTTGCGGGCGAAAGCGCGGGTCGACTGGGCGCGTGGGCCTTCGCTGCCATCCATGTTGATCGGCAGGCCCAGCACGTAGGCGCCGACGTTATGCCGGTCGGCGAGTTCGATCAGCGCCGCGGCGTCCTTGCCGAACTTGACGCGAGAAAGCGTCACGAGGGGCGTGGCAATCAGAAAACGTTCGTCGGAAAGAGCTATGCCAATCGTCTTGCTGCCGAGGTCCAGGCCGAACAGGCGGCGGCCCGGTGGCAGCGTGGACACAAAGGCGACGGGGTCTCCGGTCTCGGTCATCGTTTCTGCCTTGTCGTGCGCAGGAGGCGGCACCCACTATCACGTCAGGCGTCACAGCCCAAGCCTTGGCGTTGAAGTCAGGAGACGATTTCCGGTGACATCGCCGACACGCGATCGCGACCCGTATTCTTGGCCTGATATAGCGCCGAGTCCGCGCGACGATAAAGGTCGTTGACCGTGTCTCCCGGTCTGAACTCCGCGACTCCAAAGCTTGCCGTCAGTTGGATGGTGTTGTCACCGCGCTCGATGACCAGTGCGCTGACTTGCCCACGCAGATAGTCGGCGACCGAGATGCTGCCGTCGATGGGAATGCTCGGCAGGATCACGGCGAACTCTTCTCCTCCGATGCGAGAAAAGTGGGCATCTGACGGCACGCGAAGTGTTCCCACGCACCGTATCACTTCGTCGCCGGCATCGTGACCGTGGATGTCGTTGATGTGTTTGAAGTGATCGATGTCGAATAAAATGAGTGAGAAAGTGCCGCCAAGCTCGGCCGCGGCGATTTCCGCGTCGAACCGCTGGCGGAAGGCACCACGGTTGAAGAGGCCGGAGAGGGGGTCGATAGTCGCCATGTCGATCAGCCGGCGCTGCATGATCAGCGTGCGTTCAGCCACTCTCAAGCGGGCATTGAGTTCGTCCTGACGCGGCGGCTTTGACATGAAGTCGTCGGCGCCGGCGTCGAGCACGCCGATGGAATGCTGCGCATCGTTGGAGGCCGACATGCCGATCACATAAAGCGGCCGGCCAGCATCGGCGATAAGGCGAGCCTCCCAGCACAGTTCGGTGCCGGAAACGCCTCCGATCTCGAAACTGGTGATCAGCACCTCGGCCTGCGGTGTCGTTTGGATGTAGTAAAGCGCCTCGCGACCGTCGGTGAAATAGGCGACGTCGTCACCACGAGGTTCAAGCATCCTCTGCAGGATCATCAGTCCGGTACGACTGCCGTCGACGAGCACGATGTGCATAATGAGCTTGGTGTACCTGAAAGGTGGCCAAGCCACCCCCGAAAAGTGCGGAACTCATAAACTGTTTTTGTCGAATTCATCAATGAAAAAACAACGGATTCCCGCCAAATTCGGTTCATTAAGCAGAACTTCACCAGGATGATTTCCCGCAAAAACGCAGTCTCTATGTCGTAGAATTAAAATATTGCGATAGATCAATGTGTTAAACGACAAGAAAAGGGCCGCCGCGACCGCACCGGCTTGCTAGCCCTCCGGCTCGGTTCAACGCCTCGGTGCTATCCGACCGTCTCCCTTTGAGGTTGCAGGGACTAAGCGGTGCGACTCACCGGTTCGTCTGCCGCCAAATTGTTCGCCATGACGTCGGAGCATGAGGAAGCGGGTGGCTCCTGGCCGCGACCGGTGCTATACGCGGGACATTCCAGTCTGTTCGAGGGAATCTACATGTCCGTGGATACGGCTACCGTGCGCCGCGTTGCGCGTCTCGCCAGGATCAAGGTCACCGATGACGAGGCGGAGCGCATGACCAATGAGCTCAATTCCATCCTCGGATTCGTCGAGCAACTGAACGAGGTCGACGTGGCCGGTATCGACCCGATGACCTCGGTCGTGTCGGTGAAGATGCGTCGCCGGCAGGACGTGGTCACCGATGGCGAGGATGCCGTGGCGGTGACGAGCAATGCGCCCGTTTCCGAGGACCATTTCTTCCTGGTGCCCAAGGTGGTCGAGTAACTCCCGCCAGACACCAGCTTCTCAAGACTTTTCGGGATTTCCGCCGTGACCGATCTCACCGCACTCACCCTTGCCGAGGCGCGCGACGCGCTGAAGGCCAAGACTTTCACCGCCGTCGAACTGACCGACGCTTATCTCGCCGCCATGGAAAAGGCGCGTGTACTCAACGCCTATGTCACCGAGACGCCGGAAAAGGCCCGTGACATGGCCAGGGCATCCGATGCGCGTATTGCCGCCGGCAAGGCCGGCGCGCTTGAAGGGCTGCCGCTCGGCATCAAGGATCTCTACGCCACGAAGGGCGTGCACACCCAGGCCTGCAGCCATATTCTCGACGGCTTTGAGCCGCCTTACGAAAGCACGGTGTCGGCCAATCTTTGGGCCGATGGAGCAGTCATGCTCGGTAAGCTCAACATGGATGAGTTTGCCATGGGCTCGTCCAACGAGACCAGCTATTACGGTTCGGTGGTTAACCCGTGGCGGCGTAACGGCTCTGACGTCAATCTGGTACCGGGTGGCTCGTCGGGTGGCTCGGCCGCCGCTGTTGCCGCGCGCCTCTGCCTTGGGGCGACGGCGACCGACACCGGAGGTTCGATTCGCCAGCCGGCCGCTTTCACCGGCACCGCCGGAATCAAGCCGACCTACGGTCGCTGCTCGCGCTGGGGTCTTGTCGCCTTTGCCTCTTCGCTCGACCAGGCCGGACCGATCGCGCGTGATGTTCGCGACGCGGCGATCCTGTTGAAATCGATGGCTTCGGTCGATTTCAAGGACACCACCTCGGTCGATATTCCCGTTCCCGATTACGAGGCTGCCATAGGCAAGTCGGTGAAGGGGCTCAGGATCGGCATCCCCAGGGAATATCGGCTCGATGGCGTGCCGGCCGAGATCGATGCGCTCTGGCAGAAAGGCATCGACATCCTGCGCGAGGCTGGGGCCGAGATCGTCGATATCTCGCTGCCGCACACCAAATATGCCCTGCCGGCCTATTACATCGTGGCGCCGGCCGAGGCGTCCTCGAACCTCGCCCGTTACGATGGCGTGCGCTATGGCCTGCGGGTGCCGGGCTCCGATATCCTCGACATGTACGAGAACACTCGGGCGGCCGGCTTCGGTGCCGAGGTAAAGCGCCGTATCCTGATCGGCACCTATGTGCTGTCAGCCGGCTATTACGACGCCTACTATCTGCGCGCCCAGAAGGTGCGTACGCTGATCAAGCGCGACTTCGAGACGGTCTATGCTCAGGGGGTGGACGCCATCTTGACGCCGGCGACGCCCTCGGCGGCCTTCGGCATCGGCGAAAAAGCCGATGCGGATCCTGT
This sequence comes from Pleomorphomonas sp. PLEO, assembly GCF_041320595.1. Taxonomy (NCBI): domain Bacteria; kingdom Pseudomonadati; phylum Pseudomonadota; class Alphaproteobacteria; order Hyphomicrobiales; family Pleomorphomonadaceae; genus Pleomorphomonas; species Pleomorphomonas sp. PLEO. The sequence goes on from NZ_CP166625.1 coordinate 3,360,168, forward strand.
GGAAATGTATCTCAACGACGTGTTCACGGTGACGGTCAACATGGCTGGTTTGCCGGGTCTTGCCGTGCCCGCCGGCCTCTCCGCCGAAGGGCTGCCGCTCGGTCTGCAGTTGATCGGCCGGCCGTTCGACGAAGAGACGCTATTCACGCTCGGTTCGGCGATCGAAAAGGCTGCCGGCACGTTCAGCCCGACGCAGTGGTGGTAGGATTATAAATGGTCGTGCCGGCTCAGCGGGCACGACCTTCACACCAGCGTCAAACAACCGACATATCCAACAACCTTGATGGTTTCACCAAAGAGGTTGTCATGAAAAGTCTTACATGCCTTTCTGTCTTCGCAGCGACGCTTCTTACTGGTGTCATGGCCTCGGCCGCGTCCGACCTGCCGGTCAACAAAGGGCTTGTCGCCGCCGGTCGTCTGCCGGCTGATCTTCGCGATAGCTTCGGCGACACCTTCGGCTCCGGCTCGGGCATGTCGGTGCTGGATTGGAAGAAGACGGACAAGGGCTACCAGGGGTCGTTCCTGCTGCTGCCCGACCGCGGTTATAACGTCGAGGGTACGACGGACTACAGCACGCGCGTCAACGTGCTTTCGATGTCCTTCGCCGCGCCGGAGATTGGCAAGGCCGCGACCGCCGAGCTGACGCTCGACAAGACATTCCTGCTCACCGACAAGGCCGGCAAAGCGATGACCGGCCTCGATCCGGTTGCCATCAATAAAGACAATGGCCCCGACCTTCCTGGCGCTTCCACCGGCGCGGTCAGCCTCGATCCAGAGGCGATTGTTCGCTTGCCGGATGGTTCGCTGATGATCTCCGACGAATACGGCCCGGCTATCTATCACTTCACCGGTGAAGGCAAACTGGTCTCGGCAACGCTGCCGCCGCAGGCGTTCCTGCCGATGCGCAAGGGCTCGCTCAACTTCTCGTCCAACAATCCCGGTGCCAACGCGCCCAAGCCCGACCCGGAGGATCCGGAGACTGGCCGCCAGAACAACCAGGGCTTCGAAGGCATGGCTCTCAACCCGGCCACGCAGGAGCTGACGGTGGTGCTGCAAAGTGCTACCCGCCAGGATGGCGGCGAAAAGAAGACGACCCGCTTCAATACGCGCGCGCTGGTCTACGATGCGACCAATCCGGATGCCTTGAAGCTCAAGGCCGAATATGTCGTGCCCCTGCCGACATTTAAGGACGCCGAGGGCAAAACGCTGGTGGCCGCTCAGTCTGAGCTGTCGATCCTGCCGGATGGCCGGTTGCTGCTGCTTTCACGAGACAGCAACAATGGTTGGGGCGTCAAGGGGGAGTCATCGCTCTACCGTCGCGTCGATCTTCTCGATTTCACCGGCGCCACCAACATCGCCGGCACCGATTTCGATGGACTGAAGCCTGTGGCACCAAAGGGACAGCTCGATCCGTCGGTCATCGCTGCGAAGCTCACGACCGTCATCGACATGAATGACAATGCGGAGTTGGCCAAGGCGGGCCTCCATAACGGTGCGCCGCATGACGCCAGCGACCTTTCGGAAAAGTGGGAATCGATGGGTATCGTGCCGGCGTTCGATCCGGAGCATCCCAAGGACGTGCTGGTGCTGATCGCCAACGACAACGACTTCCTGACCACGCGGGGGCATCAAGTCGGAGCCGACTACAAAGCCGACGCCGATGTCGACACCATGGTGCTGGTCTACCGCCTATCGCTTGATTGATCCTGTTCGCAGCAGAACGGACACCGGGCGCCGCGTCATCGCGGCGCCCATTGTCGTTTTCGGGTCGATCTCCGACCGGTGGGATGCTGGAATGACGCGCCTTTCCCGTTTACCTGCGAAGCAAAACGGGCTATCCCGCCAGACAGATGTCGTCTGATCTATCCGAGAGACCCACCATGAACATGGCAGTCCGCACCCCCGACCCCAAGAAGCTCATCAAGGGCGCCACCGGCGACTGGGAGGTCGTCATCGGCCTTGAGGTGCATGCTCAGGTCACCTCCAATGCTAAGCTGTTTTCCGGGGCCTCGGCGGTGTTCGGCGCCGAGCCGAACATGCACGTCTCGCTTGTCGATGCGGCAATGCCGGGCATGCTGCCGGTGATCAACGAGGAATGCGTGGCGCAGGCTATTCGCACCGGCCTTGGCCTCAAGGCGGAGATCAACCTCTATTCGGTGTTCGACCGTAAGAACTACTTCTACCCCGATCTGCCGCAGGGCTATCAGATCAGCCAGTACAAGCAGCCGATCGTCGGTGAGGGACAGGTGCTGCTCGATATGCCTGAGGGCGTCGTCGAGATCGGCATCGAACGGCTGCACCTTGAGCAGGATGCCGGCAAGTCGATCCACGACCAGCATCCGACGATGTCCTTCGTCGACCTCAACCGTTCGGGCGTGGCGTTGATGGAGATCGTCTCCAGGCCAGATCTCCGCTCGTCGGAGGAGGTCAAAGTCTATCTCGCCAAGCTCCGCACCATTCTGCGCTATCTCGGCACTTGCGATGGCAACATGGAGGAAGGCTCCATGCGGGCCGACATCAATGTTTCGGTGCGCAAACCCGGCGAGCCGCTTGGCACCCGTTGCGAGATCAAGAACGTCAACTCGATGCGCTTTGCCGCCCAGGCGGTGGAGTACGAGGCGCGCCGGCAAATCGGCATCCTTGAGGACGGCGGCAAGATCGACCAGGAGACCCGTCTCTACGATCCCAGCAAGGGCGAGACGCGGTCGATGCGCTCCAAGGAGGAGGCACACGACTATCGCTACTTCCCCGATCCCGACCTTCTGCCGCTCGAGTTGGATCCGGTCTGGGTGGAGAGCCTGAAGGCCCTCCTTCCCGAGTTGCCGGACGAAAAGAAGGCCCGCTTCGTGACCGAGTATGGCATCACCCCTTATGACGCCATGGTCCTGACGCTCGAACGTGCATCGGCCGACTATTACGAGCAGGTTGCTAAGAGCCGCGACGGCAAAGCCGTTGCCAATTTCATGATCAACGAGCTGTTCGGCCGTCTCAACAAGGACGGCAAGGGCATCGAGGTGTCGCCTGTGTCTCCCGCCCAGCTGGGCGCCATTGTCGACCTGATTGGTGATGCAACGATCTCAGGCAAGATCGCCAAGGATCTGTTTGAAATCGTCTACACCGAGGGCGGCGATCCGAAGAAGCTGGTCGAGGAGCGCGGCCTCAAGCAGGTCACCGACACCGGCGCCATCGAGAAGGCCGTGGACGAGGTCATCGCTGCCAATCCGGAGAAGGCTGAGCAAGCCAAGGCGAAGCCGACGCTGAGTGGCTGGTTCGTCGGTCAGGTGATGAAGGCGACCGGCGGCAAGGCCAACCCGCAGGCGGTCAACGATCTTGTCAAACGGAAGCTGGGCATCGAATAAAGGCGAAGTGAGGCGGCATAAGCTGCCGTCCCAGTTGCGCAATTTGCTCCAAGGCGGCCCTCGGGCCGCCTTTTTTGTTACCTAGGGAGGGTTTGATTAACCCTGTTTGTTAAGCCTGCCTTATCCCCATGATCCGTAATGTCGAAATGCCGGGGTTCCGCGGCGCAAGCCGCTCTACGTGTCTCATTCCCCCCGGGTTGAGCGACCGATGGACATTGCAACCCTTCTCGGCGTTTTCGGCGGTTTTGGTGTGCTCTATTTGGCCATCGCCCTCGAAGGCTCGAACATCATGATGTTCATGAACCTTCTGGCGACCAATGTCGTGATCGTCGGCGCGCTGGTCGCGCTCCTCGGGCGCTACACTCTGAAGACGTTTCCGATTGCCGTGTTTGGCGGCTTCAAGGAAGCGGTCATGTACAAGACGCATGATACCTTCCATTTGCTCGACCAGTTGACGGAGATCGCCGAGGTTGCTCGCAAGCAGGGGCCGCTCGGCCTGGAAAAGCTCGAGATTGACGAACCCTTCCTCAAGAAGGCGATTCAGATGATCGCTGACGGCTATTCGGGCGAGACCATTCAGCACGTGCTGGAGCGTGAGCGCGATCTGCAGCACGAGCGCCTGCACATGGGGCACACCGCTTGGGCCAAGATCGCCGAGGCGGCGCCGGGCATGGGCATGGTGGGTACCATCATCGGCCTTGTCTCGCTGTTCGCCCACATGTCCGATCCTAAGCAGATCGGCCCTGCCATGTCCATCGCGCTACTGACCACGCTTTATGGCGCTGTGATCGCCAACGTGATGGCGGCGCCCATTTCCGACAAGCTCGCCAACCGGGCCAACCATGAGGCCGAAATCCAGTCGATGATCATCGACGCGGTCTTGATGATCCGTGAGAACAAGAGCCCCAAGCAAGTGCACGAGGAGCTTCTATCCTACCTGCCGCTCAAGCATCGCGCCAAGGCTGAGGCCGAGAAGGAAGCGGCCTGACGGCCGGATTGACCGTAGATACGGAAGGGCGGCGGGATGAGTGCCAAGAAGAAGGGTGGCGGTGGCGGCGGACATGGCGGTGCGCCATGGGTCATCACTTTCGCCGACCTGATGAGCCTCTTGATGGCGCTCTTCGTGATGATCGTTTCGTTCTCGAACCAGGACGAAGCTAAGCTGAAGGAAGCTGCCGGCTCGATGCGGGATGCCTTCGGTTATCAGTCGGTACAGCGACCTGCCGGCATGATCGAGCAGAGCGGATTGCCGGAGCGGAAGTACCTGCGCAACGTCCAGCCGATGTCGCTGTCCGACGCGGTAGAGTTCGCCAGCGACTTCAAAGACCAATACGAGAAGCAGGGGCCGGAGGTAAACACCAACCGGTTCGAGAAGGCCGCCGAGAGCAAGCCGCGCGACTATCTCACCGCATCCGAATCGCTGCGGCAGGCGCTGCAGGATCTGCCCGATTACGCCGAACTCTCCAAGCAGATTATCCTCAATGTCGCCAACGACGGCCTGCATATCTCGATCATCGATCAGGATGGCCGGCCGATGTTTGCTTCGCAATCGAGCGATCCGACCGATCGGATGAAGATCTTGTTGTCCCGCATTGCTCCGGTCATCCAGCAGATGCCCGGACGGTTGCAGATCATCGGGCACACCGAATCGACCGGTGACATGGCCGTTCCCGGAGGCGCGGCTTGGGCTCTTTCGGCCAAGCGCGCGCTCTCGACGGCGGAAATCCTCGGCAGCTTTGGCCTCGGCCCGGGCAGCCTCGCGCAGGTGATCGGCGTTGCCGACAAGGATCCGATGTTTCCCGATGATCCTTTCCTGTCGGGTAACCGCCGGATCGAGCTTGTACTGCTCAAAGAAGCACCGGCGCTGCCAAGCGATAGCCCGTTCTAAAAGGTAAACGTAAGGCCGGGACAAGCGAGCCGATGCAGGCTTTGCCGGATTTTGTCCGACAAGGTTCTGCCATGCCCGATCCCAACGCGCCGGATACCGACAATCGCCGCCGGGAAGATCGCCATAGGACGCGGCTCAGGGCCGGCATCTTGCGCGGCCGGGATGGCCGGCGCCTCGCCGACTGCGTAATCCGCGATCGTTCGGCAGGTGGGGCGAAGCTCTATCTTATCGAGGAGCGGCCGCTACCGCTTGAGTTGGAACTGGAGGACGAGGCGGATCATCGACGTTATGATATCCGTATCATCCGTCGCAAAGGTCCGGAGATTGGGGTCGTCGTGGAGTGCGAGAAGGGAATCCCTTCCGCCTGAGGTCGGGAGTCATCGCAAACACGGCGAGTTCATCACCAGCCCCTTTTCGTCGCTGTGGCGGAACAATATGCTGGCATCTCAAGCCGATCTCGGAAACAGGCGAGGAGAAGCCGATGACTGCGACCCAGACCAAACCGATCGACCTCTACTATTGGCCGACGCCCAATGGCCACAAGATCACCATCATGCTTGAGGAACTGGGCGTTCCCTACAACCTGCATTTTATCAATATCGGCAAAGGCGACCAGTTTCAGCCAGACTTCCTAACGATTTCGCCCAACAACAAAATGCCGGCTATCGTCGATCCCGAAGGTCCCGACGACGAGCCAATCTCGGTGTTCGAGTCGGGCGCCATCCTGCTGTATCTCGGCCGCAAGTTCGGCAAGTTTTATCCCCAGGACGAGCGCGGCCGCGTCGAAGCGGAGCAGTGGCTGATGTGGCAGATGGGCGGCTTTGGCCCCATGCTCGGCCAGAATCACCATTTCGCAATCTATGCGCCGGAAAAGATTCCCTACGCCATCAAGCGCTACCAGGACGAGACGCATCGCCTGTATGGCGTCCTCGAAAAGCAGCTTGCCGGCAAAGACTATATCTGCGGTGACTATTCCATTGTCGACATGGCCTGCGTCGGCTGGGCGCGCGGCTGGGAGCGGCAGGCGATCGAGGCAGCTGAATTCCCGAACGTGATGGCCTGGATCGACCGGGTGTCGAACCGGCCGGCCGTGGTGAAGGCGCTGGCCATCACGGCACCGACGCCGCCGAGCAATCTGGCGGACGACAAGGAGGCGCAGAAGGTGCTGTTCAATCAGCGAGCCCGCTGAGGGAAGCGCTCGCCGGCAATACCTAATCCTTTCGTATTAATCTTACGATTAAATCTTATATCGCCCCGGTGTCGTTTGGACGCCGGGGCTTTTTTCTTTGAAAGTATTATTCCATCCGATATTCAATCACCTGTAGGATATTATTTCCAAATTTATGTATTTTAAGTGTCATTATGAGAAAATACTCCGGCAGGACGGCGTACTTGTCATATCTGACACTCGTAATGGAGGTCAGGCGCGGCGATGTTGCAAGCCTTCGCGGATATAAAATTACCCTTGAAGCATCTCCGCAATCCCAACATCAAGGTTGGCGACGGGTGTCGGCACAAACGTGACATGTATTACATAATCTCTGCTGTGCAACATAATAAATACACTTGTGAATGTATCGTTGAGGATATGAGCCTCGGCGACTGCAGAGTGAACAACACCGATGGGCTGCTCGTGGTTGGCGAGACGGTGGTGATCAACATTGCCGAGCAGAAGATGTCACTGAACGGCATGATGATGTGGGTTCGCGGCAAAGCGGCCGGGCTCTGCTTCAATCTATCGAGCCACTAATCTCCATCGTGGTTTCCATATGGTTTAGAGCTGCCGGCGGTGTGTCGAAACCGGCAACGTAGATTCCCGCGAAAACGGCGGAATCGATGGTTTATTTCTCCTTTACATAACCTTCCGTTCAGTTTTTGTTTGGCGATTGTTAAGTCTGCAATTTAATCTGCTTTTTAATCAATTGGCGCAGCATGATGACATCTTCTGAAAACGAAGACACGAGGCAAAAGACCTCGAACAATACACAACAGGGAATGTCATTATGGCCCGTCTTGAATTGAATTCGACCGATCAAATGGCTGGCGGCGCCGGTGCCACCAGCGATGTCCTCTACGAACTCGGCGTGATGTATGCCGTTGGCCGCGACGTGAAGCAGAACCTCATCGAAGCTCACAAGTGGTTCAATATCGCCGCTTTCCGCGGATCTGAGAGTGCCGCCCGTTATCGCCGAGAACTTGCCTTTGAGATGTCGATGTCCGATATCGCCGCGGCCCAGCGCGAAGCGCGCGAGTGGATTTCGCTGCATTGATTGACGCGGCTGGCCCCGGAACGGGCCTCGCGGCAAGAAATGGAAAACGCGCGCCCAAAAGATCGGGCAACTGACGGCGGTTCTTCCTGGGGGAAGGGCCGCCGTTTCGTATTGATGAGGTGGTGAAAGGCAGGACAGGACGGACAAGCTATGCTATGGCCGGGCAAATCAGCTAGGGGACCCGCCTATGGACAAGTCGTTCATCGCCCGAGAGACCGCCCGCCTTCTTCTGGAGGTCGAGGCCATCCAGTTCAATCCGGAAAAGCCATACATCTTCACGTCCGGCTGGGCGAGCCCGGTGTATACTGACTGCCGCAAGCTCATCTCCTTCCCGCGTCTGCGCAAGCGGCTGATGGCTTTCGCCGAAGAAGTCATCCTCTCGGAGATCGGAGCCGAATCGCTCGACGCGGTGGCCGGCGGCGAGACGGCTGGTATTCCCTTTGCGGCCTGGCTGTCCGATCGGCTGGAATTGCCGATGCTCTACGTGCGCAAGAAGCCGAAGGGCTTTGGCCGCAATGCCCAGATCGAGGGCGACGTCAAGGAAGGCGCCCGTGCCATCTTGGTCGAGGATCTTGCCTCCGACGGTCGTTCCAAGCTGATCTTCACCAAGGCTATGCGCGACGCCGGCCTCAAGGTGAGCCACGCTTTCGTCGTTTTCCACTACGGCATCTTCCCGTCGTCGACCGAGGTGCTGGCCGCCGATGGCATCACGCTGCATGCGCTTGCCACATGGTGGGACGTTCTGGCCGAAGCCAAGGCCTCGAACCGCTTCCCAGCGGCGATGCTGGCCGAGGTGGAGAAGTTCCTGCACGCCCCGGCCGACTGGTCGGCTGCCCATGGGGGCAGGGCATCCTTCGAGAGCTGATGGAGGTGGGACAGGCCGAGAAGCCCGTCCCAAGCTGGAAACCCTGGGTGCTACGCGCTTGGAGCGGCCACAGCTTTACCCAATCCGCCTGCCCGCGGCATCGATCACCAGTTCGCCATCCTCCTTGGCGAAGGGGCCAGGCGGCAAGCGGTCGAGAAGGTCGAGCACCTTCTCGCTCGGCCGGCAAAGGGCGGTGCCCTTGGCTGTAACCACGATCGGCCGCTCGACGAGAACAGGGTGGGCGATCATCGCCTCGATGATGTCTTCGTCGGGGACCGAGGGATCGGTGAGCCCGAGTTCGACGGCCGGCGATTTCTTAACCCGCAGCGCGTCACGCGGGCTGATCCCGGCGGCGGCGAACAAGGCGAGAAGCTGCGGCTTGGTCCAGCCTGTCTTGAGGTACTCGACGACCGTTGGCGCGTAGCCGGCGGCCTCCACCATACGAACGACGTTGCGCGACGTGCCGCAGTCGGGGTTGTGGAAGATGACGATGTCGGTGACAGGCATGCGAACCTCCTTGGATTGCCTCCTTTATAGCTAGTGCGGCGTCAGCGGAAACGATTTGCCGTCCCTCTCGTCCTTTTGAACTCGTCTCTCCCTCGTCTTTTTGAGACTTTTGGCTTATGGGAGCGGAAACCAATGCGATAAGGACACCATGAGCCACTACGCCGCCCCCGTCTTTGCCGTGGCCCCCATGCTCGATTGGACGGCACAGCATGAATAAGTACATAAAATCAATATTATATGCTTTTCCCGGCACTATGTTGTGAGCTTGTTGTAAAATCGCCCAGTCCCCCCATGGGTACCACCCCATTTGGGAGCAAGGGGCTCCTCCGCTTGGTCTTCAACCTGAACAGTTGCTTGGGCTTACCACGAGCCCGCACGACATGGACAGGAGCCCAACCATGCCACAGATCATCGGCGGCTGCAGTCTCTCCCGCGCCTTCATCGACGTCTGCATCAATGCCGGGCGAACGACGTCGAGGATCGAGAACATCAAGCCCGCCGTCGCCCAATGGCTCGGAACCCTAAAGCCTACTGCTCTCATCGTCTTCGAAGCGACCAGCGGATGTGACGGAATCCTCATTGAAGCCCTCGATGAAGGCAAAATCGCCTATGCCCACGTCAATCCACGTCAGGCACGCGAGTTTGCCCCCACACTCGGCGTTCTTGCCAAGACGGACAAGGTCGTCGCCCGCGTCCTGGCCCAGATGGGGCAGCGCCTGCCGCTCACCCTCACGGTGCCACAAGAGCCCGACAGAGATCGTGTCCCTTGGCGTGGTGTAGCTGGCGCTGCTGGTCACCGTTAAGTTCGGCTCGGGCCTGCTTGATCAGTTTGTCACTGCCGGCAAGCTGACGAAGGGATCATTGCCCATCTGCGCGATGGTTTCCAGCGTCATGTATCTAGCGCGTAGGACGGCCCATTCGTCGTTTTGTTCCAGCAGCAAGGCCCCGACGAGACGAACGATCGCTTCGTCATTTGGGAAGATGCCAACCACTTCGGTGCGTCGCTTGATCTCGCCGTTTAGCCGCTCGATCGGGTTGGTGCTATGCAGCTTCGCCCGGTGTTCTTTCGGAAAGGTCATGTAGGCCAGCACATCCTCTTCGGCGTCATCCATGATCGTGGCCAGTTTCGGGACTTTGGGACGGATCTGGTCGGCAACGGCACGCCATTGGGTACTGGCGGCCTCGGCGGTCTCCTGAGCAAAGGCCGTGGCGATGAAGGCAGAGACGACGCGGCGACCGCTCCTGCCGGCATGGGCCAGCACGTTGCGCATGAAGTGGACTCGGCAGCGTTGCCAGGGTACCCCTCCGGAGAAGGCCGCCTTGTGAGTTTGGATTGTTGCGAAGAATCTCCGGCTGTTTTGATCCGGCAGTAGTGCCGGCATTAATGCTGGAGAGGCTGTTGTGGTTGGAGATGAGGTTTTCACCCGGCGCCGACGCTGGACGTGGGACGAGAAGCGGGCCGTTGTCGCGTAGGCTATGTCGACGGGCAACGTGCTTGGGGTAGCAAAGCAACACGGCATCCAAGCCCAGCAAATCTACTGCTGGCGGGATCGGCTTGCGAGCGCAAGAGACGCTGCAGAGTTCGTGGCTGTTTCGCTTGCCTCAGACAGTTTGGCCCTTCCGGCTCCGGATGGTGTGCCGTCCGAAGAGCCGGCCGATTGTCAGATGGGTTCCGGCAGCGGATTGGGTGAACGGGTGGAGATTGCGGTCGGGGACAGGCTGGTCATCAGGCTGACGTCCAGTTCGAACGCGGACTTCCTGGTACAGGTCGTGGCCGGCCTGATGGGGTGCCGGTTGTGATCCCGATGCCGGCCGGCGTGAAGGTGTGGCTGGCGACGGGCCATACGGATATGCGCAAAGGGTTTGCCGGGCTGTCGCTCCAGGTTCAGGAGATCCTGCGCCTCGATCCGTTTAGCGGCCACGTATTCGTGTTCCGTGGACGTCGGGGCGATCGTCTGAAGGTGCTCTGGCATGATGGCCAAGGGGCCTGCCTGTTCATGAAGCGTCTGGAACAAGGGCGGTTTCTGTGGCCGTCCGTCGCCGATGGCGTGGTGACGATCAGCGTTGGCCAACTCGGCTATCTTCTCGAAGGCATCGACTGGCGGAACCCGCAGAAGGTGTGGCGGCCCAGCCGGGCCGGGTAAGCGGATGGGGCTAAAATTATTGGTCAACGCACTGTTTTTGTGATTCAATCTGGCCATGGAAGACGACTTGGCCACGCCCGGGGATGACATCGACGCGCTGAAGGCGGCGCTCCGTATTGCACGGGCTGAAGCCGAGCATGCGGCTGCGGAACTCGCCGCCGAACGAGCCCGGCGGAGCGAAGATCAGGCCCTGATCGCCCATCTCAAACTGACCATCGAGAAGCTTAAGCACGACAAGTACGGCCCCCATTCGGAGCGGACTGTCCGCCTTCTCGATCAGTTGGAACTGCAACTGGCTGATCTTGAGGCTGCGGCGACGGAAGACGAACTGGCAGCCGAAGCGAGTGCCAGGCGCACGACGACGGTGTCGTCCTTTGCACGCCAGCGGCCCTCGCACCGGCCGTTCCCTGCCCATTTGCCGCGCGAGCGTGTCATCGTGCCCGGTCCGACGAACTGTTCCTGTTGTGGTAGCAATCGGCTGCGCAAGCTGGGCGAAGACATCACCCAGACGCTGGAGGTCATCCCCCGTCAGTGGAAAGTGGTCGAGACGGTCCGCGAGAAGTTCACCTGCCGCGACTGCGAAGCCATCAGTCAGGCGCCGGCGCCGTTTCATGTCATCCCGCGCGGGCATGTCGGGCCGAACCTGCTGGCGATGATCCTGTTCGAGAAGTTCGGTCAGCATCAGCCGCTCAACCGGCAGAGCGAGCGTTACGCCCGCGAGGGTGTCGCTCTCAGCCTGTCGACGTTGGCCGATCATGTCGGAGCGGCGGCCTTCGTTCTGAAGCCCTTGTTCGAGCGGTTGGAATCCCATGTGTTCACTGCCGAGCGACTGCATGGCGATGACACCACGGTGCCTGTTCTGGCCAAGGGCAAGACGATCACCGGGCGGATGTGGACCTACGTGCGGGATGATCGCCCCTTCGGCGGTCCCGAACCGCCGGCAGCCGTGTTCTATTACTCGCGGGATCGTGCCGGGGAGCATCCGGAGGCGCATCTTGCAGGCTATAGCGGCCTATTCCAGGCGGATGCCTATGGTGGGTATGCCGGGCTCTATGCTCCAGACCGTAAACCAGGCCCGTTGCTGGAGGCGGCCTGCTGGGTTCATGCACGACGTCCGTTCTTCCTGATGGCCGACATCGAGGCGGCGGCGCGCCGGAAGGTCCAGTCCAAAGGCCGGGTGGCGCCGGTTGTCTCGCCGATCGCTCTCGAAGTCATCAGGCGGATCGATGCCCTATTTGCCATCGAGCGGGATATCAATGGCAAGCCAGCCGAGGAACGACTGTCAGCTCGCCAGCAACTGAGCCGACCGCTTGTCGACGATCTCCATGACTACATGGCGGCGGAGCGCGCCAAGCTCTCGCGCGGCAGCGAAGTTGCCAAAGCCATCGACTACGTGCTCAAGCGCTGGCCTGCCTTCACGCGCTTTCTCTCCGATGGCCGGGTTTGCCTCAGCAATAACGCCGCCGAACGCGCGTTGCGTGGCCTCGCCCTTAGCAGGAAGTCGTGGCTGTTCGCAGGTTCCGACCGAGGCGGGACCCGTGCTGCCATGATGACCAGTCTCATCGTGACCGCCAAGATGAACGACATCGATCCACAAGCTTGGCTCGCCGATGTCCTTGCCCGGATTGCCGAACTGCCGCAGGGCCATATCGGCGAGCTTCTGCCGTGGAATTGGAAAGCCTCCACCGAGGAGCCCCTGGCAGCATGACGCGCTCACCGAGATCGACAGGCACGGCCACTTCCGTTGCAAGATTGAAGGTTGTGCTCGACGACGTCGAGCCTCAAGTCATGCGGCGGCTGGATGTGCCGCTCAACATTCGCCTCGATCGGCTGCACGAGGCGCTGCAGGCCGCCATCGGCTGGTCCAACAGCCATCTCTACGAACTGGTCTTCAAAGGTGTCGGCTTCGGCCTTCCCGACGACGGCTGGGGCGACGGTCCAATGGATGCCCGCAAGGCGAGGCTCATCGACATCGTTGAGGATACCGGCGCCAAGTCGTTCAAATATCTCTACGACTTCGGCGATGGCTGGGAGCACTCGATCAAGATCGAGAAGATCATGCCGGCGATCGATGGCGTCTCCTATCCTTGCCTGATCGAAGCCTCAGGAGCCTGCCCGCCCGAGGACAGTGGCGGTCCATGGGGATTCATGGAAGCGCGACAAGCACTTGCCGATCCTAACCACGAGCGCCACCAGGAAATCCGCGAATGGTGGGGCATCGAAACCTACGACCCAGCCGCCGTGGACATCCCAGCCATTGAAGCGTCCCTCGAAAAACTCGCCAAACGATGGACACCAAGGCGAAGAGCCCCGAAATAAGCGCGAACAATCGCCTCTGCGGCCTTCGGCGGAGGGTTACTTGCCAGGTGGCGCTGAGCACCTTGGAGACGGCCGCCTTGATGCCTTCGTGGGCGTCGGAGATGACCAGCTTGACGCCCCGCAATCCACGTCGGGTCAGCTTGCGCAGGAACTCGGTCCAGATCGGTTCTGCCTCGGAAGTGCCGATCTCCAGCCCCAGAACCTCGCGCCGGCCATCGGTGTTAACGCCGATGGCGATGATGACGGCCACCGAGACGATACGCCCACCTCGGCGAACCTTGAGGTAGGTGGCGTCGATCCACAGGTAAGGCCAGTCGCCTTCAATCGGTCGATCGAGGAAGGCCTTCACCTTGTCGTCGATCTCTTCGCACAATCTCGACACCTGGCTCTTGGAGATGCCGGACATGCCCATGGCCTTGACCAGATCATCGACCGAGCGTGTAGAGATCCCCTGAATGTAGGCTTCCTGGATGACGGCCGTCAGCGCCTTCTCAGCCATGCGGCGAGGTTCGAGAAAGCCTGGGAAATAGCTGCCTTTGCGCAGCTTGGGGATACGGAGCTCGACCGTGCCAGCCCTCGTCTCCCAATCACGCTCGCGGTAGCCGTTGCGCTGGACGCGGCGTGACGGATCCTTCTCTCCATAGCCGGCGCCCGTCACGGTGCCGACCTCCAACTCCATCAGCCGTTCGGCGGCAAAGCCTATCATCTCGCGCAGAATGTCGGCGTCAGGGGCTTGTTCCACGAGGTCGCGGAAGTTCATCATGTCCTTGGTCATCGGTGGTCTCTTCGGTCTGGAGTTGGAGTTAGCAACCAGACCCTACCGAACATTGCCGGTGACCACCTCACTCAGGACCTACACAACGACTATGGACGGCATCACAACTCCTGGCTTCCTCAATGCAATGATCCGAAACAATCAGCCTATCCGGCTATGACAATAACACAGTTGCCCCGTTGCGTTTTGACACGGGCAATCAACTCAGAGTTAGATGGATCTTAGGGCAATGCCAAGTCACCCAAACACCGTGGGGGAGGTTGGAACTCGAACATCAAGATTACGTGCCAATAGTTTTTCGTCCATCAGATCTATTACCCCTCTAACCTGATTCCGGTTCATACTGTCGTTGATCTTAAATTTAATTGATCTCTTTGTTACATAAATATTTGTTTTAAATAATGCATTTCCAAAAACTACCGACGCAGATAGAGTAACTCCATGCATATCCTCCATCGTGACAGTCAGTGGAGTAATCATTTTTTCTACTGACTGCTTCCGTCGCTTTCTGGCGGTCTCTGACCATAAAATGTCATCAACGCTATCGACGATCTGAAATCTTCCCAGTTTTCCTCGCACAAAATGAAAGAAGAATCTGACGTAATCGCGAACCGCGTCACCTTTGGAAATATCAAAAATACGTTCGCAAAGCATATATATTGGCTCATTTGTCCAATCTAGGAATGTGACATTGTTGTTCCGTTCGACGATAACGAACTGCTCATTCGCCCCCGGTAAATCCTTATGCTCGATAGCCAGAAGCTTACAGCCCCTCAGGAAAGTGAGCGGTGCTTGTTTTATGATCCAGCCGCTGGGCTCGCCAATTAATTCGTCGATTTGACAAAGTCTCTGCTTAACTGGGTCAGCTTCGCGTAAAACAAAGGGACTAAATTGAAGAAATGTCGCACCAATGCTGACTTTCTGGAAATTCCAATGGTCCGGCTCACTTGCGCCCGCGCCGATCAGAGCTTTGGTCGTTCCGTGCTGTCCAACTTGGGAAGCCTCTTCAGCATAGCGCGACAGGTCTTCGTGACTGATGATACCGTCAGCCAATGGTAGCAGTAAGTGCAGCGCCTCAAGCTTTCCCTTCAACGCAGCTTCTCGGATCGCTTGGCCCAAATCGGGTGTGAAGGTTGACCGAGACGCCAGAATGGCTTGTAGCGATGGAATATTGCCCTCGCGCGCCGCCATGACCAACTCAGGTAGCGAAGGAGATATGTCCGGGGCGCGTCCGAATCGGTGAGGGTTTGCAAAAAACACCTCACTATTAATAACACGCAGAGCTTCTTTGGCTTCATCGCTTTCTTTGCGTCGCTCCGCATAAGAACGCAACAAATTTACCGCATTTCTTGCTCGAGTAATTTTCTTTTCATCACCAGCACTTTGCAACTGCATTATTGCAAGCCTAAAGGCATCTAGCGAGCTAACTGAAGATTTCAGAAATGGATTCGCCCCGACTTCTTCGCGAAGCAGAAATGCAATGCAGTCGATACGCCCCTTCCCTATAGCCCTCATTAGAGGAGTCCAGCCGGAGCCAGTTTCCAAGACGTTCCAATTGATGTTATGATTGGAAGAGTGTATTGTAATCAGTGTTTCGAGATCACCATCATCGGCTGCGTAATGCAGGACGCTCCATGAATCGTATAGGTCAAGCCGGGCACCGTGACGGATAAGGGCATGGAGGCAAGCGCGACGAGCCGAATTTCCCATAGTTGCCAACACATAGCTTACCTTGACCACTGCCGGATCGCCTGTATTGTTGACGGCGTCAGCATCTGCACCAGCTTCCAGTAGCGCCTCGAGAGCCTGAATATTTCCTTCCGTAGCGGCATTGTGCAGTGGTGTATCTCCGAATTCATCCCTTGCGTTAAGAATTTCAGAAAGCGCAATGCCTTTCACTTTCGCAGCCTCTAGCAAAACTGGGATAGCAGATATTTTCCCTCTAGATATAGATGCTATATGCAGCGGCGTACTGCCGTTTTGCGTTCTAGCCAAAATATTTGTCGTTGGTAAAGTACATAGATATTGCGTTACTAACGATGTATTTGCCTGTTCGCCAAAGCACGCCACGTGAATTAAGCTCTGATTGTCTTTTGTTTTGTGATCAGTATTAAATTTATATTTATTGATAAGCTTTTTTGTGTATAATATATCGTCAGCACGAACAGATTCTGTAAGTGCGTTCCAACTTCCTTCCGCAAGAAAGTCTATACGTTGGCCTTTCGATAACAAATAAGAGATTACTTTATGATGTTTTTGCTGTATAGCCCATATAATTGGCGGCCCACCGTCTAAAGAAACGTGTAAGGGGTCGACGTTACATTTTTTAACAAGATATTTTATGCCGTCAATATTTCCTGAATAAGCACAATAGTGAATTATACTCGCGCCGAGAGTATCAAGAACATTCGGGTCGGCTTTGAATCTCTCAATCATTTTTTGGGCGAGGTCGTTGCGACCAGCAAAAAACGCCCATGCAAGTGGAGTCATTCCCAACGAGGTTGTTCGCTTTAACAATCGCGGGCCTTCTTCACCCTCGAATACCGACTCCTTAACGGACACGTCGGAAGAATAAAAGGCTTTATCGGAGCGATCGTCGCCGGTTATGGCCGCCCAGAAAGCACGGTGGAGTTGGGCTGAATCAGAACCTCGATCGAGAGTGTCCAAGAGCTGCTCAAATCCCAGTTCACGCAACTTCTTAACGGATGCATAAGCAGCCGCTAAGGTACCGCCCTTGACGCTCACAATCAGTTGTCGGCGATGCCACAAGATCATGCGTTCTCGAGTATAGTCGACCATAATGTCTGGCCAGGTCGGATCAAATTCCTCTTCCAAAATATCGCCATCCACCCCAACACCGACAGGTAAATGTACGTCGCTGGGGCTTCGGCCTCGCGCCGCCCAAAGTGCGGCCTCGGCGTAGCGGCTGGCCTCTACCAATTGGGCCGCAGCATCCCAATCTCCCCCATATCGTCGTGCCCATCCTGGGCTATGTTCGGACATCCAGGACGCGCGATCAGCCGACACTGCGACTGACAACAGCATCCGGCTGTCGATCTTGTAATTTTCCGTAGCCACCCGCAGCGAATGCCAGATCAAGGCATCTTCATTTTCCCTGTCGAACCAGCCTATGTGGCTTGCGACAATCTTATTCCAATTACGGATTAATGCCTCATGGCTGATATCCACCAGCGTTTCAGGCGCGAGCGGCTGATCGCCATAAGGACGTAGCAGGCAGGCCTCTGGCCCGCGAAAGCAGGCCAGAAGCGGCTGCAAAATCACGTCGTCCGCGTCAACATTTTCTTGTATTTCTCGATAAGTCTGCGGTCGTCGAATTGCGAGCCCGTCCGCATTGCGGCTGATCAGAGCACGAAATATGCGTTCAACAATTAATGTTTTCGCGGAATCGCCTCCAGTCGCTTTGTACAATATTTCGTTGGCATGACTTGAGATCAACGTCGATAGAGAACCTGCGCTCACATAATCTTCGACAGTCAGATTTGGCGCTTCGTCCGTTTGACATTTTAGTGCCCACAGCCGGCTGAGACCATGCTGAAGCAGCGACAGGCGATCTTGTCCGTTACTTGCCTCATTAGCCAAAAGTCTGGCTAATTTGTCGTCTATTGACCCGCCATACAGTGCTGCAGGAACCGATATTGCGCGTAGTAGGGCTTGTGCCTTCATATAAGGCACTAAATATTGGGTTCTATTCACGATCTCTGCAAAGCCCTCATATTGGGCGCATTTACCTAGATATTCCGTACGCATCGTTATGATGACATACAGACCATTTGGTTTCTTTGTTGCCAATTCATTAAGTATGGAAATTATTATATTTGCATCGGCCGTTTCATTAAATCTCGAATACTCGAACAACTCCTCGAATTGATCAATAATAATGCATAAGCAGTTATCTTCTTTACAGTCAAGTAGTTCAATTAGGTGCTCTATTATGCCAGTTCTTTTGCGGAATGCCCGCCGGAATGCGCGAACATTCTCGTCAGACGCATCTCCCTTTACCTCGGCTAGGCCTGCAGCAAGATTGTGAAGCGGAGAATTGCCGGGCTGGGTTATGCAAGTGCGCCAGCACCCCTGGGCACGCGACTGGTCCAGTTTGAGTAGCGGCAGAACTCCGGCGCAAACGAGCGAGGATTTGCCCGATCCCGAATCGCCATGGATGGTGACTAGTGAGTTCTCCGCCAACAGTCGAACGACATCCTGGACCATCTCCTCGCGTCCAAAGAAAATATTCGATTCGCTTGATGAATACGAGCGAAGGCCAGGATATGGGCTGGTGGGAAGCCGTCCGTTCATCGACATTGCTCTCGAATGTAGGTTTCAATCAAATTTGCCAGCTTTGGGGCGTCGAGTTGCACATGACCCATCGCAGGAGATAGAAAACCCTGGCGCGTTGTCACCTGTTGGGGATCTGTTATGGGGTCGCCCACCACAATCGGAATGCGGCGATTAGGTCTTTCTGATTTTGCCAAAACAGTATTAACCAAGCCATATACGTAGTAGGCTTCAGATTCTAGATTAGCATTTTCTTCTGGAGCAATTAATAAAACGCCGTCACATTGGTCGATCTCTGCCGCGATGCGTTCACCTTCTTTAAGGCGCCCCAAGAGGTTGGGAGCCACCGCAACGGGACGCCCGGAGATGGGATCAAGACCGGCTTTGGCGAGTGTTACCGCTATTGCTTTTCGTTCTTCGACAGAAACATCTTTACCGTATATATATATCTTCAAATTTGAGTTCTTAGTTGAATATATATCTTTCTCTTCTCTCTGTTTCTGCTCTGCGATAGCGCACATCGTGTGAAGTGACCTACATAAAACATCAATGAAATCTGCCATTGCTTTTTGGAATTCAGGATCTTTGATTTTATCCTGGTCCCTGTCCTGCCAGCCAAAAGGTCTTATTACGCGCAAATTTGGTATTGGCTTGTAGAAATCGATTCCGAGGAGATCCTGTAAGTATAGGCTAGTCTTAAAAGATTTCCAATTCGGATCTTCAGATGGAGGTGCGCAAACGTTGATTAGTAAGATCCGATCGGATTCCGCCCATCCACGCCGAGCTTGCTCATCTCGCCACCACTCTAGTTCTCTTTTGCAATAATCCGATTTTGGATATTCGTGAGATACAAGAGGTACAAATATTGCTGAGGACCTTGCGTTAATTTCCAAATGAGAATTAAAATTTTGGGAACGACTTATGTCATCATGATCCCAAAAAATACTAGGGACGCAACTAAACTCGAACTCTAATTCCTCGACCAATATTGGTTTAATATGCCTAACCCATCTTATAAAGGCGGACTCTCCTGTCTTACGCTGATCGTGCCACCGATAGCTAAGAAATATGTCGACCGGAAATGCCTCACCTAGAATGGACATCGGGTGGCTTACCTATTTAGAGAGAAATCTACTGATTTAGGGCTATTTGATACAATCAGAAACGATTAAAACGATTTTCTCTGGTCAAGAAGGTCCTCGAGGTACGTTTCGGATGTTCCTGAGACCCCGGTAGATTACGAAGCCGCGTTGGGGAAACACAATGTGGGTACCCGCTAAGGGAGTGCACTGTGAACATAAGAGTGTACTAAAAAAGGACTGAATGGACGTCTGTCCAGAGAGGGGAACTACGTGACAACTAGCTGATCTGAAGTGAGTGGTCATGAATGGCAGGGCGAGTTTGGTGATGTATCCGAACATCTCAAATCCGAGTAGGTCGCAGTGGTGGAGGCCGACACCTAACCGCCAGACAGACATTTTCCCTTCGATCGAGGGCTGTTAGTTTGGAATTTCCTAGTTTCACCGGATCTAAAAACAAATAGAATTTCATCACGTTCCGGCGAGTTGCCAATTGAGTTTGCAACCTTGCATGGGTTCTCAAAAATATAGGATCTGGTCAAAGAGTGCATGTTACAGCTAACTTGGCTTCCTGATGAATGTTCTGGATCAAAATTGCCTTTCAGAGAATAACCCTCAGATTGGACAGTGACGGATGACGCAGCACTAGCAGGCTGTTGAAAAAGGCCTCGCCTCGTCAATACTGGCATGATTCACTCTGTCCGAACGGTGATTTGGAGGGTGGTGGATGCGGGGTGGAGACGAGCGGAGCGGCGAGCTTTTCAGCTATGTCGATCTTGAGGCGCGGGTTCGGCGGGATCATCCGCTGCGGGTGATCCGGGAGATCGTGAACGCGGCCCTGACGAGCCTGGCAGCAGATTTTGCAGCGCTTTACTCGCCGATCGGGCGGCCCTCTATCCCGCCGGAGAAGCTGTTGCGGGCGATGCTGTTGCAGGCCTTCTATTCGATCCGCTCGGAGCGGCTTTTGATGGAGCGGCTGGAATACGACCTTTTGTTCCGCTGGTTCGTCGGGATCGGCGTGGACGATGCGGCCTGGGATCATTCGGCGTTCTCCAAGAACCGCGACCGGTTGCTGGCAGGGGCCGTCGCGGCGAAGTTCCTCAGGGCGGTTCTGGCGCAGCCCAAGGTGAACAAGCTTCTGTCCACCGATCACTTCTCGGTCGACGGGACGCTGATCGAGGCGTGGGCCTCGATGAAGAGCGTTAGGCCCAGAGACGGATCGGACACGCCGCCTTCGGGTGGTGGTGGCCGCAATGCCGAAGCCGATTTTCATGGGCACAAGCGGACCAATGATACCCATGTCTCCACCACCGATCCGGAGGCGCGGCTCTACAAGAAGGGCAAAGGCAAGGAGGCGAAGCTGTGCTTCATGGGGCACGGCTTGATGGAGAACCGCCACGGTCTTCTGGTCGATGCCAGCCTGACCCAAGCCGATGGCCATGCCGAACGGGTGGCGGGCCTTTGCATGGTCGAACTGCGTGCCGACCGGCCGGAGGCGATCACGCTGGGTGCCGATAAGGCCTACGATAGCGAGGACTTCGTCAACGAGTTGCGGTCGATGAACGTGACGCCGCACGTGGCCCGGAATACCAGCGGGCGAAGCTCGGCCATCGACGGGCGCACGACACGGCATGAGGGTTATGGTGTCAGCCTGCGCATTCGCAAGCGCATCGAGGAAGCCTTTGGCTGGATCAAGACGATCGGCGGGCAGCGCAAGACCAGGTTCCGGGGCATCGACCGCGTCGGATGGGCCTTCACCTTCTGTGCCGCCGCCTACAATCTGGTGCGGTTGCCCAAACTCCTGGCGGTACCCACATGAGCGTGCCAACGGACTGCCAGTTGATCGGCCGCTGGCGCATCATCGAAGCCGACATCTGGGATCGCGATTATCTCGATCTGTGTGGCCCGGCCACAATCACCATCGGGGCCAACAGCCGTGGCGAAATCGCCTTCGGCGCCATGCAGGCCAACCTCGAACTCGGCTGCAGCCGCTCGATGGTCGTCTTCACATGGGCCGGATCAGACGAAATGGACGAGGTCACCGGCGACGGTGACGCCGAATTGCTCGACGATGGCTCCATCGAGGTCACCTTCGCCT
This sequence comes from Pleomorphomonas sp. PLEO, assembly GCF_041320595.1. Lineage (NCBI taxonomy): Bacteria > Pseudomonadati > Pseudomonadota > Alphaproteobacteria > Hyphomicrobiales > Pleomorphomonadaceae > Pleomorphomonas > Pleomorphomonas sp. PLEO. The sequence continues at coordinate 3,381,765 of NZ_CP166625.1, forward strand.
ATCACAACGGCGACCAAGCCACCCTCAAAGCCATTCGGGTGACTTCTTCAACAGCCTGCTAGTTGGCTGCAGACGCCAGAAGCGCGGTTGCTGGAGTTAGCTTACTCTTCGAGGTGTTTTGATGTCGGATAAAGATATTGCCTACCGCCGCTTGCCCATTCTCATTGGCTTTACCGGCAAACGTCAGCTTCGTACCGGACCGGAGCAAAATGCACGTGCTCTCGACGAGTTCACTGAACATTGGTGCCGCATCGCCCGTTGGCTCGATGAGCAGTTGCCTCTGACGCCGAAGGTGCTGATGTGCGGCGGAGACAGCGGCTGTGATCTAGTTGTCGTCCGCACAATCCTTGAAGGTGATTTTCCCCTATGGTCGGCGATGACTATTGCTGCTTTTGATGGCTATCGTCCCGATGAGCAAGAGACGACCGATGCTTATGAAAAGTTGAGAAGCGAGAATGCTACTCGCTTTTCTGCTGTTGCTCTGCGCAGACTGATGAAGGACAAATTTGATGACAGTCGCCTCGACAGCCATCTCGGCCGAGAGCGTATGAACTACATTAGTGATGCTATAAGCGACGAGCAAAAGACACATAACAAGGAATTTCGCGATGGGCATTTCGACCAACTCGGCTTGTGGCTCGCCCGTTACTCGACGCTATTGTTTGCTGCAGGCCCGGCGCAGCCCGCTCTGATCGAAGATGGGGCAAAACCCGGCGCAGTTGCACGTGTCGTCGCCTTCCGCCGCACCGCCTTGTTCGACAAAATGGCGCAATGGGCGATGGACCGCAGCGAAGAACTGCTGACCAGCTCGGTACTTGACGATCCCGACGCAGGGCATGTGTTCTGGATGGACACTGACAAGCTCGATGCAGCGCAGCCATTGTTTACAATCCTGCCTCCCATCACCTCGATCTACAACCAACATGGCAAGGGGCAACGGCGGCCAGATCATGATCTCGACCACGTCCCTCTTTCGCTTCAGCGTGAGGAGGTATTCAGGACGCCGTTCGTCGCTCGCCCCGAGAACTCTAACCTTAAGCCGTTGACGACAGGGCAGATGCTCGACAATGCCTTGCGCGTGACGCGGCATTTCGAACTGTTCCACGAACGCCAACTTGACTACGAGCTCCGTCGGGATCTTTTCTGGCGTCGGCAACCTGCGATTTTCCCGTTCTGGAAGCGCTGGTCGGCGCGATTAGTGGACAATCTCCTAAGAGGGGAGAACCCGGTTGCTGGTGCAGCACCTTTTGAGCCGAGTGGAAACCCTGCCGAATTCCTGGCCAATCTGCGTTCGTCGGATGCCGCACGCCATATACCGCTTAACGCTCAACAATCACGGCTGGCGGCGACTTTCCGCTGGGTGTTGCGCCTGATGATCGCCCTGTTCTTAGTGGCGGTCGCTTGCCTTGAAATTTTCACAGAACTCGACAACAGCCATGTGCTCTGGCTCTGGGCCTATGTGGCTCTGGTTGGGGGGGTATGGATGATTGCCATCTTCACTGACAAGATGGAATGGGCCCAGCAGTCCGAAGACCTTCGCGGTGTCAAAGAAGTGCTCCGGGTGCAAATTGCATGGTGGCGCGCCGGTATCGACCGCATGGTCGACCGGGTGCATCTGCGCAGCATCGATAGCGATTTGAAGACTATCCGGGAAATCAGCGCTACAGTCACGATGTGGGCGGCGTTGCGTAGTGGCCTTAGGGCATCGGCGACGACCCTGCACTGCTTTCGTGAGGCGCTTGAACTTGCGCACAGAGTCCGTGAACGTTGGTTGGAAATGCCAGGGCCAGACAAGATGGCGGCCCGGCCGGATCTCGAGGCCGCCAGAGACGCTATCACATTCTCTGTAGAGTCGAGCAGGCCGCTAATCGAGGGCGTCAGACGGGCTCACAAGTCATGGGTCAAAGAGCAAGCCTCTTATCATTTCGACCGCTGGGTGTTACAGCGCGGTCACACTTGGCTCGCGGAACAGGCCAGTTCCGTCGGCCTCGGCACCGCGTTGCTCTGCCTACTGACGCTCGCGGTGCTGGTCAGCCACAACGGCTTTGAGTCGATGCTGGACGCGGCGCACCTCTATCCGACACGCGCTTGGCTAATACCGCTAGCTGTTTGGTGGTTCGCCATCGCAGTTGCGGCCAATGCCTTCCGATATCAGTTCTCGGGAGTCTGGAATGGTTGGGGTCGGCATCGCGATAAATTGGTCGATAAGACGGAAGACGCAGTGCGCTCACCACGCGAGGGAAAACCGGAGCATGAGGCTGCCACAGCAAGGTTTCAAAGGTTGGAGCGAACTTCATATCGCAAGCGCTCATGGCTTGCGATGGGCGCGCATGTCCTCGCTGGTATCTATCTCCTGACCTTCGGCTTCGCCCTCTTCCAGCCCAGAGGCGCGGTTGGCGCTACCTTCTGGCTGGCGGCTGTTTGCGCTATCGTCGGCACATTGGCGCTGTGTTTTATCGAGAGCATGGAATGGCAGGTGAAGCACTGGAACGTGCCGCACATCGGATTCTGGCCGCGCGTCGCCGTCATCCACGTTTCGTGGATCGCGCTCGTCGGCACCCTACTGCTGCTTAGCCCGACAATGATGGAGATTTCGCGCTTCGCGAATCCCGAACATCCTATGGATTTTGCTGAAGCGTTCCGCGCGCTGATCATCACGGCAACGACGCTGTTGTTCGCTGGCTCCGGCATGCTGAAGTACTATGTAGAGAAGCGTAACCACTCGGCACAGTTCGCCGAATCCAACGACAGTAATCGGGTATTTTTGCGGCTTGCCGATGTCTTGGAGGAGCGACTTGGTGAACTGGATAAGGCTTGGTACGCATTTTCCTCTGCAGCCGATCCAGATGCCGGACTTGCTGCTGCCGACACAATCTACGACGTGCTGATAGAGCTGCGCCGCTTGTTAGTGGAGCTCGGGGAGCTCGCGCTCGATGAGAACGAAAGCTGGTTGCAGGCGCATAGGGAAAGGCCTGTGGAGGCGATCTCCGGCATGTGATGTTCAGGCAAAGGTCCTTTGGCGGTGCTTTATTGCTAACCTGAGCTGCTAGGACTTGGAGTGTTACGGATGGGCGGGCCTAAACTCCAAGGTCCGTTGGTGATGACGTTCGTGGAGATTCCGAGTCAGTTCGGGAGGTGTAGTGGGAGTCTGCTTTAGCAATTTGTAGTACAGATTCCACCAATAGCCGGTTTATCAATCTACAACCCACGTCTTGAGTGGTGGTAGGGGGGCGACAAACGGTCGTTCAGCCATCAGTTGATGGCGCGTCACCTTCGAACTACCGTCGGACTACCAAGATCTCACCCGCACAGCGCATCCCGTTCCCTAATCGCCGCAGCCCTTCGCTTGTCCAGATACTCAGCCAGGTCGGAGATATGCACGCCCTTGGCGGCCTTTTGGCTGCCTTCGATTCGGGTGACGGGGAGGTCGATTTCGCCAGCCATTACTTTGCGGAGGAGCTTCGGCATCGTTAGGCTCAGGACCTATTAAATTGGTTGCGGTCGCAAAGATTGGTTGATTCAATAGCAGCGTGAGGAGGCGTTGCGATGAGTGATCTGATCTGGCTGTCGGAGGCGCAGATGCGCCGGATCGAGCCCTATTTTCCGTTGTCACACGGGGTTCCGCGCGTCGATGATCGGCGGATCATCAGCGGCATCATCTTCGTGATCCGCAACGGCCTGCGGTGGCGCGATGCACCTGCCGAGTACGGGCCGCATAAGACGATCTACAACCGCTTCATCCGCTGGAGCCGGCTCGGCGTGTTCAACAAGATCTTCGCCGGGCTCGCCGCAAAGGGCGGGAAACCCGACCAACTGATGATCGATGCAACCCACCTAAAGGCGCACCGGACCGCAGCCAGCTTGCTCAAAAAGGGGCTGTTCCCCGACGTATCGGACGCACCAAAGGCGGCCTGAACTCGAAGCTCCATGCCGTGTGTGACGCAAAGGGCAGGCCGCTGGTCATGCTCCTGAGCGAAGGCCAGATGAGCGATTACAAAGGGGCGGCGCTCATGATCGACGCCCTGCCCAGGGCCAAGGCCCTGCTCGGCGACCGAGGCTACGATGCAGACTGGTTCCGCGTGGCACTTGCACAGCGTAAGATTGCCGCCTGCATCCCTTCAAGGCGCAACCGTAAGATCCAGATCCCCCACGATGTCGCGCTTTATCGCCAGCGCCACAAGATCGAAATCATGTTCGGCAGGCTCAAGGATTGGCGGCGAATCCACACACGCTATGATCGCTGCGCCCACACCTTCATGTCAGCGATCTGCATCGCAGCCACCGTCATCTTCTGGATAAATCAATGAGTCCTGAGCCTAGGTGGGGGAAGAAGTCGGCGCGGACCTTGTCGAGCGGGATGATGACGGCGGCGTTGTATTGCGCCATGAGGAGGAAGAGGGTGTTCATGGTTCGCCTCAGATCATTCCGATTGCGTTCATGTAGAGATCGAGGATGGCTTCGGAGGCTTGGCGTTCCTCGGGATCGAGCTTGCGAAGCTTGATAATGGCGCGCAGGGCTTTGGCCGAATAGCCGCGCCCCTTCGCCTCGGCGAGCACGTCTTTGATGTCGTCGCTGAGTGAGGACTTCTCTTCCTCAAGGCGTTCAATCCGCTCAATGAAGCGTAGGATCTCCTCGGCGGACACGCCCATTTCCTTGGGGGTGAAGGCTTCCTCCTGTTGCCCTTTCCGGGCTCGCCCTTTCCTTTGGCTTTCCTGGCTATCGGCTGACACGCTCTCGATTTCCATAGTGACCTCACGAAGGAAGGGAGCGGCGCGCCGGGGCTGTTTAGGCGAAGGAGCCTCCGGCGCTCGGCGCGCATGTCGCTCGCCAATTCCAAAGTGCGGGTGGTGAAGGGGGGCAGGCAATGACCGGCCTGTTCCAAGCCGCCGACCTTGCGGCGCGACCGGCGCCGAAGCCGATTACCGGCCTCGCGGCGCTGAACCCCTCCGGCCGGTTCGAGCGGCATGGCAAGGCCGTGTTGTTCGTCCACCACTGCGCCAAGTGCGGCTCGGTTGACGCACCCTTCGGCTACCTCTGCCACCTCGGCCCGGCGATGGATGCAGGCGACGCGCGAAAGGCCGGCATCTGGCTTTGCGCCGAGTGCCGAGACGTAGTGCTTGCCGAGGAGGATGCAGCGTGAGCAGCCTCAACTTTTTTCTCCGCGGTGCCGTGCTCGGTCTTTGCCGCGAGCGGGTTCCGCTTGGCGTGCAGGCTCGCGGACTGAAGCTGTCCCGGCATGACGTCAAAGCGACGGCGCTTGATTTCCTCGCAAAGGGGATGATCGGCGAGTTGCCGGCGGACGATATCAGGGCAGGGCGCGCGTTCTCCTGGCCGGAAACGACGCTACCCGACGCGCCTGCCTTCACTGAAGACGTGCCGGATTTGTCGGAAAGCCAACCGCCAAAGGTGGAGCCGGTGCCGTGTCTCGCGAGTCAACCAGTCGGCGCCGTTTCGAAGATTCGCTATTGGCAGGGGCGTGTTGTGTCGTCGCGCCATCTCGTAGGGCTCGACTTGCTCGCAGGCGCACCGCCGAGCATGCCGGTTAGCGCCGATGGCATGAGCGAGTGTTTGCAACAGGCGGGTTTCTCGGGTTCGCGGAAGTCCGTGCAGGTGTTGGTGACCGAACTTCGCCGCATGGGGTTCGTGGTCAAATACCTAGCCGGCCTGGGTTATGTGCTGGACGATGGCTCCCGAGCCAAGTGGCTGGGGAGGGCGCGATGACCGACCTTCATTGCGAGCCGGCTTTTCGGCTGGTCAACCTGCGTTCGGCGCTGTGGAGCATCCTTGGCCTACCGCCAAGCTCGACCGATGGGGAAATCATCGCGGCTGTGCGGGAGCGTGCGTCTGGTCCAATGGAAGCGCAGCTCGGCCAAGGCGTGGCTCATGCGTTCATTCTCGCCGTCATAGATGAGGATGCACCATGACGGACGCCGTATCCGGCAGGCGTTCAAAGCCGTCGATCGACGATCAGATTGCCGCCATCAGGCAGTTGATCGACGCCGAGACGACGCGCCTGGAGTTCAAAGTTTCACGTGGGCTGATGCGCGCGGACACGGCGCAACGGCGGCTCGACGTGCTCGGCGCCGCCTTCGGCACGCTGACCTTTGTCCGGCGCTACGGCGCGTCCATCCGAACATGCATTGAAGCCGAACGCGCGTTCGCGAAAGAGCGCGCGGCGGAAATAGAGGCTTTGCAATCAGGTTACGAAGCCGAAAGGGAGGCCGCATGAGCGGGCCGCGATATTCCATCATTCCAGCGGCGGCCGTGATCATGTCCCGCAGCGTGGTGTAATTGCGGCTTGGCCTCGACGCTTTCCGGCAGCGCCTGGATAATCAGCGTGCCACAGCTGGCAAGCTGACGAGTGGATCATCGCTGATCTGACCGATGGTTTCTAGTGTCATGTATCTGGAGCGCTGCACGGCCCACTCGTCGTTCTGTTCGAGCAGGATCGCCCCGACCAAGCGGGTGATGGCATCCTCGTTGGGGAAGATGCCGACGACCTCGGTGCGGCGCTTGATCTCGCCATTGACGCGCTCGATCGGGTTTGTCGAGTGCAGTTGGACCCGATGCTCCCTGGGGAAGGTCATGTAGGCCAGCACGTCGGTCTCGGCGTCGTCCATGATGGCAGCCAGCTTGGGCACTTTGGGGCGGATCTGATCGGCGACGGCGCGCCACTGGCTGCTTGCCGCCTCGGCGCTCTCCTGAGCGAAGGCAGTGGCGATGAAGGCACTGGCGACCCGCCGCCCGCTCTTGCCGGCATGGGCCAGCACGTTGCGCATGAAGTGGACGCGGCAGCGTTGCCAGGTGGCGCACAGTACTTTGGTGACGGCGGCCTTGATGCCTTCATGAGCGTCCGAGACGACCAGCTTGACCCCGCGCAGCCCTCGGCGCGTGAGCTTGCGCAGGAACTCGGTCCAGATCGGCTCGGCCTCCGAGGTGCCGATCTCCATGCCCAGCACCTCGCGCCGGCCGTCGGTGTTGACGCCAACCGCGATGATGGCGGCGACCGAGACGATGCGCCCGCCACGGCGAACCTTGAGGTAGGTGGCGTCGATCCACAGGTAAGGCCAGTCGCCTTCGATCGGTCGATCGAGGAAGGCCTTCACCTTGCCGTCGATCTCTTCGCACAGCCGGCTGACCTGGCTCTTGGAGATGCCGCTCATGCCCATCGCCTTGACGAGATCGTCGACCGAGCGCGTCGAGATGCCCTGGACATAGGCCTCCTGGATGACGGCCGTCAGCGCCTTCTCAGCCATGCGGCGCGGTTCCAGAAAGCCCAGGAAGTAGCTTCCCTTCCGCAGCTTAGGGATGCGCAACTCGACCGTGCCAGCCCTCGTCTCCCAACCCCGCTCGCGGTAGCCATTGCGTTGCGCCAGGCGGTCGAGGCTCTTCTCGCCATAACCCGCGCCGGTGGCGGCACCCACCTCCAGCTCCATCAGCCGCTCAGCGGCATAGCCGATCATCTCGCGCAAGATATCGGCGTCAGGGGTCTTCTCTACCAGCTTGCGCAGGTTCATCATCTCGTCGGTCATCGGTAGCCCTTCCGGTATCAGGTTGGTGTAAGCAACCAGACCCTACCGAAAACCGCCGATGACCACCTACCTACTCAGCTACACCACCACCGGGGACACGATCTTCGCCGACGGCTGGCAAGGCAAAATTCATGGCTCAACAGGCGGAACGAGGGCAGGGAGTCGCTGTGCTGCTTGCCGAGGCTCAAGCGATGGAGGCTGCATCGACGGGGTTCGCCTATGTGCTGGTCGCATCGCCTGACTTCGTGGCTTGGCGCGAGTGGTTTGCCGATCGGGGCTTCAGGCTTCCACGGCCGGCGAAGGTCGATCGGATCTGGTTGCCATCGGCTAGGCCGCCGGAGGAGCCGGCAGGCGGACAATCTCAGGCAACACAGCGCGAGGGCGTGTGATGACAGCTAATGCAAGAATTGAGGTATCCGTCGCAAGCCCTTGGTTTGAGAACAAAACGGATCGGGTTCTGGTTCGCGCTTCGGAGACGATCCGCCGCCTTGCCGCCAAGGCACCGGAGCGCGGAGGCCTAAGCCGCCTTGCTGTTGTCGCCGCCGGTTACGTTGTGTCGCTTGCCGAGGCGGCGCAGGCGAGTGGTTCCTCGGCGATCGACTATCGCGTGATCCGGGTGGACTGCTCGACCAAGTCATACGACGGGCCGGCTGGTACCATTCTCGGTGCAAAGACCGAGCTCGCGATGATCGCTGCCTACATCGGGCAACCCGACTGGTCGATCCCGATGGCGATTTGCGTGGAGGGGCGAACGATCGAAGAGGCCGCCATGGCTTGGCCTACGGTTAAGGTATTGAATGGAAAGGCGGACAAGGAGACATGCGCCGCGATTGGGCGCCGTGTGCGAGACGCCCTGTGCCTCGTCGGTGAAAGGTTTGTCCCCAACTCGATGAAACCCCGCCTGGGCTCGCCTTGACTTCTCCGGGGAAGATCATCAGTTTTTGCCACATTAAAGAATTGCGCCTTCGGGCAATGAAGCCGGGTTGGTCCTCCAGCCTGGCTTTTCAATTGGACCAAACCCAACATGGCAAAGCTCACGAGGCTGAAGGGCATTGCCCCTCGGCTTGATACCTCGTCGGCTCGGTTGCCGCCGAAGACGGCCGACGCCTACTACCACACGTCCGCATGGCGGGATCTTCGCGAGCAGTGCCTCGTTCGCGATGGCTTCGTCTGTCAGCTCGCCTTGCCGGGCTGCATCCACACGGCAACCATCGCTGACCACATCGTGAGCCGCCGCAATGGTGGCGCCGATGACCTGTCGAACCTCCGGGCTGTCTGCCGCCCCTGCGACAACCGCCTGAAGGAGAACCACCTCGGCGAGCGGCGCGGTCGGGGCTGAGCGCCTGTGAAACACCCCGTTTCACGCGAGGCGGGGGGCGGGGTCGAACTCTGAGGGGGCCTAACCCTCCCAACCGGCATAGATCTCACGCGGAGATTTTTTTCTAATGGCACTGGATTTTGACCTGCTCGGCGACCCGATCCCCGAAGGGTTCGGCAAGCGTGGTCGGCCAGTCCATACACCGACCGACGAAAAGCGTAGACTTGTCATACAGTTGATGGCTTTCGATTGGTCGGTCGAGCAGATCTCGGCGGCGCTTTCGATCACGCCACCAACTTTGCGCAAACATTATTTTCGGGAGCTGAAGTCGAGGGCCGAAGCCCGCTTCCGGGTGGAAGCAAAGCTGATCACAGCGCTGATGACCGAGGCGGAAGCCGGTAACGTCTCGGCGATCGACAAATACTTCAAGCGCTTCGAAAAGCATGACACCCGCGTGCCGAAGTCAGCGCAGGGCAAGGCGCCGAAGGCACAGCCGCTTGGCAAGAAGGAAGAGGCGGATCGCCTCGCCAAGACCGCTCACGAGAACTCAAGCTGGGGGCAATTGGTCAACTGATGCTGTGGGATTTCTCGTGCCAAGACTGGGAGACCCGGCTGCGGCGCGGGGTCTCGCTCGTGCCGGATCGACGTATGCGCCGACGTTCATTAAGTGGGTGACCGTAGGAAAATGAAAGCCGGTCGACCTATTCCGCGCCCTGTTCCATGTCGATTCAAATACTTGGGGCCGGCAGAATGGAAATCAAATCACGACGGCGATCGCTGGTTGCGGATCGTCGCGACGTCGGCCGAAACGAGTCATAATAGGTTTCTCTATGTAAATATGGGATATTGACCCAATAATAAAGGATATTATAGCCACTATTGAAAACAATTTAACTCCGTAATCCAGGTGGAAAAACTGCGTTACAACTAGATATACTAAATAATGAGACAAGAAAACAGCGTAGCTTAAGTTTCCAGAAAATCTCTCAATCTTTGATGACGGCATTTTTCTCGATAATTCGAGCGATGGAATTCCAATTAAGAGACCGATAACGATCTCTCGATTGCTGTTTAGCTCCCAGAGGGACGGAATACTAAACATTATCACAAACAGTATAACTGAACACATCCACGCTGACCAACGAAATACACCCCAAAATAATCCCTCGCAGGCGAAGGACATGCCTATGAGAAAAATATATAACGTGCCCGAAAGATGACGATAAGCGTAATGGTCGGTATCAATAATGCCGAGATAGGCCTGGAGATAAACTGAGACTGACAGTGTAAAGATCGCTAGCACCACCCATCGATTCCAAAATATGATAATAAACGGCAAGACTACATAAAACACTAACTCCAGAGACAAGCTCCAGCTTTGAGGCAGAAGCGTGCAGAGATGCCAGGGAGCAATTTGAAAATATAGAGGAACAATGGCAACATTCAATCCCATCAATTCAGGTGTACAGCTCTGATGAAATCCGATATTTTGCGCGTTGAAAAGAATCCATAATATAGAAATCGCGGCAAAGAAAATATATAGCGGATATATTCTCAGCGCCCTGTCAATATAAAAGGGAAAAATTCCGCCTAACGACGAGTATTTTTTATTCACTAAATTGTACATCGCATGGCCGCTAATTAGAAAGAATCCAATAACGGCAGATTTTCCGACATTAAAACCAATCTGGAATGCGGTGTGACTAAAGACAACGCACAAAGCGAGGAACAATCTATAGTAACCCATTAGGATCGCCGTCTCATCTATATCTAGTTTCGCATTACGGATCGCATGAACAAAAATGAAAAACAAGCATTCATAGAACGTGAGTTGGCAGCCAGGAAATGGCTCGAATTGCGCCTTTAAAGCGGTAATGATTCATCCTGCAGTGTGCAATCGATAAGGGGGCGTTTCGCCGCCCAAAACCGGTCCATCCACCATCTCAGGCCCACCAAAGGCGGTGCGACATTAAAGCGTCACTGGGAAGTCTGAGCTACCTTATCAAGCCACCCCCAACCAGCCCACTTGTCTCCGACTTGCCGCAAGTGAGTATAGCGCCTGAGGGTGTTCCAGGAGCGATGCACCGATACGGCTGCGACGCGAGGTAGGCTCAAGCCCATCTCGAACAACCGGGAAACCCCCTCGTGCCGAAGGTCATGAAAGTGCAGATCCTCAATGTTAAGGAGTGCAACCGAGCGCGTGAAAGCGGCGCCGATGGCGTCCGTGCTGAAAGGGAAAATGCGCTCTTGGGTTCGATCCATTGACTGGATGATCCGCAGCGCGGGAACCGGGATATCGCACCAGACGTTGTTACCTTCTTTTTCTCCGGGGTTCTTCATATCGCGGACCAAGATCCTTGACCCCTCCTCATCGAGGTCGGTCCCTCGAAGGAGGGTGATTTCTTCGAGGCGACGCGTTGAGAACATCGCGAAGGGCGCCACCTTGTGCATCGGGTTTGATGAGGGGCGTTTGGCATGACCCTTCGCAAAGTGGGCCATGAGCTTATCCATCTCATTAATCGTCGGCCGGCGCTCACGAACCTTGGACCGTCCTGTCAGGCCCAAAGCTTTTCCGACGATGAATGCGTCCTGCACCGCACTGTAGTTGAGCTCGTAGCCCCACGCCGGCCGGGCGATACGGAACACGGCCGATAGGTGCGAGAGATAGTTCGAGACTGTGGATGGGGCTCGTGTTTTTCTAAGCTCCGTCGCGAAGGCCGTAATCTGTTGGCTCCCGATCTCAGGGCAGGGTATGTCCGCGATATCGAAGCTTTTGATTGTCTCCAGGACTTGGGCCTTGGTTTTGCCGATAGGGCGGATGCTTTCTCGAACATATTTGTCGATGGCATCGGCGAGGGTTGCTGACCGCCTTGCCGACTTGGCGGAAGCCAGCGCACCCGGCTGAGCCAGCTCTGCCTCACGTTTCTTCAGCCAAGCGTTCGCGGCGGGGCGGCGTTCAAACGTTCTATTCTCGCGGAACACAATTTTCCGGTCGCGCATAATCATGATTTGCGCCATATAGGCGACCGTTCCGTCTTTTCTCTTCCGCTCGATAATCGAACCCATTTACAACATGGCCTCTGGCTTTACGACATTTGTTGTAAACGGTATCGCAAACGAGCCTGGATCACAACTTACGAGACCAAATCGGCATGCAAGGTAGCCTCGGAAATCCGCAGAATTCAGCGAATTCCCTGTACTCCTCGGGGCCGATTTTTGCCGTAGCACCGATGCTCGATTGGACGGACCGCAATTGCCGGCTGTTCCATCGGCAGCTGAGTGCGCATGCGCTGCTCTATACGGAGATGGTGACGACGGCGGCGATCCGCTTTGGCGATCGGGAAAAGCTGCTGGGCTTTTCCGGCGAGGAACATCCGGTTGCGCTGCAGCTTGGCGGGTCCGATCCGGCCGAGTTGGCGTTTGCCGCCAAGGTGGGCGAGGATTGGGGCTATGACGAGATCAACCTCAACGTCGGTTGCCCATCCGATCGCGTGCAATCCGGCCGGTTTGGCGCCTGCCTGATGCTGGAGCCGGCGCTCGTCGCCGACTGCGTCGCGGCGATGCGCGCGGCGGTCAGTGTGCCGGTTACCGTTAAATGTCGCATCGGCGTTGATGATCAGGACCCCGAGGAGGCGCTAGACAGGCTCGCCGACGCGGTGATCGCTGCTGGTGTTTCAGCCCTCTGGGTGCACGCCCGCAAGGCATGGCTGAAGGGCCTCAGCCCCAAAGAAAACCGGGACATCCCGCCGCTCGATTACGACCGCGTTCGCCGCCTCAAGACGCGGCACCCGGATGCGTTCATCGGCATCAACGGCGGTATCAACGATCTTGACGCCGCCCTCGATCTTCTGAAGACGCTCGACGGGGTCATGCTGGGGCGCGCTGCCTATCAGGAGCCGGCACTGCTCGGCTCGGTCGATCGGCTCGTCTATGGCATGGCTGACGGCGACGCCGATCCGTTCGTCGTGGTGGAGCAGATGCGGCCTTACATCGCCGTTCACCTGGCCGCTGGCGGCCGGATGTCGGCCTTTACTCGCCATATGCTTGGTCTCTACCACAAGGTCCCGGGCGCTCGCGCCTGGCGCCGCATCTTGACCGAGGGGGGCGTCAAGGAAGGCGCTGGCCTCGAGGTCATCGACGCGGCTCTTGATGCGCTCCAGCGCCGCAAGGCCGCTTGATACCGGAAAGTTTGTCTGCCGTGTCCCTCCGTCTGCCCAAGCTCGATTACTTCCTCATTGGCCTCGTTCTGATGGTGGCGCTGGCGCTCATCTGGCCGGTCCCTGGCAAGAGCGGCGGGCCCCTGCATTTCGAATATGTCACCACCTACGGTGTCTCGGTGGTGTTCTTTCTTTACGGGCTGACGCTGTCGCCGGAGAAGATGAAGGCTGGCATCCTCCATTGGCGCCTGCACGTTTGCGTGCAGTTTGCTACCTTCGTTTTGTTTCCGGCCTTGCTGTTGGCCGCCCGGGCGTTGATGCCGGATCTGTTTTCCGATGATCTCTGGCTCGGTTTCTTTTACGTCGCGGCATTGCCGTCCACCGTGTCCTCATCAGTGGCGATGACCAACATCGCTCGTGGCAACGTGCCGGCGGCCGTGTTCAACGCTTCTCTGTCCAGCCTGCTCGGCGTGTTCGTCACGCCGCTTCTGATGAGCTGGTACATGAAGCGCAACGGCATCGACATGCCGCTCCTGCCGGTGATGCTCAAGGTGGTGATGCTGGTGCTGGTGCCGATCATTCTCGGCCAGATCGCCCGCCGCTGGCTCGGCGGCTGGGCGCACCGCAATGCCTTCTGGGTGAAGCTCGCCGATCGCACCACCATCCTCGCCATCGTCTACAATTCTTTTTGCGATTCCGTGGCGGCCGGCGTCTGGAGTGCCAACGATCTCACGGTGGTGCTGGAGATTGCCGTCGCTTCGGTGGCGCTGTTCCTGGTGGTCTACGTCATCATGAACGGTGTCTGCGCCATCATGGGTTTCAATATCCGCGATCGCATCGCCTGCCAGTTCTGCGGTTCCAAGAAGTCGCTGGCGACAGGCGTACCGTTGGCGCCGGTGATGTTCGGCCAGAGCGCCGCCATCGGCCTGATCGTCGCGCCGATCATGGTCTTCCACTTCCTGCAACTGGTCATCGTCAGCGTGTTGGCGGCGCGTTTTGCGAGTAGAGCAACGGACTGATCAGATTGCCGTCGAATGGGCGTCTTCTCCTGGCACGATCACCGTCGGTGGTTGATGGAACCAGCGATAGCCGGCGGCGAGCGCCAGGAAGACGGCGAGCCAGACCGCGATGTGCCATAGCCGTGCGTTGACGCGGTGGCGGCCGAACGCCAGCGAAGCGCCAATCAACAGGGCAAAGATCGAGAGATAGGCGGCATTGGCGAACTGGGCCGGGGCGAGGCCGGCGACGTCGCCCGACCGGCCGAAGATCAACAGGATGCCGGTAGCGATGATCAGGATCGCCACGGCGACATAGAGCACCGGTTGTCGCATTGGCTCAGGCCTCCGATCGGGATGCGGTATCCAGCATTTGGATCCGCCGCAGCCGTTCCGCAAGCCCGCCCATGATCGCTCGTCGCCCCTCGGGGCTCATCTCCGTCCAGTGGGCGATTTCCTCCAGTGTGCGACCGCAGCCGCGACAGAGGCTGCCGCCCTCCAGCATTCGACAAATTTTGACGCAAGGCGTTTCCACCATTGTTGTCACCTGCCGATCAGGAGGCCGATCAGGAAGGCCACCTCAGTAAGCACCTGCGTCGCGCCAAGAATGTCGCCGGTCTGCCCACCGATCTTGTCGCGGACAAATGCGGCGAAGGCGAGGGTGGTGAGGCCAGCAAAAGCGATGCCGAGAAGCGTAGCCGACGCGCCGATCAATGCCGGCAGCGGCGACAACAGCAGTACCGTCAATCCGACGCCGAGGGCAACGGCGCGCTGGTCAGGCTGGCCGAGCCTTGCGGCAAGACCGTCTGGCCGAGCGTTGGGCAGCGCCGCCCAGAGGGCAGTCATGGCAAGGCGGCTCAGGGCGCCCGCGCCCAGCACGGCGAAGACGCCCGCCGCCGGGTGTGCGAACAGCGCGCCGTAGGCGCTGGCACGGATCGACGTTGCAAGAATCAATGCCAGTCCGCCGAAAGTGCCGATGCGGCTGTCCTTCATGATGAGGAGCCGCTTTTCGACCGTGGTGCCGCCCACGAGGCCATCGGCACTGTCGGCGAGACCATCCTCGTGCAGCGCCCCGGTAGGAACCACCAGCGCTGCGACAACGATGAGGCCGATGAGAAGATCGGGCAGGTCGGCCGAACCGACCAAGAGACCGATGAGCGACGCCGGCAGAGCAATCAGGAAGCCGGCGAGCGGCACCGCCGCCGCCGCTCGCGGCAGGCTGGGCAGGGCGCCTGTGTCGTCCAGCCGTCCGAGCTGCGGCACGGGCAGGCGCGAGAAAAAGCGGAGCGAGGCGCCGAGATCGGCAAGACGGTGGAGGAGTTCGTTGGCAAGCATTCTTCGTTTGTAGGCCGCCGCGCGAGTCATGTATAGCGTGAACCCGCTAAATGTTGTGTCATTTCGTGGTATTGCGGTGGTTCTGATACTAAATCCAGACCCGTGGTTTCCAGTTCACTCAGAAAGACGAAGATATGATTCCCTCGATGTCCGGCCTGCCGTTCGACGATTTTCGTGAGTTGATCCGTTCGATGCCGGGGCCGGACGAAGCCTCCGTCGCTGCCGTTCGCGCGCGCAATGCGGAGCTGACCAAGCCACTCGGTTCGCTCGGTCGGCTCGAGGAACTCGCTGAATGGCTGGCCGCCTGGCAGCGGGTAGAGCGGCCGGCGGTGCGCCATCCGATGGTGTCGATTTTCGCGGCCAGCCATGGTGTTGCTGCCAAGGGCGTTTCGGCGTTCCCGGTCGAAGTGAATTTCCAGATGGTAGCCAACTTCACCGCCGGCGGCGCTGCCATCAATCAGCTCTGCAAGAGCTACAATTACGGGCTCAAGGTGTTCGAGCTTGCTCTGGAGGTGCCGACGCCCGACATCACCGAACAGGATGCTTTCGACGAGGCCGATTGCGCCGCTACCATGGCTTTCGGCATGGAATCGGTGGCCGGCGGGACCGACCTGTTGATGCTCGGCGAAATGGGTATCGGCAATACCACGGTTGCCGCCGCCATCTACCATGCGCTCTATGGCGGCGCGGCGTCGGACTGGATCGGCCGTGGCACCGGTGTCGATGACGCCGGCCTGACTCGCAAGCGCGATGCCGTGGCCGCCGCCGTGGCGCGTCTCGGCAAGGGTGAGCGCGACGGCCTCGAGGTTCTGCGCCAAGTTGGTGGTCGTGAGATCGCCGCCATGGTTGGCGCCATCATTGCCGCCCGCCACCAGAACATTCCGGTGGTGGTCGATGGCTACGTCGTTACCGCCGCCGCCGCGGTGCTGCATGCCGTCGATCCGCACTCCATCGATCACGTTCAGATTGCCCACGCCTCGGTCGAAGGCGCTCATCGCGACGTCATCACTCGACTCGGCAAGGAACCGATCGTCGACCTGCGCTTCCGGCTCGGCGAGGGTACCGGCGCTGCCATCGCCGGGTCGATCATCCGTGCGGCCGCAGATGTGCATGCGGGCATGGCGACCTTCGCCGAAGCTGGCGTGGCAACCAAGGACTAATACGAAAAGAAGTCCGAACAATGTGTTGTTCGGACTTCTTCATCTAACTGTTTAAAAAATCAGCTGACGCGGCTCACGCAGAAATGCACCACGTCTTCGAGAGCCGCCCGGTAGGGGCCTTCCTCCAGCACCTCGAGCGCGGCGATCGCCTTATCGCCATAGGCACGGGCGCGCTCGACGGTGGCGGCGATGGCCTGATGCTTTCCGAGCAGCTCGATGGCGTGACCGAGATCGGCGTCCTCGATTTCCCCGCGTTCGATGGTGCGCTGCCAGAAGTCATGGTCGGCGTCGCCACCTCGGGCGGCGGCGATCAGGATTGGCAGCGTTACCTTGCCTTCGCGGAAGTCGTCGCCGACCTTCTTGCCGAGCGTCATCGACGAGCCGCCATAATCAAGCGCGTCGTCGACAAGCTGGAAGGCGAGGCCGAGCTGAGTGCCGTATTCGGCGAGTCCGGTGCGCACTTCGGTGGGGCTGCCTGCGATAATCGGGCCAACCTCGGTGGCGGCCGAGAAGAGAGCCGCCGTTTTGGCGTTGATCACCTGCAGATACTGTTCTTCGCTGGTCGTCAGGTGCTTGGCGGCGACCAGTTGCAGCACCTCGCCTTCGGCGATCACCGAGGCGGCGCGCGATAGCACGGCGAGCGCGTCGAGTGAACCAACCTCGACCATGGTGCGGAAGGCTTGGCCGAGCAGATAGTCGCCAACCAGCACGCTCGCCTGGTTGCCCCAGACCATGCGCGCCGAGGGCTTGCCGCGCCGGAGTTCGCTCTCGTCGACCACATCGTCGTGGAGAAGCGTCGCCGTGTGCATGAACTCGACGGTGGCGGCCAGCTTGACATGGCCATCCCCCCGATAGCCACAGGCGAGCGCGGCGGCGAGGGTCAGCATCGGCCGCAGGCGCTTGCCGCCGGAATCAATCAGGTGACGGGCGATTTCGGGAATCATCTCGGCATTGGCAGCGGCCATGTCGAGAATCATCTGGTTGACCCGCTGCATGTCGGCGTCGACAAGCTTCATCAGGGGCGCGATGGATTTCTCGCGCGGTGCCGCCGGAGCGTTGCTGTGCTGAGGTGCGACCGAGCTCAAACCTTCCACTCCCGAACCATCCGTCCGGCTTGCCGCCGGTTGTGTGTCCACAACGCTTCCCGACACGAGTCGGTGCCCGCGCTTGAGAAAGATTAATTGGGTGACCATTAGGCCGCCAAGCGGATAATGTCGAATCTCATCGGGGATAGCCATCGGCAATTCCGGAGGTTTCATGGAAGAATTGATCCGCACCAACGATTTGGTGACCATCTCCTTTGTGGAGGCGCTGCTGAAGGACGCTGACATCGGCTATATCGTCGCCGATCAGGCGATGAGTGCGCTTGAGGGAATGGTCGGCGCTTTTCCGCGCCGTATTCTAGTCGATGCCGATGACGCTATTCGTGCCCGCCGCCTTATTACCGATGCCGGTCTCGGCGCGGAACTTCGGCATAAGCCGAAGCCGGAATCGGACTGGTGACCGTTTTGAGCGCCGTGAGCCGTGATGGCTTTCTTGGCAATCAACTCATGATCGACCAGCCGCTGTCCGGTTCGCACCGAGCCGGCCTGGATGCCGTGCTGCTTGCCGCGTCGCTTCCCGATGGAACGACCGGTCATGTGGTCGACCTCGGCGCCGGGGTCGGTGTCGCCGGCCTCGCCGCGGCTCATCGGCTACCTGAGACGACCGTCACCCTGGTGGAGATCGATCAGGAGCTGGCACGGCTCGCCGAGGGGAATGCGGCGATGAATGCAAGCACGGCCAACCGGGTCCATGTCGTGGTCGCCGATGTGCTGGCGCCAGCCGCCGAGCGTCGGGCCGCTGGCTTGCTCGACAATATGGCCGATCATGTTGTCATGAATCCGCCGTTCCATCCTGCCGATCGCGGCCGATCATCACCGTCGCCGGCGCGGGCGCGGGCGCATGCGGTGACTGCCGATGCGATTGATGGTTGGGTCCGCGCCGCCGCCGCCGCGCTGAAGCCATCCGGTACGCTGACGGTCGTCTTTCGCGCCGACGAATTGCCGCGTCTCTTCTCGGCCATTGGCAGCCGCTTCGGTTCGCTCGCCTTGCTGCCGATCCATGCGCGCGCTGGAGAAGCAGCGCACCGGCTAATCCTGCGCGGCCGGCCACAGGGCCGGGCGCCGCTTCGGATATTGCCCGGCATCGTGCTGCACGCGCCGGACGGCAGTTTTCGCTCGGATGTCGAGGCTGTGCTTCGGGGGGCAGCGCTGCCAGTCTCCTGGTGGTGACCTCAGGGGAGACGCAGGTCGGCGAGCACCGGAAGGTGATCGGAGCCGATATCGGGACCAACCTCGAAGTGTTTCACTTCGATATTGCGAGATACCAGGATGTGGTCGACCGGCGAGCCGAAATAGAAGTTCTTGGCGAACCACCGCCTTGAGAAGCGCGTCGTGCTCGGCCAACCGGTCCCGGCAGCGTCGACCAGCCCAGACTTTTTCAGGAACGATTGGAAGAACGGCGACCATGTCGGCGTGTTGAAGTCGCCCAAGACAACGACAGGCGTACCCGGAGCCTCGGCGGCGACCGATTTTGCCACGACGTTGAGATAGAGGTTGCGGCCTTCCCACTGGTCAAAACTGCGAGGCGTCGTGGGGTGCAGCACGTAGACCACTACCATCGGCTTCGAGGCGGGAATCGATGCGGCATCCGTCGTATCGGGCGGGGCGAGTTCCAGCCTGAGCGGGTTGCCTCCCCATCCGTCTCCAGGGATAACAGAGACGTTTTTGATGTGCTCTGCCTTGAGGATCCGCCAACCCGACCAAGCCATCACCTCCGGATAGCGACCGAGCAGTTCGGCCGACGGCGTCTGAGGAAAATGGTTCCGCAATGCATCGAAATGCCGCAGCACGTAGCCGCTCACCTCCTGTTGGCCAAGCACGTCGATGCCCGACTTGGTGCTCCAGGCGATGAGATCGTCGTAGTCGCTGCGACCGCCCAGCACATTGCTCGTGGCGACGCGGAGCTCTCGCCCACCGGCCGACGCGGCGGCGCGATCGATCGGCATGAAGAGCGGCAGGCCATTGAGTACGGTAAGAACGACGGCGATTGCCGCGAGGAGGCGATGGCGGCCAACGAGCGCTACGAGTGTGGCGGCGAGGGAGACTTCGAACAGTGTGGGCAGGAAGAAGGTCAGGAGATCGCCGTAATAGAAGCTATCGGCGTTAAACCGTGCCAGCGTTGCCGCCGCGACCGCTCCGACGATGGCAATCGTAGCCGAGCCGGTAAAACTGCGTCGTGGCGAAGCCGCGCTCATTTCGAATGCCGTCATGTGAACTCCCAAAGCCTGGGCGAACCGGCCCGACCTCGATCGTCGAGAAAATCTGCGGCAAACTTATGAACGCCAACGCTAAACTTGCCTGCCAGCTGCAACAAAAGCAAGGAGCGGGCCAGAATGACCAGCTTTGGCTTAGAACAGGCTGCCTTGAAGCGCGCCTGGCGCGCCACCTTGCTCGTGCGCCAGCAGCCAGCGTTTTGTGTCGATACCGCCACCGAAGCCGGTGAGAGCGCCAGACGCGCCAATCACCCGATGGCAGGGGACAATGATCGGGATTGGATTGGCACCATTGGCAGCGCCGACGGCGCGGCTCGCCGAAGGGCGGCCGATGCGACTGGCGAGCTCGCCATAGGACATGGTCGCGCCATAGGGAATAGCGGTAAGCGCCTGCCAGACAGCGAGCTGGAAGGGCGAACCGACCGGCATTAGCTCGATGTCGAAAGCGCGAAGCTCGCCCGCGAAATAGGCCGAGAGCTGGGCGCGCGCCTCGACAAACTGGCCGTCATCGCGCCGCCAGTGATCCTGCGGGGCGACGCGGCCCTTGCCGTTGGGAAAGCCGACTTTCGACAGACGCACGCCGTCGCCAGCCAGAAGCAGGGAACCGATGGGGGCCTGAAGATAGGTGTAGACGATGTCGAACATGTGCGCCTCACATGGCTGGAGTTCGCCTGAGCATGGCGAAGATCCGACCGTCGATCGACAGGAGACCCAGGGCGATCAAGGCCATCCCCAGGAAATGGCTGATCGACAGCCGTTCGCCGAGCACGAGGTTTCCAAGCAGGATGGCCGATACGGGGATCAGCAGGGTCACCAGCGACGAGTTGGTGGCACCACCAACGGAGAGGAGGTGAAAGTAGATGATATAGGCCAGCGCCGTTGAGATCAGCGCCAGAGCAAGAAGCGCACCGATGGTAACGAGGTGGGGCATGGCGAGCTGCCAGGGGGCGTCGACGAGGGCGACAAGTGGCAGCATCATTGCGGTAGAGGCCGTGGTCTGGCCGAAGGCGCCGATAGCCGGCGCGATGCCCATGCGACGGAACCTGCGCCCGAACGTGCCGGCAAAGCCATAGGACAGGGCGGCGCCAAGGCAGGCAAGAAGCGCCCAAACCGGTGGACCGTTGCCGGCAAAGGCGCTGCCGCTCATCAGAACAGAGACGCCAAGGATGCCAAGCAGCACACCGGTGATCTTCTGTGGGGTCATCTTCTCGTCGGCGGTCAGCAGATGGGCGACCAGAATGGAAAAGATCGGCGTCGTGGCATTGAGAATGGAGGCAAGACCCGAAGCGAGCGCCGTCTGGCCCCAGAAGATCAGGCTGAAAGGGATGAGGTTGTTGAGTAGCCCCATGCCGAAGAAGGCGCGCCAGACTTTACCACTGACTGGGATCACCTGATCGGTCGACCGGAGGTAGATGAAAAGTGCGAGAGCGGCGATCGACACGCGGCCGAGCACGACGGTGAACGGTGGCAGCTCGGCAAGCGCCACCTTCGAGAAGAAGAACGAGCCACCCCAGAGGACGGAGAGGAAAACAAGAAGGCCCCATTCGAGGAGGCCCATCCGCGGTGCTTTTGTCAAAGACGCCTCCTGGCTGACTGAGCGAATAATTGCCTGACCGATGATGGACTGCTCGCCGGAATCGGACTCTGTTCGATGATCTTGCGCAGAGTGCGTGTACAATTCCTGTTATGAGCCTCGACATCACCCTCTGCGAAACGGCCTGGGCGGCGCGTGATCCTGCCTATGACGGCGCCTTTTTCATCTGCGTACGGACAACGGGCATCTATTGCCGCTGCGTCTGCCCAGTGAAGCAGCCGCTCCGACGCAATATTGAGTTCTTACCGAGTGCGACCGCGGCCGAGCTCGCCGGCTACCGGCCTTGCCTGCGCTGCCGACCGGAGACGGCGCCCTTCTGTCCGGCGTGGAAGGGTACACTCGCCATTGTCGAGAAGGCGGCGCGGCTGATCAAGGATGAGGGAGCGCTCGACGGCGATGGCAATGTGGAGGCACTGGCAGAGCGCGTCGGTATCGGCGGCCGGCACCTGACGCGGCTTTTCCGTCGACATCTCGGTGCCAGCCCGACCGAAGTGGCCAAGACGGCGCGGGTTCAGCGCGCCAAGCGCCTCATCACAGACACCAATCTTCCCATGACTGATGTCGCGCTTCAGGCCGGCTTCGGCAGCCTCCGGCGCTTCAACGCCGTGTTCAGTGAGGTTTACAAACGGTCGCCGAGCGAGATGCGGCGCGGGCGAGGGGGCCTAAACGCCATCCGGCAACTTGGAACGCATCGCGATCCGGCGATCGACCGTCTCACCATCAACGACGAAGGTGCCGTCACCGACCGCGTGTAGCATCCGGCGCTCCTGGCGCTCACGATCGATCCACGCAGTAACCCCTTCGAGCACGATGATGCCATGGGGATCGAGAATGTCGACGACACGGCATTCGACGTTGCCAAGGCACTCGGGCAGCAGGGGAGCGCGCACGTTCCGAGCCGGTTTGCGGGCGATATTGAGAGCATCGAACTTATCAGTGTCCTGCCCTGAGCAGGTGCCGATGCTGATGACTTTGTCGATCAGGTCAACCGTGGGAATGGCGAGAACGCATTCCTTGCTGTTTGCGAGCGCCGCATAGGAATAGTTCCAGGGGCCGGTCTTGATGGCGAAGGTCGGCGAGAAATCCAGCACCATGGTCCAGGTGATGGTCATCACGTTGTCGCGCCGGCCGTCGTTGGTTGTTACCAGAACAACTGGCCCTGGCTCCAACAGCGTGAATGCACGTGCGAGGGGAAGTTCCTCGAGTGCCATAATCGCCTCCG
This sequence comes from Pleomorphomonas sp. PLEO, assembly GCF_041320595.1. Taxonomy (NCBI): domain Bacteria; kingdom Pseudomonadati; phylum Pseudomonadota; class Alphaproteobacteria; order Hyphomicrobiales; family Pleomorphomonadaceae; genus Pleomorphomonas; species Pleomorphomonas sp. PLEO. Next base: position 3,404,394 of record NZ_CP166625.1, read on the forward strand.
ATTGCCTCGCCCTGCCGCCTCTCAGATCGGATATCCCACCGCTTTCAGGAAGGCGCGGGCGATGATCATGTGACCGGTCAAGGTCGGGTGGACACGGTCGGTGGCGATGCCCATAGGATGGATCTCGGCCATCATCTCGTCAAAGGCGGCCTGCGTGTCGGCGAAGATGGCGCCGTGCTTTTCGGCGAGCTTTTTCATCACCGTGCCGTAGTCGTCGATCATTTTGCGCATCGGGTCTTCGCGATTGAACTCGACGAAGTAGGGCGCCATCAGGACCAGCCCCTTGAGGTGGGGCTTGGTGCGAACGATCAGGCGCTCCAGCGTCGCCTCGAATTCACCGATCAGCACATGGTTCTCGGTCTGGAGGCGGGCGTCGAACTGCCGCCAGACGTCGTTGACACCGATCATGATCGACAGCCAATCCGGCTTCAGGTCTTCGACGTCGGTCGCCCAACGTGCTTCGAGATCGCGCACGGTATTGGCACTGACGCCCATGTTGACGACGCGGATACGGTGGGCGGCGTGCGTCACATTGAGAAAGGCGTTGACCAAGCCGACATAGCCGGTGCCGAGAGAGTCAAACAATGCTTCGCCGATCGGCCGGGCGCGGCTCCAGTCGGTGATCGAGTCGCCGATGAACAGCAGCTTGCTGTCCTTATGAATCTTCACGTCTTCTTCCTCCGATTGAATGGTGGTCCTCACCACACGCGGTTCAGCCAACTCCTGACGCGGTTTTCATAGGCGTAGAACGACAGGAATCCGATCGCCACCGATAGCACGAGGCCAATCAGTTCGTGGGCCGGCAGGTCGCCGAACAGGTATGTCTTGTACTGATAAAAAGGCTGTTGCCAGAGGTAGATCGAGAAAGAACCGATGCCGAGCAGCCTGAGTGGCTTCCAGGACAGCGCCGTTCGCACCCATCTCGGCGCCTCGGCCAGATGGTTGACGGTGAAGGCCAGGAAGAAGGGCGCGACCGTCATGGTCATCATCCACGGAAACACCGAGCCGACGTAAAGCGCCGACCCAAGGGCAAAGGCGGCCACTGGCATCCAAGGGCGGACGTAAGGGGCGGTTCGATCTCTGAGCAGAGAATAACCGGCTGAAAGCAAAAGATTGGTTGCCGCGACTTCGCTGCGCACCCAGTATTCTATGGGCGGCGCGATCGAGGGGAAGGTAAAATAGCTGAGGTGTATGGCGATGGTCAGGAGACCGAAGCCAATCAGCGCCCAGCCTTCTCGGCCGCGCAGGAAGGGGAGAAGGGTGAGAAGCGACAGGAAGATATAGGAGTGTTCCTCCACGTTCAGCGACCAAAGGTGGCCGATCGGGTAGGCGCTCGCAAACATATGAAAGTCTGCCGGCAGGTAGGAGCGAAGAAACAGCACCGTCGGCACCACCTCCGACGCCGGAGCCGCCTTGCCGATGAGCGCAGCGATGCCGAAGACGATCAGGAGGTAAAGGAAGAAGGCGGGAATGATGCGCGAAATGCGGCGTTTATAGAAGGTGGCAAGCGGCACGCGACGCTGAAACAAAAGGCGGCTCATCAATAGGCCGGACAGGCAAAAGAACACGTCGACGCCCATTCGCCCGCTGTGCCAGCCCTGAATGATCAGGAAATGCCCTTGCAGCACCAGAAGGATTGCCAGCCCCCGCCAGCCGTCCAGATAGTCGATGCGTTGCAACTCGCTGCCACCATGGCGCACCGATGAAGATACCATTTTCTCGATCGTCATATTTGGCTCGAAGCGAACGGTCGCGCGATTGGCGGCCGGAGTGCGGCAGTCATTCAGGAAAATAGTGATGAAATGGTGACCGTGGCAAACTGCGAACATCGCCTAAATACGACAAAGCGCCCGACATCCCCTTGGGATCGAGCGCTCGCGTCGTACCGGCGATCGGTACCTGCCTATCAGAGGCCGAAGCCTTTTTGGCTCGAAGCGAACGGTCGCGCGATTGGCGGCCGGAGTGCGGCAGTCATTCAGGAAAATAGTGATGAAATGGTGACCGTGGCAAACTGCGAGCATCGCCTAAATACGACAAAGCGCCCGACATCCCCCTTGGGATCGAGCGCTCGCGTCGTACCGGCGATCGGTGCCTGCCTATCAGAGGCCGAAGCCTTTCAGGAAACCGCGCTTCTTGGTCTTGGCCCGGCTGCCGGCAGTCTCTTCGTAGTTGGCGATTGCCTCGGCGATCTCGCGTTCGGCGGTGCTCTGGCTGTGGCGCTTGTGGTTGGCACCCAGCATGGCGAACATCATGGCGTCCATCGTTGTTCTCCGTTCTTTCTCTGTCTCTCTTTTTACATCCTCAATATAGGTGTGATGCCCAATAGGAACAAATCGTATCTTCTGAAGGCTGCATTCAGATTTCCTGCATCGAACAGGTCCCCTGGCCGCCATTTGAATCTTCGCAGGCTTCTTCCTACATGCGAGGACGACGAACAATTCCGCAAAGGAACATGCCCTTGGTCGATTTCAGGTCCTGGCTGCCGCGACGGTTTCGCGGCGACGTTCCCGTTGTGCCGCTCGTACGCTTATCCGGGGCTATCGGCATGCCCGCCGCACTAGGGCGTGGGTCGCTGTCGCTGTCGTCTATCGATGGCGCGCTCAAGAAAGCCTTTTCGGTGAGTGGGGCGAAGGCTGTGGCGCTTGCCATCAACTCGCCCGGTGGCTCGCCCGTCCAATCTCACCTCATCTTTCGCCGCATCCGCCAGCTTGCCGAGGAAAAAAAGCTGCCGGTGATCGCCTACGTCGAGGATATAGCGGCGTCGGGTGGCTACATGCTGGCCTCAGCGGCCGACGAGATCGTCGCTGACCGCTCGTCCATCCTCGGGTCAATCGGCGTGGTTTCGGCCAGCTTCGGCCTCGACAAGGCCATCGGCCGGCTCGGTATCGATCGCCGTGTCTATACGGCCGGCACGCGCAAGGTGACTCTCGATCCCTTCCAGCCGGAGAACGGCGAGGACATCGAACATCTCAAAACGCTGCAGCGCGACATCCATGCCTTCTTCATCGAACTGGTCAAAGACCGACGCGGTGCTCGGTTGACCGGCGGTGAAGAGCTGTTTTCGGGGCTCTACTGGGCCGGCGAGCGATCGGTGGCGCTCGGCCTTGCCGATCGGATCGGCACCGCGCATGACGATCTTGCCGCCCGCTTCGGCGACAAAGTTGATATCCGCCTGTTCGAACCCGGACGGAGCGGCTTCCTGCGCCGACGTCTGTTTGGCAGCGCGGTCGATGCCACCACCCTTGTCGATTTCGACAATATTCTTGCGACAATCGAACGACGTAGTATGTATTCTCGCTACGGTTTGTGAACCTATCACAGGAATTTGCGCTTGCCAGGAAACCAAGACAGTGGTCTCATGGTTTTGTCAGCAAAGGAGATTGGTCCATGTCCCATCTGGTTGGATATGCTCTCATCGGCGCAGGCGTTTACGTCGTCGTGCAGGTGCTGAAGCGCGAGATGATGCGTGTGGCCGAAATTCTCCATGAAGCCAACGCCAAGCCGGTACGTGTCGAGATCCGCATGGAGCGCGATCCGGTGACCGGTGTCTATCGCGATCGCCGCTGAGTATCGGGTATTCTTTTTGGCGGATCTGTTCGCCATTGTTGAACCAGGCCGAAGCACATTGCTTCGGCCTTTTTCATTGTTGGATCAGGGATGTGACAGGTTGCGGATGGCCCCACAATCGTCGGCGCGGATCTTCCGCGCACCTTGATCGGGCTGTTCCGAGCAGGCCACCCTCCACGTTATTTGGCCGGTGGCGCCTTTCTCATGGAGAGTGCGGCAATAGCAGATTTTGCCGCCAGTGGCCGAACCCTCTATTTCTTCTTCCTGTTGGCGATCCGACTGAATGGGTTCCAGGAACTGATGGCGCTTTTCGGCGGCGAAGGCTGGGGCGGCCACGATCAACGTGGCGGCGAGAGCCAGGGTGAAGCGAAGGCGTCTGGAGGTCATCGTCCTATCCTGTGGCGGCACCCGCGATTGGATGACGCTTCCTTTCTTGGACGATGCCCGCCGATTTTTCGGGCGGCGGGGTGCGAGGCTTTTTGCGGTTGACGGGGCGAGGGGGCGCACCTAATTTCGCGCCCGATCCCGCCCGGCTCCCGCCGGGGTTCCAGCCGTTTCAGGTAGCGCCAGATGACCCAGCCCGCCGACGTCAACGATCCCCGCCGCTCCTTTCAGGGGCTGATCCTGACCCTGCAGCGCTTCTGGGCCGAGAAGGGTTGCGTCATCCTGCAACCCTACGACATGGAAGTGGGGGCCGGTACCTTCCACCCGGCGACGACGTTGCGCTCGCTGGGGCCGAAAGCATGGAAGGCGGCTTACGTGCAGCCATCTCGTCGCCCCAAGGACGGGCGCTATGGCGAAAACCCCAACCGATTCCAGCACTACTACCAGTTCCAGGTGATCCTGAAGCCGTCGCCGGAGAACTTGCAGGCGCTCTATCTCGAAAGCCTTCAGGCGATCGGCATCGACCTCAAGCTGCACGACGTGCGGTTCGTCGAGGACGACTGGGAGAGCCCGACCCTCGGCGCCTGGGGGCTTGGTTGGGAATGCTGGTGCGACGGCATGGAAGTGAGCCAGTTCACCTATTTCCAGCAGGTGGCGGGTATCGAATGCTCACCCGTGTCGGGCGAGCTCACCTATGGCCTCGAGCGCCTCGCCATGTATCTTCAGGGCGTGGACAACGGCTACGAACTTAATTTCAACGGCCGTGAGGGCGAGGACAAGGTCACCTATGGCGACGTCTTCCACCAGGCTGAGGAAGAATACTCCCGTCATAACTTTGAATATGCCGACACCGACATGCTGATGCAGCATTTCAAGGACGCCGAAGCTGAGTGCAAGGCGTTGCTCGAGAAGGGCGCGGCGGCCGGTACGGACGGCATCAACAAGTGCGTGCTGCCGGCCTATGATCAGTGCATCAAGGCCAGCCATCGCTTCAACTTGCTCGACGCGCGCGGCGTCATCTCGGTGCAGGAGCGGCAGAGCTACATCCTGCGAGTCCGCGAGTTGGCCAAAGCCTGCGGCGAAGCGTGGCTGAAGACGGCCGGCGGCGGCGCGTTGGCATGACGGCGGCGGATAGCCGGCCAATGCCGCCAAAACTCGTTCTGTTCGATTGCGACGGCACGCTGGTCGACAGCCAGCATATGATCGTCGCCACCATGACGGAGGCCTTTGTCAAGCTCGGTCATGTGCCGCCCGACCCGGCCGGCGTGCTTTCCATTATTGGCTTGTCGCTGCCGGAGGCGGTCAGCCGCCTCAATCCTGATCTTGACGCGGTCACCGTCGGCCTCGTCGTGGAGGCCTATCGCGACACCTATCAGGCGATGAAATTTCGCCTTGCCGAAACGGCGCCGCTTTATCCCGGCACGCTCGACGCCTTGAAGGCCTTGGCGGCACAGGACGACGTGTTGCTCGGCGTCGTCACTGGCAAGTCGCGGCGTGGGCTTGACGCCATCCTCGAGACGCACGGGCTGACAAATCTGTTCGCCGTGCTTCGCACCGCCGATGACGGACCATCAAAGCCGCACCCCTTCATGGTGGTCGACGCAGTGGCCGCTCTCGGCGGCGATGTGTCTCGCACGGTGGTGATCGGCGATACCGGCTTTGACATGCTGATGGCCCGCGCGGCAGGCGCCTTCGCCCTTGGCGTCACCTGGGGCTACAATAGCCGCGACGAACTCATACAGGCCGGTGCCCAAGTGCTCGCCGACGGCTTTACCGAGGTGCCGGTATTGGCGATGGAGCTGCTTGGCGGGAAGGCGTAAACCGATGGCCGATCTCTTCGACGAACTTGCCGCGTCCTTCGATCCAGTTCTGGCAACCGAACGGGCCCGCGCCAACGTGCAGCGCGTGCTGCCGAAGCGCTTCTACCAAGCGGTATCGGTTGAGCCGATCGACGGCCTTTATCGCGTGCTGCTCGACGGCAAGCCGGTTCGCACGCCGGGGCGCAATCTGCTTGCCGTCGGCCCGCTACGGGCGGCCTGCGCCCTGGAGGCCGAATGGGCCGGGCAGGGCAAGTTCATCGATCCGATGACCATGCCGCTCACCCGACTCGTCAACTCGGCCATCGACGGCGTATCGCGCGAGATCGAGGCGGTGAAAGATGAAGTCGCCGCTTATGCCGGCTCGGACCTGACCTGTTATCGCGCAGGCGAGCCGCAACGCCTTGACGAACGCCAGCGATCCGCCTGGGAGCCGGTGCTCGACTGGGTCCGGGAGCGGTTCGGTACACGCCCGATCGCAACGGTGGGCGTGGTGGCGGTACCTCAGCCGCCGCGGCTTTTCGCCGCGGTTCATTCCACCCTGCCTGACGACGCCATCCGCCTCGCCGCCACCGAGCTGGTCACAACGCTAACCGGTTCGGTGTTCCTGGCACTCGCCCTTATGGAGAAGCGCTTGTCGCCAGACGACGTCTGGCTCGCTGCCCATGTCGACGAGGATTGGAACGCCGAGCTTTGGGGCGTCGACAGCGAAGCGCGTCAACGCCGCGATTTTCGGCGAGCCGATTTCGACGCGGCGGCTCTGCTTCTTCTCGAGTGACGGTCAGCGTTGGAAATTCTCTCGCTTCAACCGGTAAAGCACATGCGGTCTGAGCGGGTGGTCTTCCGGCAATAATGGATGCAGGAAGTCGTCGGCCGGATCGCGTACCATTCCAAGGCTCTGCATCACCGCGCGCGATGGCAGGTTGGAAACCGCCGTGAAGGCGACGATTTCGGTGAGTTCGAGGACATCGAAACCATGAGCCAGGGCGGCGCGCGCCGCTTCGCTGGCATATCCGCGCTGCCAGAATGCCTTGTCGAGCCGCCAGCCCACCTCGACTGCCGGCGCGAAGGGGTAGGCGGGGTTGAGCACTTTCTGAATGCCAACCATGCCGATGAAAGCGTCGTCCTCTCGCCGCCGCACGGCGGAAAAGCCGTAGCCGTGCTCCGACCACGTGCCTCGGAGCCGATCGACAAGGGTGTTGCTTTCGTCGGTCGTCAGGGTCTTCGGGAAATAGCGCATGACCTCCGGGTCGGCGTTGAGCGCGGCGAATGGGGCGAGGTCCTGCTCCGTCCAGGGAGCGAGCACAAGGCGCGGAGTTGCGAGTATCATGGTCTTGGGGCTCCTCTCTTTGATGGGAGGCTTGTGATAAGGCGTTCGCTTCCCAAAATAAACGCCATAGAAAGGTGGAAAGGCTACCGCCCTTCGTGTACAACGCCGCGGACTCGGACCGCATAGGCGGTCGGTGTGCCCTTTGGCGCGCCCCGGTCGGGCGCCCGTTGAAAGTTTTGGGGTTACATGCAAACCGTTCTTCTCGTCATCCACCTGATGGTGGTCGCAGCCCTGGTGGGCGTCGTGCTTCTGCAGCGCTCCGAAGGCGGTGCGCTTGGTATTGGTGGCGGCGGTGGCTTCATGACCAGCCGCGGCACCGCCAACGTACTGACCCGCACCACCGCCATCCTCGCGGGGATTTTCTTCGTGACCTCGATCGGTCTGTCGGTTTTGCCGCGCTTTACCGGCGCGCACGATTCGATCCTCGACAAGGTGCGGACGGCACCGTCCTCACCGACGGCCGATCAGCCCATCGGCTCAGGCAAGGGTGGTGTTCTCGACCAGCTCAACCAGATGAGCAAACCAGCCGCCCAGTCGGGTAACGTGCCGGTCGCTCCCGCGGTGGAGGTTCCGGCCGCGCCGACGACTCAGGCTCCCGCAGCCGCGACACCGGCTGCTCCGGCAGCGCAAACTCCGGCCGCTCCGGCGACTGATTCGGCCCCGACAACGTCTGCGCCGGCCCCAGTCGCCCCGGCTACGCCCGCACAGACACCCTAAGGACGACCCCGTCCGGTAGAAAGCGGATATGGACGGTCGCGGGCTTCCGCGGCCGTTTTCGTGAGACAGGACAATAGCTTGAAGCGATCAGTCGACCGGAGGGTTAACGCCTTCCGGGCCGGCCTTTTCGTTTTGTTTTGGATAAACCAGTCGGACCACTCCCCAACGGGTCCGCGAAAAGATAGGTTGAAGGCCCATGGCGCGGTACATCTTCATTACTGGCGGCGTGGTTTCGTCCTTGGGCAAGGGGCTCGCGGCAGCGGCTCTTGCGTCTCTTCTGCAGGCGCGTGGCTACAAGGTTCGTCTCCGTAAGCTCGACCCCTATCTGAACGTCGATCCGGGGACGATGTCTCCGTATCAGCATGGCGAAGTCTTCGTGACCGACGACGGCGCGGAGACCGATCTCGACCTTGGCCATTACGAGCGCTTCACCGGGCGCCCGGCCAACAAGCAGGACAACATCACCACCGGCCGCATCTATCAGGAGATCATCGCCCGCGAACGGCATGGCGATTATCTCGGCGGTACTGTGCAGGTGATTCCGCACGTCACCGACGCGATCAAGGCGTTCATTCTCGACGGTAACGAAGACTATGACTTCGTGCTGTGCGAGATCGGCGGCACCGTGGGTGACATCGAGGCGATGCCTTTCCTTGAGGCGATCCGTCAGCTTGGCAACGAGCTGCCGCGCCGGCATTGCGTCTACATCCACCTGACGCTGATGCCCTACATTCCCTCGGCGGGCGAGCTGAAGACCAAGCCGACACAGCACTCGGTGAAGGAGCTGCGCTCCATCGGCATTCAGCCGGACATCCTGCTGGTCCGCTGCGACCGGCCGATTCCCGAGGGCGAGCGCAAGAAGCTGTCGCTGTTCTGCAACGTTCGCCAGTCGGCGGTCATCCCTGGGCTCGACGTCGGCAACATTTACGAAGTGCCGCTGGCCTACCACAAGGAAGGCTTTGACGACGAAGTGCTGGCCGCGTTCGGTATCGAGGCGGCGCCAGCCCCCAAGCTTGATCGCTGGCAGGGTATCGTCAATCGCGTCAAGAACCCCGAGGGCGAGGTCAACATCGCCGTCGTCGGCAAGTACACGGTGCTGAAGGATGCCTACAAGTCGCTGATCGAGGCGCTGATGCATGGCGGCATCGCCAACAATGTTCGCGTCAAGATCGAATGGATTGAGAGCGAAGTGTTCGAGAAGGAGGATCCCACCCCCTATCTCGACCATGTGCACGGCATCTTGGTGCCGGGTGGATTCGGCGAGCGCGGCTCGGAGGGCAAGATTCTCGCGGCCCGCTTTGCGCGCCAGCACAACGTGCCCTATTTCGGCATCTGCTTCGGCATGCAGATGGCCGTGATCGAAGCGGCTCGGGCGCTGGCCGGTGTGACCGGAGCCTCGTCGTCGGAGTTCGGCCCGACCGAGGAACCGGTGGTCGGCCTGATGACCGAGTGGCTGAAGGGCAATGCGCTGGAGAAGCGCCGGGCCGGCGGCGATATGGGCGGTACGCTGCGCCTCGGCTCCTACGAGGCGCATCTCGCCAAGGGATCCAAGATCGCCGAGATCTACGGCTCGGAGATCATTCACGAGCGTCATCGTCACCGCTATGAAGTGAACATCGACTATCGTGATCGGCTGGAGGCCTGCGGCCTGTCGTTTGCCGGTATGTCGCCGGATGGCGTGCTGCCGGAGACAGTGGAGATCCCCGGCCATCCCTGGTTCATCGGTGTGCAGTATCATCCCGAGCTGAAGAGCCGTCCGTTCGAGCCGCACCCGCTGTTTGCGAGCTTCATCGCGGCGGCGGTCGAACAGGGCCGGCTGGTCTGAGGTCGGGCGTCATTTGAGTTCTGGAAGCCGGCCGCCGCGAGGCGTGCCGGCTTTTTGGTGCGATGTTAGAGCGCCGTCAGCGCCTTGATCTTCTCCATGCCACCGACCTTTGGCGCCAGGATTGCCCAAACGCCCTCAGCGCCCTTCACCCAGGCATCGCGGTTTTCTGGTGCGATCATCTGGCCGCCGGCCGCTTTCGCAGTTTCCATCGACGTTGCTTCATCGGCCTGCATCAGCGCGTCGAAATAGGTCGATGCCTCGGCGATTGCCGCCGTGAACACCGCTTTCTCCTCATCGTTGAGACCATTCCAGAATCCGGCTGACAGATAGACGGCACCGGTGGCCCAGATATGGGCGGTTTCGATGAGATAGGGCACCACTTCGTAGAGACGGAAACCGGCATAGGCCGACTTGGTGAGATCCATCATGTCGACGACGCCGGTCTTCAGCGCGTTGTAGGTCTCGGTGATAGGGATCGGGGTCGGAAGCGCGCCATAGGCCTTCCAAAGTTCGACGTGCAGCGGGCTCTGGATGACGCGGATGCGCTTTCCGGCAACACCCCCGGGTGTGGTCACCGCTTCCTTGGCCAGAAGGTGGCGAGCCCCATAATTGATGAAGCCGAGTGTGACGAACCCTTGGTCGGTCAGTTTCCCCTTGAACTCGTAGCCGATCGGACCAGAGGTGGCACGGCGGACGTGATCGCGATCGCGAAAGACGAAGGGCAGATCGAAGAGCTGTGTCTCCGGCACCCAGGCCGACAGGGACGATAGAGTGGACAGGCTGGCCTGGATGGAATCAAGGCGGATACCCTCGGCCACCTCTTTTTCACCACCGAGCGCGGCGTTGCCGACGATACGGAAATCGAAGCGGCCGGGTAGCTTTGTTTCCACAAGGTCGCGCACCTTCAGCCAAATCTTTGTCTCCGGCTTATCGTCGCCGAGCAACGAGGCGACGGTCAGCGGTCGCGACGCGGCGCGAGCCGGCCGGATGACGGCAGGGAGGGCTAGGGCGGAAAGGCCGGCGGCAAAGGCGCGGCGGGTCAGGATAGGCATGCAGTTCCTCCGAAGTTCGAGGTCATGGAAACGCCCAGAGGGCGGCGGCAAGCGCCATCAATGACATGGCGGCGATGAGGGTGAGGGTGAGCGGCAGTACGGCGCGGAAGACGGCGCTTGAAGAAAGTCCGGTGATGCCGGCGGCGACGAATACCAACACACCGACCGGCGGTGTCAGACCACCGATCATCAGGTTGACCGTGAGGATGACACCGAAGGCCACCGGGTCGATGCCCGCGGCGACGATCGATGGCATGAGCAGCGGCGCGAACAGCAGGATTCCGGGGCCGACGTCGAGCGGCCCACCGACGGCGAGCAGGATAAGATTGGCAACGAGCATGACGGCCAGGGGATTGCTGCCCAACACCGTTACCCAACCGGCCAGCGCCTGCGGCAGACCGTCGACGGCCAGCAGGAAAACCAGCGGCGCCGACGAGGCGACGAGGAGGCCGATCGCCGCCGTCTCTCGCCCTGCCTGGAGAAAGGCGGCTAGGGTCGCCTTGCGGCCGCCCGGCACGGCCAGCGCAGCGATGAGCGCATAGACCGAGGCGACGGCAGCGGCCTCGGTGGGCGTGGCGATACCAAGGCGGATGCCGAAGAAGACCACCAATGCCAGACCGAACACCGGTACCGCGGCGACGAAGGCGGCAATGCGCTCGATCCGATCGGCAGACGGACGGCTCGGTGTGTCGGCGGAAAAATGCAACATTGCCGCCATGGCCGCCGCCAGGATCAGGCCAGCCACCAAACCACCTTCAAACAAGGCTCCCACCGACAGATTGGTGGCCGAAGCAAGCAGCAGGAAGGCGATTGATGGCGGGATGATGTTGGGTAGCACCGCCGTGGCAGCGACGATGGCGGCCGCCTTTTCCGGTTTGACGCCATCCGCAATAAGGGCCGGCGCCAACACCTTGGCACCAAAAGCTGCATCGGCGATCGACGAGCCGGAGACGCCGGAAAACAACAGATTGGTGACGAGTGTCGCCTGCGCCATGCCGCCACGTCGATGACCGACCAGCGCCGAGGCGAAGCTGACGAGACGATGGGCGAGGCCGCCGGCGTTCATCAGCATGCCGGCCAGCAGGAAGAAGGGAATGGCGAGGAGCAGGAACTTGCCCATGCCGGAAACCGTCTGCTGTACGATGGCGGCTTCTGGTAGACGGGCGCCGAAGGGGATGGCAACAGCAAGTCCGACGATCAGCGCGTGGACGAAGGGGGCTTCCGCCGCGAGGGCGAGACAGACAGCGGCGCAGGCAACGAGGCTCGGCAAGCCGACCGGCTGCAAGACGGGAAGATGAGGCAGGGTCGCGAGGCCGGCGCCGCCCGCAATGACGGCGAGGCTGCTCGCCCAGGATCGGCCACTGGCGAGGGAGCCGAGGATCAGATGTGCCGCCGCCAAAGCGCCACCGATGGCCACCGGCCAGAAGCGCCAGCTTTCCGGCGTGTCCAGGGTTGGCGATATGCCGCCGATCAGCGTGGCCACCTTGGCGGCGCCGAGCATCAAGACCAGTGCCGCGGCCAGCGTGACGGAATCGGACAGGATATCGGCGACTGCGCGGCCCCTCGGGCCGAGTTGGCGAGTTACAACGTCGATGCGCATGGCGAGTGGGCCGCTGGCGCAAAGCGGCAGTCCGAGGAAGACCAGCGCCGTGTGCAGAAGGATGCCGAGATCCTCGGTCGCGACGAAGCCGGTTGAAAAGACATAGCGCAGCAGCGTGGCGCCGAACACCAGAACGAGCAGCGCCGCCAGGATAGCCGCCAATAGGCTGGCGAGCAGGCGGTCGATTATTGAAGACAAGCGCGCAGCAAATCGCCTCATGGCCGCACCCCATTGCCACCGAGTGGTGAGAACCAGGTGGGATTCAGGATGCGGCTCCGCATCGCCCGCACAAAGGGCGCCGCCTTAGCGCGAAAGGCCTGCCAGGCTGGGTCGGCTTCCATGCCGGCACGCCGTCGCTCGCGGTCGGCAAGGTCTTCATACTGCCAGATATGCACGACGTCATTGACGGCGCCGATATCCTGCGTGAACCAGCCGATCAGCGTGCCGAGGTGGCCCGTCTGGATCGCCATGCCTTCGTCGACATAGAGATTGAGATAGGTGCCGACATGCGCCGGCTCGATGGTGTAGGTGCGTTCGTCGAGAATCATGATCGTTCTGCCGTCATTGGAAATTGCGGGCGGCGGAACGCTTCAGGCTGATGTCTGCATGGCTCTATCCCTCCGCCGGCATGACCCGGATCAGGTTCGTCGGGTTGGAGAAACTCCTCTCAGCCCCGGATGGGGCACCCCGTGAGATGCCATGAGCTTAGCCGGATGAGCTCAGTCACGCCATAGGCAAAGACCTCGATCCGCAGTGGCAAGCCATGCGCCGGGCGGGACGCTGAACGGCAAACCGCTTGTGGGGCTGGCGAGGCTCCACTAGGGTCGCCGGGTTTGCAGCGAATGATCTTGAGATGAAACTCACCAATCCCATCTTTACCGGCCTTCCGACCACCATCTTCGAGGTTATGTCGGGTCTTGCGCGCGAGACCGGCGCCATCAACCTCGGACAGGGCTTCCCCGATGTCGATGGTCCCGAAGAGGTGCGCCGCGTCGCCGCCGAGGCCTTTCTCGCGGGACCCAACCAATACCCGCCGATGATGGGCCTGCCGGCCCTGCGGCAGGCGGTCGCCGCCATCAACAAGCGCTTCTATGGTCTCGATATCGACTGGGCCAACGAGGTGATGGTGACGTCCGGCGCGACCGAAGCGCTTGCCGATGCCATTCTCGGCCTCGTCCGTCCTGGCGACGAGGTGGTGCTGATCGAGCCGCTCTATGACAGCTACCTGCCGATCGTCCTGCAGGCTGGCGGCATCCCAAAGCCGGTTCGCATCGCTCCTCCGAATTGGGAGCTCGATGCCGACGAACTGGCAGCCGCCTTTTCCGACCGCACCAAGGCGATCCTGATCAACACCCCGATGAATCCGGCGGGCAAGGTGTTCTCGCGGCAAGAACTGGAACTGATCGCCGGCCTCTGCCAGAAGCACGACGCCGTGGTGATTTCCGACGAGGTCTACGAGCATCTGGTGTTCGATGGTCGTCGCCATGTGTCGCCAATGCAGCTTCCCGGCATGCGCGATCGCGTCGTCCGCATCGGCTCGGCCGGCAAGACCTTCTCGCTGACCGGCTGGAAGGTGGGCTATGTCACTGCGGCACCGGCCCTGATGGAGCCAATCGCCAAGGCGCATCAGTTCGTCACCTTCACGACGCCGCCGGCGCTGCAGACAGCGGTGGCACATGGGCTTTGTTTCGGAGACGACTATTTCGATGGGTTCATCTCCGGCTTGCAGGCCAAGCGAGACCGCCTCTCGACCGGCCTTTCGGCGCTGGGCTTTTCGGTGTTGCCGTCGGCCGGCACCTATTTCATTGTGACCGACACCGGACCGCTCGGTATCGATGACGACGCCAAAGCCTGCCTCACGATGACGCGAGAGGCGGGTGTCGCAGCCGTGCCGGTTTCGGCCTTCTATGTTTCCGCCCCGCCGAAGCGCTTTATCCGCTTCTGCTTTTCCAAGCGCGACGAGGTGCTGGACGAGGCCGTAGCCCGTCTCGCCGCCTGGATCGACAAACAGGGACGATGATTTCGATGGAAAATCCAGTTCTGGTCGAGGTGACGCGTGGCCCCATCGTCGAAAGCTTTCACTGCGGTTCGGTGGCGATCGTCGATGGTGACGGCCGCCTGGTGTTCGGTGCCGGCGACATCGAACGGCCGAGTTTTCCCCGTTCTGCAGTGAAGCCGTTTCAGGCGCTTTCGTTCGTTGAAAGCGGCGCGGCCGATCGGTTCGGCTTCGGCGACGCGGAGCTGGCCCTTTCCATGGCATCGCATAACGCCGAGCCCCGGCATGTCGAGACCGCCCGAGCCATGCTCGCCGCTGCCGGGCTCGACGAAGGGTGCCTTGCCTGTGGTCCCCACTGGCCGGCGCGTCATGACGATCAGGGCGAATTGTATCGCCGCGGGGAAAAACCCGGCCGCATTCACAACAACTGTTCGGGCAAGCACTCCGGCTTTCTCTGCACCTGCGTCGTGACCGGTACCGACCCGCGCGGCTACGAGCGGGCAGAACATCCGGTGATGCGTGAGGTGATCGCCGCTGGAGCCTCGATGACCGGAACGCCGCACGCCACCGATATCTGTGGCATAGACGGTTGTTCGATCCCGACTTTCGCCGTTGCGCCCCGGGCGCTCGCCCACGGTTTCGCCCGTTTCGTGACCGGTGTCGGCCTCACGGCGACGCGCTCTCGCGCCGCCGAGCGGCTGAGGCTTGCCGCCGCCGCCGAACCTTTCATGGTCGCCGGTACCGGGCGCTTCTGTACCCGGGCTATGACGGCCCTTGGTAGCCGCGTCCTGGTCAAGACCGGAGCCGAAGGTGTTTTTATCGCAGCGATCAAGGAGCTCGGCCTCGGGGTTGCCATCAAGATCGACGATGGCGCCGGGCGAGCGTCGGAGGCGGTGACGGCTCGAATTCTCATCGATCTCTTGAAACTCACCCCCGACGATCCGGGTTATGCTGAGATGCAGGATCTCGCCAATCCCCCGGTCAAGACTTGGGCTGGCGACGCGGTCGGCGAAATTCGCGTGACCGAAGCGCTTGCTGGCGTTACAGGCTGAGCGGCGGGATCAAGGCGATACGGAGGGACGGATGGGCGAGGTCGTCAAGCTCGACAAGAAGGCACGCGAGGCGCGCAAAAAGGCCGAGGCCGCCCGAGCGGCGGGCGCATCGGCTGGCAATCGTCCGCCGGCTGGCCGAATGGTTGCCGCCATCGTCGGCGGGTTGATCCTCGTCCTGATGATTGTCGTGACTTTCGTCCTCTGATCTTGCTCAGGCAGCCTGTGGCAGCGGAGCGGCCGGTTCGCGCTTACGCTCGATGGTGAGGCAGAGAGCCGCCGCTACAAGGCAAAAGCCGCCGGCCACAACCAGCGCCGGCATGTAGCTTTCCAGATCGGTGCGGCTCCAGCCGGCACCATAGGCGGCGGTGGCGGCACCGAGCTGATGGGCGGCGAATACCCAGCCAAAGACGAGACCTGCCTTCTCGGCGCCGAAGCGCTCGGCGGCGAGCTTTACCGTTGGCGGTACGGTCGCGACCCAATCGAGGCCGTAGAAGACCGCGAAACCGGCGAGCAACAGCGGATCGAATCCGGTGAGCGGTAGATAGAGCAGGGACAAGCCGCGCAGGCCGTAATACCAGAACAGCAGCCAGCGATTGTCATAGCGGTCGGAGAGCCAGCCTGAAAGCAGCGTGCCGACGAAGTCGAACACGCCGACGAAAGCCAGGAAACCCGCCGCGTTGACCGGCCGTATGCCGTAGTCACCGCAGATCGACACCCAATGGGTCTGGATCAGGCCGTTGGTGGACAAGCCGCAGACGAAGAAGGTGACGAAAAGCACCCAGAAGACGTAGGAATGGGCGGCGTCGCGAAGCCCTTGGATCGGCGCCGACACCAGCGTCAACAAGCCGGCCGTATGGGCCGGCGCCGGCTGATGCATGCCACCAAGCGGCGCGAGACCGACGTCGGCAGGCCGATCGCGCATCAGGAACAGTACGCCGAACAGCGCGATGGATAGTAGAGCGACCACCAGACCGAGGGCGGCACGCCAGCCCCAAGCCTCGGTGGCAGCGGCGATGATTGGCAGAAAAATAAGCTGTCCCGTGGCGCTGGACGCCGTGAGCATGCCGACAACGACGCCGCGCCGGCTGACGAACCAGCGTGTCGCCACCGTGGCACCAAGTACCTGCGCCGTCATGCCGGTGCCGAAGCCGATGACAACACCCCAGAACAGCATCAGTTGCCAGAGCTTGGTCATGGTCACGGAGAAGCCGAAGCCGGCAATGATCAGCAGAAGCGCCGTCACCACCACGCGTCGCACGCCGAAGCGGTTCATCAGCGCCGCCGAGAAGGGACCCATCAAGCCGAAAAGTACCAGGCGGACGGCGAAGGCCGTCGAGATGTCTGAGTTCTGCCAGCCGAACTCGGCCTCGAGTGGCCGCAGCATCACGCCGGGCGCCCCCAGCGCGCCGGCCGTCGCCAGCATGGTGAGGAAGGTGACGGCGGCTACTACCCAGCCGTAGTGAATGTCGCGGCGGGCAAAATAGGCGGGGAGGGCGGACGTCGTCATCGGCGGGCTTTCGCTGAATAGAGAGGATGAACAAGCCGAGGTTCTATCGGACGCCGGAAAGAGCCGTGATCGCCGTGATCTGATCTGGATTGAGCGTCGCTTCAATTTCGGCCTGGGCTGCCTGCCAGAGCGGCACGGCGGCGGCGAACCGTTGTCGCCCTGTGTCAGTCAGTCTCAGCATGCAGCGCCGACCATCACCGCAGTTGGTTTCCTCGACGAGGTCGTGTCGCTCGAGAACTTGCACATTGCGGCCGATCGTCGAGCGGTCGAGATCGCAGAGGGCGGCGAGCTCGGAGATCGACAGTTTTCCGGCGCGATCGATCTTCTTCAGCAGCTTGTATTGGGCAAGCGTCAGCTCGACCTCTGCCAGATGACGGTCGTAAATGGCGGTCGTCTTGCGCGCCGCCGTCCTTAGAAGATCGCAATAGCATGGTGAGTCCATAACGCGGGTATATACCCCCATTTTATCTCCGACAAGGTCTCTATTTGGTTCGTGCGGATCGTTGGCAGTAAATGGAATGAAAATGCGCCAACCTGTCAGTTGGCGGAATCGAATTCCTTAGAAGGGCGCGTAGGTGGAGTTAGGGTGCGGAGTAGGGATTTCGCCGCCTGTTGGCGGGAGCGTCCGCATCCGAGAGAAAGTCATCATGAAGATCGAGACCCAGTCCATCCATGCCGGCCTGCCGGCTGCCCGTTCGGGCGAACCCGTGCTGAGCCCGCTGGTGCCGGCCTCGAGCTTCTACGCTCATCCCGACGATATCGGCTTTTCCGCCAATGACCTCAGTGACAAGGCACCGCATTTTTATACTCGCTGGAGCAATCCGACCGCACAAGCGCTGGAGGCGCGGCTCGCCACGCTTGACGGCGGCGAGGCGGCATTGACGTTTGCCAGCGGCATGTCGGCGGTAACCGGCTTGTTCCTCAACCGGCTGAAGACGGGTGATCATCTCGTTCTGTCCAATGTCTGCTACGCTGGCGTCGCCGAGTTCGCTCACGACGGTCTGTCGCGGCTCGGAATCAGCGCGACAGCGGTCGATACATCCGACCTTGCGAAGGTGGCGGCGGCGATCCGGCCCGAGACGAAGCTCGTGCACATCGAGACCCCCGCCAACCCGATTCTCCGTCTTGCCGACATTTCGGCCATCGCCGGCATCGCCCACGCGGCAGGCACCGAACTCTCCGTCGACTCGACCATGGCGACGCCGGTGGCGACGAAGCCGCTGGAACTCGGCGCCGATTTCGTCGTCCATTCGCTGACCAAATATGCCTGCGGCCACGGCGATGCGCTGGGCGGAGCGGTGATTGGCAAGGCGGAAGCCATTACCGATCTCAGGAAAACGTCGCTGATCCACCTTGGCGCGGCCCTGAATCCTTTCGCGGCATGGCTGATCCTGCGCGGTCTTGAGACGCTGCCTATCCGCATGAAGGCGCATGAAGAAAATGCTCGCGCCATCACCGCCTTCCTCGAAAACCATCCGCGCGTGAAGCGCGTCTACTGGCCCGGTTCCAAGAGCCATCCGCAATATGAGCTTGCCGTTCGCCAGATGAAGAACTTCTCGGGAATGGTCTCCTTCGTGACGGATGACGGACCGGCGCTGGCTCGGCAGTTCGCCGATCGACTGAAAACGGTCGCCTACGCCGTATCGCTCGGCAAGACGCGTAGTCTGCTGTTTCATATCCCAGCCGAAGACCTGATCGCCTCGTCCTTCCACCTCGAGGGACAGGATGCGACCGCCTATCGCGACTGGACGGGCGAGGGCACCTTCCGCATGTCGGTCGGCCTCGAGAATGCCGATGACATCATCGCCGATCTCGACGCGGCGCTCGGCTGAGCGGCGCGCGCGGCGGAGCACTTCCTGAGGTTGCCGGGTAAGGGCGGCTATAGGCGAAAGGGCTTATTGACGGGTAATGTAACCGGTTACATCATGCGTGTCGGGCGTTATTGGCCCAAGGGGATCAGGATGCCCGTTGGCGGGCACCACGGAGTGAGATCCCGGAGGAAACGATACCAAACGACAAGGCTGGCGGACCGGATGACTGGTTCGCGGCGCTTCAGGGAGGCGATAATGAAATCAGTTCTGTTGGCGGCCGGCATCGCCGTGGCCGCGGTCAGCGCGGCGTCGGCGGCCGAGACTTTCACCATTGGCTTGTCGAACGGCTGGGTCGGCAGTGAGTGGCGCACCCAGATGATCGATGAGGCTCAGGCGGCTGCCAAGGCTTGGGCCGACAAGGGCGTCACCGTCAATGTCGTCGTGCAGTCGGCGAATGTCGACGTGCAGGGGCAGATCGGCAACGTCCGAAACTTCATCAATCAGGGCGTCAACGCCATCATCATCAATCCGAACAGCCCGACGGCCTTCGACCCGATCTTCGCTCAGGCCAAGGCCAAGGGCATTCTGGTCGTCGCAACCGATGCCGAGGTGTCGTCCAAGGACGCGATCTACGTTGGCATCGACCAGAAGGGCTGGGCGATGAAGTCGGCCGAATGGCTGGCCAACACGCTTGGCGGCAAGGGCAACGTCGTCACCATCAACGGCGTCGCTGGCCATCCGGCCAACCAGATGCGCGTCGACGGCTATACCGAGGTCTTCAAGAAGTTCCCTGACATCAAGATCCTCAACGAGGCCAACGCTAACTGGGATCAGGCACAGGGCCAGCAGACGGCACAGACGCTGCTTGCCACCTATCCCGACATCAACGGCATCTGGGTGCAGGACGGTATGGCGGCCGGCACGTGGCGCGCCATCATGGCTGCCGGCAAGCAGAAGTCGATCGTCGCCACCGGCGAGATCCGCAAAGACTTCATGGACTTGTGGTCGAAGGAAGGCCTGAAGTCGGGCGCCTCCGTCAACCCGCCGGGCGTCATGGCCTCGGCCCTCAACGTCGCCGTGCTGAAGTTGCAGGGCAAGGAGTTCAAGGACGGCATCTTCGGCGGCGTTTATGGCAACGCCATCTACATCCCGATCCCGTTCGTCTCCAATGACAACCTTGCCGACAAGCTGAAGGAAGCGGAAGGCAAGCCCGGCTACTGGTCGGTGACCGACGTCGTGTCGATCGACGACGCTACCAAGTTCTTCAAGTAAACTCCCGAACGGGCCGGCCTGTCTTCCTCCTGGGACCGGCCCGTCTCTTTTCCGCCGTTCGGCGCACGCGATTGACGCGTGCGGCGGATGCGCATTGCCGATCCGAACCGGATACGCATGATGCAGCCAATCCTTCGTGCCATCGACATATCCAAAAGCTTTGGCGCCGTGCGTGCGCTCGATAAGGCCCGTCTTACGGTGGAGCGCGGTGAGATCCATGCGCTACTCGGTGCCAATGGCTGCGGCAAATCGACGCTCTGCAAGGTCATTGCCGGCACGGTGGGCCACGACACAGGCGAGGTGCTGATCGACGGCAAGCCAGCGGCGCTCGGCTCGCCCCGCCTCGCCGAAGAACAGGGCGTGGCACTCTTCTACCAGGAACTGTCGCTGGTGCCGCAGC
This sequence comes from Pleomorphomonas sp. PLEO, assembly GCF_041320595.1. Taxonomy (NCBI): domain Bacteria; kingdom Pseudomonadati; phylum Pseudomonadota; class Alphaproteobacteria; order Hyphomicrobiales; family Pleomorphomonadaceae; genus Pleomorphomonas; species Pleomorphomonas sp. PLEO. The sequence goes on from NZ_CP166625.1 coordinate 3,424,724, forward strand.
TCTCCCTCGGCGAAAACATCTTCCTCGGCCGCGAGCCGCGCAACGCACTTGGCTTCACCGATCATACCGCCATTGCCCGCGAGGCCGAAGCGCTGATCGCCCGCATCGCCGCGGTGGCCGGCAAGGGGTTCACACCGGATGCTCGCGTTGCAGACCTTTCGCCGGACCAGCGCCAGCTCGCCGAGATTCTTAAGGTGCTCGCCCGCAAGCCGAAGATTATTATCTTCGATGAAGCGACCGCGACGCTCGACCGTCGGCAGGTGGACGTGTTCTTTGACATCCTGCGCGAGCTGAGGGCGGAAGGCATTTCGTCGATCTTCATCTCGCACCGCATGGACGAAGTGTTTGCCATCGCCGACCGGATCACCGTGATGCGCAATGGTCAGACGGTGGCTGAATTTGCCGCTACCGAGACCGACCGCTATGCTGTCGTCTACGCCATGGTGGGCGAGACCGGCGCTATTGCCGCTTCCGTCCGTGATCACGCGCCGCTCAAGGGGGATATCCGACTGGCGGTTGAGGACGTTCGAGCGGCCCGGCTGGGGCCTGTGTCGTTCACGGCGCAGCGCGGCGAGATCCTTGGCCTTGGCGGCTTGCAGGGGCAGGGGCAGAAGGCGCTGCTATCAGGCCTGTTTGGTGCCGAACCGTTCCAGTCCGGCCGTGTCACTCTCGACGGCGTCGATGTCACCTCCCGCCGGCCGGTCGACGCCATGGCCCATCGCATCGCTTATGTTTCCGGCGATCGAGCCCGCGATAGCGCACTGCCTGGGCGCTCGATCTTCGAGAATACCGCCATCGCAAGCCTGGTGCGCGAGAGGCGACACTTTATTCCAGGAGCTCTGTTTCGCGAGCGTTTTGCCGAGGTGCTTGCTGGCCTCAATACGCGCTATGTCGGCCTCGACACACCGATCGGCTCGTTGTCGGGCGGCAATCAGCAGAAAGTGTTCATCTCGCGCTGGCTATCTCCGGCGCCCGGCCTGTTGTTGCTCGACGACCCTACCAAGGGCATCGACCTCGGAGCCAAGGGAGATTTCTACCTCCTGGCCCGTAAGCTCGCCGACGAAGGGGCGACCGTGATTATCTACTCTTCCGAGGATAGCGAACTTCTTTCCCTCTGTGATCGTGTGCTGGTGCTGAACGGCGGCGCTCTCACCGCCGAGCTCTCGGGTGATCGGCTGACGCCATTCGAGCTGACGCAAGCTTCCTACGGAGACGCGGCATGACGCGCCTCAGTCAACTCGGCGGCCGTACCTGGATCGTAACGGCGGCGGCGCTCATCGTTCTCGTCGTCGTCAATGCCATGCTCCAGCACAATTTCCTGGAGCCATCGGTCATCCAGTCCAACCTCACCACTTTCCTGCCCTTGGTGCTGGTGGCAATCGGCCAGACCTACGTCATCCTCGGCGGCGACATCGACCTGTCGGTAGGGGCCATCGTGGCGCTCGTCAACGTCGTTACCGTCACGGTGATCGCAACTCTAGGTGGCGATGGCCCCGCGGTCGCGGTCGGTCTTCTTGTCGGCGTGGGCGTCGGCGTCGGTTGTGGCCTCGTCAACGGCCTGATCATCGCCGGCCTGCGCTTCCAGCCGATCGTTACGACCTTCGCGACTTCGATCGTCTTTTCCGGCCTTGCCCTCTGGGTGCTGCCGCAGGCTGGCCTTCCGGTGCCAGAACCCTATTGGCGCACCTATGCCGGTACGATCCTCGGCATTCCCTCGGTCTACGTCATCTATCTTGCCGCCTTCCTGATTGCCTCCTTCCTTGCCGCCCGTCCGTTCATGACCCGCCTCAGGGCGGTTGGCGGCCATAGAGCCGCCGCCTTCCAGACCGGCCTGAACCTTGGCAGGCTTCGGGTCTCCGCTTTTGTTCTGTCCGGCCTGTTCGGTGCCTTTGCCAGCCTCTGCCTGACGGGCGAGACGGCAAGCGGCGATCCGCTGATGGGCCAAACGCTGGCCATGTCGGCCATCTCGGCGGTAGTGCTGGGCGGTACGGCGCTGGCCGGCGGTATCGGCGGGGAGCTCGGCTCGGTGCTCGGCGCCTGGGTCGTTGGCATGATCGGCTCGGTGATCTTCTTCGCCGGCTTGCCATTCGAGTACCAGACGCTGGTACAAGGCCTGATCATTCTCGCCGCGCTGGCCGGCGGCGTCCTCGTCACCCGGCGCTGAGGAGGAGAAAGCCATGAACCGCTTCGTAGACCTTGCGAAGAACCCGCTATTGATCTCCTTGTTTGCTATCCTCGCGCTACTGGCCATCGGCGAGCTGGTGTCACCGGGCTTTGCACGCGGCGACCAGATCGTCCGCCTGCTGACGGTGTCGGCCATTCTCGGCATCGCCGCGGCTGGACAGAACCTCGTCATCCTCGGCGGGCGTGAGGGGATCGATCTTTCCATCGGCGCCGTCATCTCGCTGGGCGCCGTCATCGCCGGCAATGTGATGAACGGATCCGACGCCGCGATACCCTTGGCCTTTGTCGTCGCCTGCTTTGCGGGCTTCGTGATCGGCCTCGTCAACGGCCTTGGCGTCACCTACCTGCGCATTCCGCCGCTGGTCATGACGCTGGGCATGATGGGTGTCATCCAGGGAGGCCTCGTGGTGCTTTCGCGTGGCGTGCCGTCGGGCAACGCGGCACCGGCACTGATGGCCTTCGTCAGTCGCTCGGCGTTCCTCGGCATCCCCGGCATTCTGTTCGTCTGGGCGGCGATCATCGTGCTGATGGCGCTGGTGTTGAAACGAACGCGCTTCGGCTGGTCGATCTACGCCGTCGGCGCCAATGAGAACGCTGCCGTGCTGACCGGCCTGCCGGCCCGCCGCATCCGCGTGCTGCTTTACGGCCTTGCCGGTTTGTTCGGCGGCTTCACCGGCGTCTGCGTCATCGGCTACACCGGCAATTCCTTCATTAGCGTCGGCGACCAGTATGTGCTGCCGTCAGTCATCGCCGTGGTGATCGGCGGCACCTCGCTGTCAGGTGGTGCTGGCTCCTATACCGGCACGGCGCTCGGCGCCATCGCGCTGATCCTTTTGCAGAGCGTGCTCACCACACTCAATCTGGAATTCTGGGGGCGGCAGGTGATCTTCGGCGTGACGCTGCTGCTTCTGATGCTGCTTTATGGCCGGCAAGCTCGGTTGAGGGTCTGATCGTCATGGCAGGTTCCGCCAATATCCGCGACGTTGCCGCCATGGCTGGCGTGTCCGTCGCCACTGTGTCGCGCACCCTCAAAAACCCCGACCTCGTGCGACCGGAGACGCGCGAAGCGGTGCTGCGCTGTGTCGCCGCGCTCGGCTTCGTGCCCAATGCCCAAGCGCGCCATTTCCGACGCCAGGCCACCGACACGGTGATCCTGCTGGTGCGCGACATCTCCAACCCATTTTACCTCGACGTCTTCAAGGGAGTCGAAGATGTGGCCTCGTCGGCCGGCTACAAGGTGCTGATGGGCGATGCCCGCTCCGACCCGGCGCGTGTCCACCACTACATCGATATGGTACGCGAGCGACACGCCGACGGCCTCATTCTGATGACTGGCTCGATGCCGGTGGAACTCGAGGATGCCGAACTGCCGCCAATGGTGGTGGCGCTCGAATACTTGCCGATGCGCAAGCTGCCCACAGTGCTGATCGACAACGAAGGCGCCGCCGCCAAGGCGACGCGCCACCTTCTCGGGCTTGGCCACACGGCCATTGCCCATATCAGTGGCCCCGTTCCGGAAGTCATGAGCGTCGCCCGTGTCGCCGGCTGGCGCAAGGCACTCACCGATGAAGGATATCCGCCCGACGAGCGGCTGGAAGTGCGCGGTGACTACAGCCTTGCCTCAGGAGAGGCAGCGGTCGACGAACTCTATCGGCGGAACATGCCTTTTTCGGCCATCTTCGCTTCCAACGATGAAATGGCCGTCGGCGCCATCAACCGGCTCAGGGCGCGTGGCACCTCGGTGCCGGGTGACATTTCGGTGGTCGGTTTCGACGACACCATCTTCGCCGTCGCTTGCAATCCGCCGCTCACCACGGTTCGCCAGCCGCAACGTCAGATCGGCGTTGAGGTCATGCGGATGATGATCGAGCGGCTGGAAGGCCGGCTCGCATCCGACGCCACATTGATCGTACCGACCGAACTCGTGGTTCGCTCGTCAACCGCGCCCGCCAAGCCGGACGGCCGCAGGACCGCCGGACAACGACAAGAGACTTATGAGGACCAGAGATGACGACCGATTTCCCGCGCCAGACCCTCCGCATCGGCTTCGTGGGCAGTGGCTTCATTGCTCATTTTCATCTGAAGTCGCTGGTCGGCGTCCGCAACGTCGAAGTGACCGGCGTCTATTCGCCGACCGAAAACAAGCGTCGGACATTCGCCGAGGCGGTTCACGATCTCGATCTCGGTACCTGCACCGCTCATCCGACGTTGGACGCTCTGCTGACGGCGCCTGACGTCGACGCCATTTGGGTGTTGTCCCCCAACTATACCCGCCTCGACGTCATGCGGACGCTGCATGATCTCAAGACGGCCGGTCGCTCGTCCATCTATGCCGTTGCTTGCGAGAAACCACTGGCACGTACGCTCAGCGAGGCGCGCGAGATGCTTCGGCTCGTCGAGGACGCCAAACTTATCCATGGCTATCTAGAGAATCAGGTGTTCTCCACGGCCGTCATGCGCGGCAAGGATATCATCTGGCGCCGAGCGGTGCCGGCCGCCGGCCGCCCCTATCTCGCCCGGGCGGCCGAGGAACACGCCGGCCCGCACGAGCCCTGGTTCTGGAAGGGCGACCAGCAAGGCGGCGGTGTGCTGCTCGACATGATGTGCCATTCAGTCGAGGTGGCGCGCTTCATGCTGACGCGCCCCGATGCTCCACGCTCGTCGCTGAAACTGAAGTCGGCGACCGGTGCCGTTGCCTGCCTGAAGTGGACGCGACCGAACTATGCCGCGGAACTCAAGGAACGCATGGGGCCGACGGTCGATTATAGCCGACGAGCCAGTGAGGACTTCGCGCGCGGCATGATCACGCTCGAGGACGAGCTCGGGCAGGAAGTGATCATCGAGGCGACCACGTCCTGGGCTTACGTTGGCGCCGGTTTGCGCATTCAGCTCGAGCTGTTAGGGCCGGAATACGCGCTGGAATTCTCCTCGCTCAACACCGGACTCAAGGTGTTCATGTCGCGTCGAGTCAGCGGTAACGAGGGCGAGGATCTCGTCGAGAAGCAGAATGCCGAGCAGGGCTTGATGCCTGTGCTGGAAGACGAAGCCGGCGTCTATGGTTACACTGACGAGAACCGTCACATGGTCGAGCGCTTTCGCAAGGGACAGATGCCCGACGAGACGTTTGCCGACGGCGTTGCGGTGATCGAAATGCTGATGGCGCTGTATAAGTCGGCTGAAGAGGGGCGCGCGGTCTATTTTGATCGCGAGGATCTGTCCGATTTCGTGCCGGCGGTCGGCAGGGCGGAATGAATGAAGGCTAGGGCGTCTGCTGTGCGAGAAATTCGTCGCGCAGCAGGCCGTAGCAGAGCGAGCCGGTGACCGAGCCATCAGCAAGGCGCTTGTCGGCGCGCACATGGCCCTCCTGGCGCATTCCGAGTCGCTTGGCGATGTGTTGGCTGGCGATGTTGGTGTCGTCGCACCAGAGCCCGACGCGCTGGGCGCCGCAGTCCTCGAACAGCTTGGTAAGCGTGGCCGCCGCGGCTTCCACTGTGTAGCCCTGCCTCACATGCGCCTCGTCACAGAAATAGCCTATGAGGTAGCCGGGCAGATCGGCGTTGCTGACGCCAACGTAAATTTGCCCGACAAAATCCCCATTTGAGCGGTTGAAGGCGCCGAGAAAGGTAGATTCGCCGGCATCGGCTTCCTCATTGAACCCACGAATGATGGTGATGGCATCGACTATGGTGACGATCTTCATCGCCGCATTGTCGGCCTCATGGCGGGCGAGATGGGCGCGGTTGCGTGTCGCCATAGCCACATACCAGGCAGCATCGTCCGGTGTGTAGCTGCGTAGCTCGAGGCGTTGCGTCGAAAAGCTTGAGGGAAGAGCGGGCATCGGGCAAACTCACCTACATCCAATGGCATGTCGCCAAAACTGGATAGCGGCAGGGACTGCGTCAACCGTCGTGCTTTTCCCAATGCCTTGTCAATTGTGCGTATCTGATTGTGTCCTGATCATCATTCCGGTTGGTTGTCGGCGCTAGTTACACTTTTCGACCTCTTTTGACTTGCCGACCGGCGTAGAAGCAGTCCAAATCCCACAAGTTTTAGAAGGGCAACAGTACAGCCATGGCGTTGCGCGCGGATATGATTGTCAAAAGTTACCCCTCCCTCCGTCGCGTTGCCGGGATTTCACTCCCGCTTCTCGGCTTGCTTTTATCGGGTTGCGCCGTCGGACCGGACTATATGGTGCCGCACCTCGTGTTGCCGGCCAGCTGGAGCTCGAAGAGTGCCGAGACGCCGGCCCGTTCGGTCGAACTTGCCCATTGGTGGGAGCGACTCGGCGACAAAGAACTCAACGCCCTTGTTGAGGAGGCCGTCGCCGGCAATCTCGATGTCGCAGCCGCCAAGGCTAAGATTCGGACAGCCCGCGCGAGCGAGCGACAGACCAATGCGGCTTTGTTTCCGTCCGCCGATGGCTCATCGTCGACGACCCGACAGAAGTCGCAGGGAGAGGTGCGTAACCAGTTCAAGGGCGGATTTGATTCGTCGTGGGAGCTTGATCTGTTTGGCGCCAACGCTCGCTCGTCGGAAGCGGCGCTTTACGGCAGCCAGGCAGCCAACGAGGATCTCAACGCAACATTGCTGACGTTGATCGGCGATGTCGCCTCCAATTACGTGGCGGCGCGGGGGTATCAAGCGCGCATGGCGCTGGCGCGACAAAGCGCCTCGTCTCAACGCGAGACGGCTGGGCTGACGCGCAAGAAGTTCGAGGCGGGGTCGGCTTCGGCGGTCGACGTCTCGAACGCGGAGGGACAGGCGGCGAGTACCGAGGCAAAGATCCCGGACCTCCAGACCTCCTATGCCGAGGCAGTCCACCGCCTCGCGGTCCTGACGGGGCGGGCGCCGGCTGAGCTGGATGCCCGCATGACGAGGGGCGGGGCGATCCCGCGGCCGCGCCAGCCGGTACCCCCGGGTCTGCCGGCCGATCTGCTTTCCAACCGGCCTGACATCCGTCAGGCGGAACGCGAATATGCCCAGGCAACGGCCAAGATCGGTGCCGCGGCGGCCGCGCGCTATCCCTCGATAAGTCTGGCTGGCTCTATTGCCACAACTGCGACCAGCGTTGGTGACCTTGGTAAGTCGTCTACGATTTCCTGGAGCTTAGGACCGTCGCTATCGGTGCCTATCTTCAACGCAGGCAAGCTTGCCGCTGCCCAGGATGCCGCCGAGGCAACGCGTGATCAGTATTTCGTCGCCTACAAGGCCTCGGTGCTCGGTGCGCTGGAAGACGTCGAGAACGCCATCGTTGCCTTCCGGCAAGAGCGCATCAAGAACGGCCGCCTTGCTGACGCCACCCAGTCTTATCGCAAGGCGTCGGAGCTGGCACAGTCGCTTTACCAGTCGGGCTCGTCGAGTTTCCTCGATGTGCTTGACGCCGAACGCTCGCTTTATTCCGCCGAGGATTCGCTGCTCACCAGCACGGTCGCCATCGCCAACAACTACATCACGCTCAACAAGGCGCTGGGTGGCGGCTGGGACGGCACGGTCGACGTTTCGAAGCCGGAAGTGGTGGATACCAACACTGGTCCGCGCCTGCGTAAGGCGGTTGCCAACTAATCTTTCCATTGGCCTTGAGCCGCGAGCCGGCGCATCTCCGGTAAACTCAAGAAACGATGTCCCCTTCCCAGACTGTCACCATTGGTTCCCTAGGCTTGACCCTTATTCTTGGGTCCCTCACAGCTTTCGCCCCGTTGTCGACCGACATGTATCTCGCGAGCTTTTCAAGCCTTGCGGATAGCTTTGCCACCGATGAGGGGCGGGTGCAGCTTTCATTGTCGGTGTTCTTTCTTGGCCTGTCGGCGGGACAGCTGATCTACGGCCCATTGGTCGATCGCTTCGGCCGCAAGCCGCCTTTGATCGCCGGCCTTATGATTTTCACGTTGGCATCGGCCGCCATCATTGTCGTTCCAACCGTGGAAGGCTTCATCTTCCTTCGCCTTTGCCAGGCGCTCGGCGGCTGCGCCGGCATGGTGGTCAGCCGGGCCATCGTCGCCGACCTATTCGACGAACGCGGCAGCGCCCGATTCCTTTCGCAGATGATGCTCGTACAGGGTCTGGCGCCGATCGTCGCTCCGCTTCTTGGCGGCTATATTTTAGCGGTGGCGCCATGGCAGGCGATCTTTGTTGTCCTCACCCTGTTCGGCATCGGCTGCCTCGTGGCGGCGTCGCGGGGACTGCCGGAAACGCTACCGCCGGAACGTCGGCACGCGGTCGGTATCGTCGGTATTGCACGTGCCTTTGGCGAGGTTCTCTCCAACCGAGGCTTCATGGCACCGGCCCTGTCGGGGGCCTTCGCCGCGGCCTGTATCTTTGCCTTCATCACCGGTTCCTCGTTCGTTTACATGCATCTGCACGGCGTCAGCCAGCAACACTACGGTTGGCTGTTTGGCCTCAATGCCTGCGGTATGATCGTAGCCTCGCAGGTCAATCGATTGCTGCTGCGCCGTTTTTCGACACGAAGCGTGCTGGTCGGCGCTCTTGCCTTCAACGTGGCGATGGGAATTGTTCTCGTCGCCTCGGCCGCCAGCGCGTCGTTGCCGATGCTCGTCGCGCTTCTAATGCTCTGCTTGTCCACTGGCCCGCTGATTGGCGCCAATACGATGGCGGTCGCCATGAGCAACGTTTCATCCCATCGCGGCACGGCATCTTCGGTGCTCGGCGTGATGCAGTTCGCCGTGGCGAGCTGTGCCAGCGCGGCGGTCGGATTGCTGCACGATGGAACCGTATACCCCATGGTGGGTATCATCCTGGCCGGCGGCATATTTGCGTCGCTGGCGTATCTTAGCGGACACCGCGCATGACCGCCTCACAGCGCAAACGTAAGAGCCGTCGCGGCTTGATCTTTCTTTTTGTGCTCTTCGTCGCGGTGGCGGCCGGCTATTTCGTCAAGGTTAGCTACTATACGGCGCCTACCGTGACCATGATGACCGCGACGGTTGCGCGCGGCAACGTCGAAGAGACCGTTCTGGCGACCGGCGAACTCCGACCAGTCAAGCTTGTCGCCGTCGGCGCACAGGCCTCGGGGCGGATCACTTCGCTTCACGTCAAGCTCGGCGACCGTATCAAAGTTGGTGACCTTATCGCCGAGATCGACTCGGTGACGCAGCAGAACAGTCTCAAGACGGCTGAGGCGTCTCTGGCGAATATCCACGCGCAGCGAGCCGAAAAAGACGCATCGCTGACGCTGGCCCGCCAGACACTTGATCGCCAGCAGACCATGGTCAACCAGAACGCCGTCGCGCGCGCCGATCTGGAAAGTGCCGAAGCCAGCGTCAAGACGACAGAGGCGCAGATTGCCGCCCTTGACGCCCAGATTCAGTCGGCGGAAGTGGCCGTGGCCACAGCCAAAGCCAATCTCGGCTATACCCGCATTACCGCGCCGATGGACGGCACGGTGCTTGCTGTGGTCAGTCAGGCCGGGCAAACGGTCAACGCCAGCCAGTCGGCGCCGACCATCATCGTGCTGGGGCAGCTCGACACAATGACGGTGCGAGCAGAGATATCGGAGGCCGACGTCGTCCACGTCGCGCCAGGCCAGAAGGTCTACTTCACGATCATCGGTGATCCCGAACACCGCTATGACGCGGCTCTTGAGAGCATCGATCCGGCACCTGAATCCATTCGCAGCGACACGGCTATCGCTTCGTCGAGCTCCTCATCTTCCTCGTCGAGCTCTTCGTCGTCGGCCATCTACTATTATGGCAACTTCACCGTTCCGAACCCCGATGGCCGTCTCCGGACCTACATGACCGCCGAGGTGAATATCGTGCTCGGAAGTGCCGAAAATGTCCTGACGGTACCGGCAGCCGCGCTGGGTAATCGCGATTCCGAAGGGAAATATCGCGTCAAGGTGTTGAATGCCGATGGCATCATGGCGGAACGCCATGTCGAGATCGGTCTCAACGACAAGGTTACCGCCGAGGTTAAATCGGGTCTCACCGAGGGCGATCTGGTGGTGACCGGCGAAATGACCGCCGCCCAGCGAGCGGCCTCTGCCTCCTCGCTCAAGCTAGGTCGTGGCGCCGGCGGCCCACCACCGGGGATGTAAGGTCATGGCCGAGCTCATCCGGCTGGAAAAGCTCCGTCGCGAATTTCCGTCCGGCGATGGCACGATCACCGTGCTGAAGGACGTTGATCTGGTGATCGAGGCGGGCGAGATGGTGGCGATCGTCGGCGCTTCCGGTTCCGGCAAGTCGACGCTGATGAATATCCTCGGCTGCCTCGACCGGCCGACGGGTGGCAGCTACCGCATTTCCGGCCGGGAAACGGCTCTGCTGGAGCCGGATGAACTCGCCGCCTTCAGGCGCGAGCATTTCGGCTTCATTTTCCAGCGATATCATTTGCTAGGCGAACTTGACGCGCTTGCCAACGTCGAGATCCCCGCGATCTATGCTGGCATGGCGCAGCGAGATCGACGAGCGCGGGCGGAAAGCCTGCTCGACCGGCTCGGCATGAGCGACCGCACCGACCACCGGCCAGGTCAACTTTCCGGAGGTCAGCAGCAACGCGTCTCCATCGCCCGCGCCCTGATGAACGGTGCCAATGTCATTCTCGCCGACGAGCCGACCGGCGCGCTCGACAAACATTCCGGCGAGGAAGTGTTGCGCATCCTCGAGGAGCTGAATGCCGAGGGCAAGACGATCATCATCGTCACCCACGACATGAATGTGGCGAGCCGCGCCCGCCGCATCATCGAGATTTCCGACGGCGTCATCCTCAGCGACCGCAGGAGTGCGCCAACCTCGGAAACGATGCCTAAGGTTTCGTCCGAGAAGGCTGTCGACGGGGCGCGGCGAGGTGGCTATCTCCGCTCGCTGATCGACCGGTTCAAGGAGGCGTTGCGCATGGCCGTGCTGGCCATGGCTGCGCATCGCCTCAGAACCTTCCTCACCATGCTCGGCATCATCATCGGTATTGCCTCGGTGGTGTCAGTGGTGGCGATCGGCCAAGGCACGCAGCAGCAGGTGTTGGCCAACATTTCAAACCTTGGCACCAATACGCTGGAGATTTTCGCCGGTCGCAGCTTTGGCGACACGCGTTCGGCCCGCATCACCACGCTGGTCGTTTCAGACGCCGAGGCTTTGGCGCGGCAAAGCTATGTCGCAGCCGTCACCCCAACTGTCTCTACCAGCAAGACGCTACGCGTGGGTTCGCAGGAGGCAAGTGCGCTGGTCAATGGCGTCGGCGAGCAGTATTTCGCCGCACGCGGTACCAGGCTCGCCGAAGGCAGCTTCTTCGATGCTCAATCGGTGCGCAACCGGGCGACCGACGTGGTCATCGACGAGAACACCCGCAAGACGCTGTTCGCTGATAGCGCCAACTCACCGGTCGGACAGGTGCTGCTCATCGGCAACGTGCCCGCCCGTATCGTCGGCGTGACGCAACCTCAGCAGGGCGGCTTCGGCTCCAGCCAGAACCTGTCCGTCTATTTGCCTTTTACGACGGTGCAGACCCGCTTCCTCGGCAACATGTCGCTCCGCTCGATTACGGTGCGCGTCGCCGATGACGTGGACACCAGCCTCGCCGAGCAGGATGTGACGCGCTTCCTGACCCAGCGCCACGGCACGCAGGACTTTTTCATTCTCAACACCGATGACATCCGCCAGACAATCACCGCGACCACGCAGATGCTGACGCTGCTGATCGCGGCGATCGCCGTTATCTCGTTGGTGGTCGGCGGCATCGGCGTCATGAACATCATGCTAGTATCCGTGTCCGAACGGGTGAGCGAAATCGGTGTGCGTATGGCGGTTGGTGCCCGACAAGGCGATATCCTGCAGCAATTTCTGATTGAAGCCGTGTTGGTGTGCCTGATCGGCGGCCTGTGCGGTATCGGGGCCGCCTTCGGCATCGGCCAGATTGTGCGGTTGTTCTCGAGCGACTTCACGCTGATCTACTCGACGACCTCTATCATCGCCGCCTGCCTGTGCTCGACGCTGATCGGTGTCGTCTTCGGCTTCCTGCCGGCTCGCAATGCTTCCCAGCTCGATCCGGTCGTGGCGCTGTCGCGAGACTGAAAGAACCGGAGCGGTCCAACATTTCCGACGACTTCTCAACCGGCTTCGCGGAATGAGACCGTTTGGCTTTTTCTTAGCCCGACATAAATCAGTCGATTGACTGAAATGGCGATCGGTATAGAATGGCGGGCATGACAAAAGCGCCATCTCTCCGTTCCGCAACCGACACGACCCGAAACGATCATACGCGCGAGAAGCTCCTCCTCGCCGCGCTTGAACTCTTCGGTCAGTATGGCTTCGAAGGTGTGTCGACCCGCAAGCTCGCCGAGCGGGCAGGGGTCAATCTTCAGGCGATCAACTACTATTTCGACAACAAGCGCGGCCTCTATAACGCGGTCGCGGACTATCTCATCGAACGGTTGCAGATCCGCGTTGGCGACCGGCGAAAGATAGTGCTCGAGCGGTTCGCTGAAGCGCAATCCGGCGATCGGCCGATCGATGCGACCGAGGCGCGCGACATCCTCATTGCAGTGGGCGAATCCCTGCTCACCCTGTTCGCCGACGACGAGTCGGCTATCTGGGTGCGCTACATGGTGCGTGAGCAGGCTGAGCCGACTGAGGCCTTCGACCGCATCTACACAGGCTTCATGCAGCCGATGCTAACTGCCGTTCGCCATCTGGTCGGCATTCTCATCGAGGCCGATCCATCGTCCGAACGTACGCGGCTCCGAACGCTGTCGCTGGTCGGTTCGCTGATCATCTATCGTGTCGGCCGGGCCACCATCTTGCGCGAGATGGGCTGGTCGGCCGTCGGCCCCGAACAGATCATTGCGATCCGCGGCATCGCCGCCGACCTTGTCGCCGGTATCTGTCCGATCGGGGAAAGCGCCACATGAACAAGATTGTCCCCGCCATCGTTCTCCTTGCCGCGGCTGGCGCCGGTATTGCCTGGTACATGGGCGTGCCGCAACGCTACGGCTATTTCCTGCCGGCTCCGGCAACTGAGAAGATCTACGGCAACGTCGATATCCGCCAGGTTTCGCTCGGCTTCCGTGTGAGTGGCCGGCTCGCCGCCATGGTCGCGGAAGAGGGCGATGCGGTGAAGGCCAACGATGTACTGGCTCGCCTTGACGCCGGTCCCTACGAGATCGCCGTCCGCGCCGCTGAAGAGAATGTGGTGGCACTCCGAGCGACGCTCGACAAACTCAAAGCGGGCGCTCGCCCATCGGAGATCGCCAAGGCGCGCGCGGCCTATGAGGAACAGGTGGCCAGCCTTGCCAACGCCGAGCAGGCGCTGACTCGCGCCGACCAACTGCGTAGCCAGGGCACGGTTGCCCAATCGAGCCTCGATACGGCGACCGCCACCAAGGATATGACAAGCGCGCGCGTTGCCAGCGCCAAAGCGGCGCTTGACCTTATCGAGGAGGGAAGCCGTACCGAAGACATAGCCGCGGCTGAAGCCCAGCTACGCGCTGCTGAGGCTCAACTCGACGCTGCCCGCACCTCGCTGGCCGACACTGAGCTGAAGGCACCAGCCGACGGGGTGATCCTGTCGCGCATCAGCGAGCCGGGCGTTATCGTCGCCTCGTCGACTAACGTGCTGGTGCTAGCTCTAAACGAGCCTGTGTGGGTGCGCGCTTATGTGTCCGAGGCCGACCTTGGCCGTGTTCATCCCGGGCTTAAGGTCAAGGTTACCTCCGATGGAACGACAGGCGCTGGCTATGAAGGGCAGGTGGGTTTCATCTCGCCTGTGGCCGAGTTTACGCCGAAGTCGGTCGAGACGCCGGATCTGCGCACCGATCTCGTCTATCGCCTTCGCATCATCGTCGACCATCCGGGCAAGGATCTGAGACAAGGCATGCCGGTCACCGTTCATCTGCCGCCTATGGCGGGCGAGGCCAAGTGAACGCCGACGATGGCAAACCGGTCCTTGTCCGTCTCGAGGGCGTCGTAAAGCGCTTCGGTGATGGAGCCCCCGCGCTTGACGATGTTTCGGGCGAAATTCGAGGAGGCGAGATTACCGGCCTGGTTGGCCCCGATGGTGCTGGCAAGACCACGCTGATCCGACTGTTGACCGGGCTGATGCAACCTGAAGTCGGCCGCATCACAGTGCTGGGCCATGATGCACGAACCGAGGCGCCGGCCATTCAGGCGTCGATCGGTTACATGCCGCAGCGCTTCGGTCTCTATGAGGATCTTTCTGTCCAGGAGAACCTCGATCTTTATGCCGACATGCGCGGCTTGCCGCGTCGTGACCGACCCTCCGTTTTTGACGAACTGCTGACCTTCACAGATCTCAAGCGCTTTACCGGCCGGCTTGCCGGCAAACTGTCTGGCGGCATGAAGCAAAAGCTGGGCGTCGCCTGTGCGCTGATCCGCAAGCCGCGCCTATTGCTGCTTGACGAGCCGGGCGTCGGCGTCGACCCGATCTCGCGGCGCGAACTGTGGAAGATGGTCGAGAACCTCACGGCCGAGGGCATCGGCGTCGTCTGGTCGACCGCCTACCTTGATGAGGCGGAGGCCTGCGATAACGTGCTGCTGATGAATTCCGGCAAGATGCTCTATGCCGGTACGCCCTCCGGCCTCACAGATCGTGTTGTCGGAAGGGTTTGGCGCCTCACCGGCATCAAGGACAGCCGTCGCCGGCTTCTCGCTCGCCTTCTCGATGAGGACAAAGTCGTCGATGGTGTCATTCAGGGCGAGGCGATCCGGCTGGTTCTGGCGGAACAGGGCGATGCTGAAAGCGTCGCCAAGATCGCCGGCATCGATCCTGACCGCCTCGTTCCCGCCACGCCCCGCTTTGAGGACGCCTTCGTTGACATGCTGGGTGGTGGACCAAGCGGTCGCTCTGCACTCGCCGAGTCACAGTCGCCCCTCGCCACCGGAGATGGCCGGCCGGTCATCGAGGCACGCGGCCTTACCAAGCGGTTCGGCGATTTCACCGCCGCCGACCGCATCACCTTCGACATTCCGCGCGGCCAGATCTTCGGCTTGCTCGGCCCCAACGGCGCCGGCAAGTCCACCACGTTCAAGATGCTGTGCGGCCTCTTGAAGCCCACCGAGGGCGAGGGCAGGGTGGCCGGATTCGATCTTCGTCGCGACGCCGCCGAGGCGCGCAATCGCCTCGGCTACATGGCCCAGAAGTTTTCGCTCTATGGGGATCTTTCCGTCGGCCAGAATCTCGATTTCTTTGCCGGCGTCTATGGTCTGTCCGGTGCGGGACGCCGAGAGCGCATCGCTTTGATGCTCGATATCTTCGATCTCAAAAGACACGCGACCATGTCGGCCAAGGACCTGCCGCTCGGCCTCAAGCAGCGCCTCGCACTGGCCGCCGCCGTCATGCACGAGCCGGAAGCGCTGTTCCTCGACGAGCCCACGTCGGGCGTCGATCCAATCACCCGCCGCGAATTCTGGACACATATCAATGGTCTCGTCGAGAAGGGGGTGACGGTACTGGTCACCACCCATTTCATGGACGAGGCTGAATACTGCGATCGCATTTCGCTGATCTATCGCGGCAAGTCGATTGCCCTCGGCTCGCCCGACGAATTGAAGGCCAAGGTGGCGACAGCCGATCGCCCTGATCCCACCATGGAGGATGCCTTCGTCACGCTGATTGAAGCGAGTGAACGGGAGGCCGCTGCATGAACGCTCACCGCCGTGGACGAACGCGCCGCCTCATGGCGCTCATTCGCAAGGAAAGCTTCCAGATCGTTCGCGACCCCTCCAGCATCCTGATCGCGCTGGTGCTGCCGCTGATCCTGCTGTTTCTGTTCGGTTATGGCGTGTCACTTGACACCACGCACACGCGGGTTGGGCTTGTGCTCGAGGAAACGACACCCACCACGCTCGATCTAGCAGCGAGCTTTCAGAATTCTCGCTACTTCGACGTGACGATCGGCCACGATCGGCGAGAGTTCACCGAGGATCTCGTCGAAAGCAGGATCGGCGGCTTCCTCGTCATACCCGACGGCTTCACCGCGGATCTCACGGCGGCTCGCCATCCGGCGGTGCAGGTGATTGTCGACGGCGCCGATCCCAACACGGCCAACTTCGTGCAAAACTATGCGGCCGGTACGGTTTCCACTTGGGAGACACAGCGGGCGGCCGAGCGGGCACTGACTGCAACGCCGCTCCTTGTTCAGCAGCGCTTCTGGTTCAATCCCGAACTCAAGAGCCGCAATTTTCTCGTGCCTGGTTCGATCAGTATCGTCATGACGCTGGTCGGTACGCTGCTCACCTCCATGGTGATCGCTCGCGAATGGGAACGCGGTACCATGGAAGCAATGATGGCGACACCGGTCACCGCCTGGGAGCTGCTTGCCGGCAAGATCGTTCCTTATTTCCTGCTCGGCCTCGGCTCTATGAGTCTGTGTGTCGTCCTTGCCGTGTTCCTGTTCGATGTACCGTTTCGAGGATCTATCCTGGCGCTTTACGCCCTATCGGCGGCTTTCCTGATGCCGGCGCTCGGGCAGGGATTTCTGATCTCGGCGGTCACCAAGAACCAGTTTCTCGCCTCCCAGTTGGCGCTGTTGTCTGGCTTCCTGCCGAGCTTCCTGCTGTCCGGATTCATTTTCGAGATCAACTCGATGCCGACGGTGATCCAGTATATTTCGCTGGCCGTGCCGGCCCGCTACCTGATCCCCAGTCTGCAATCGGTATTCCTGGCTGGCGACATCTGGCCAATGTTCCTTCGCGCCATCCTGATCCTGATCGGCTTCGGGGTCGTTCTTTTTGCCATAGCCATCCGCAAGACCGCGAAAAGGATCGCCTGACATGGGACCGACGCGCCTCCTCGCCCTTGTCCGCAAGGAATTCCTGGCTCTTTTCCGAGACCCCAAGAGCCGGATGATCCTGATCGCCCCGCCGGTTCTGCAATTGCTGGTCTTTTCCTACGCGGCCACACTTGAGGTGCGGAACGTCGATGTGATGGCGCTCAATCGCGACTCCGGGCATTGGGGAGCTGAATTCATCAGCCGCATTGAGGCCTCGCCGCAGTTTCATCTTGTCCAACGCACGGACAACCAGGCCGAACTCCACCAAGCAATCGACCGTGAATGGGTGATCGCCGCCGTCGAGATCGGCCCGGATTTTTCGCGCGATATCGAAGCCGGATCGACCGCCGATCTCGCGGTCATCCTCGATGGTCGGCGCTCCAACGCCTCACAGATCGTCGCCGGCTATATTTCGTCCATCGCGACCGGCCTTGCCGCCGAAACCCCGGCCGGCCAGCGGCTCGCCTCTGTCCGGGTCGGCACGGTGGCGCGCAATTGGTTCAACCCCAACCTTGAATTCAGGTGGTTCATGGTGCCGGGCCTCGTTGCCTCGATCGCCATGCTGGTCGGCTTGCTGGTGACCTCGCTTTCCATCGCCCGCGAACGCGAACTGGGAACCTTCGATCAGCTGATGGTGTCACCGCTCCGGACCCATGAAATCCTCATCGGCAAGGTGGTGCCGCCGATCCTGATCGGCTTTGTGCATATCACCCTGTTCATCCTCGCGGCCGTCTGGATTTTCGGCATTCCACTGCGCGGCTCATTGCTTGCCCTTTACGGTGCCGCCTTTTTCTATCTGGTCTCGCTTGTCGGTTTTGGTCTGTTCATCTCGGCACTGGCGGCCACGCAACAGCAGGCAATCCTCGGGGCCTTCTTGTTCCTCGTCCCGGCAATGCTGCTCTCCGGTTTTGCCACGCCGATTGCCAACATGCCCGAGTGGTTGCAGGTGCTCACCTACGTCAATCCGCTCCGCTATTTCCTGGTGATCGTGCGCGGCGTATTCCTGAAGGAAATTCCGCTTGCCGAAATCGTCGCCGAGACGGTGCCGATGGCAGTGATTGCCGGTGTGACACTGCCGGCCGCCGGCTGGTTGTTTCGTAGTCGGCTCGAGTGATGCAAAAAAGCGGCAGCCGGTGAGGCCGCCGCAAGGTGCTGTCATATTCACTCTGTCAGGTGCTGCGTACCGATGACAGGAAGCGGCTCACCTCGCCGCGCAACGTATCCGACTGTCGGGCGAGATCGTCGGCCGAGGCCAGTACCTGGGTCGCGGCGCTAGAAGACTCGGTTGCTGCTTGCGTGATGCCAACGATGTTCTGCGACACCTGATGGGTCCCCGACGATGCCTGGGCGACGTTGCGGGCGATTTCGTTGGTCGCCGCGCCTTGCTGATCGACGGCAGCGGCAATCGACGATGCGATGGCGTTGAGCTGCTCGATAATCGAGGTGATGCCGACGATCGCTTCGGCCGACGACTGTGTCGACGATTGGATTTCGCCGATCTGTCGGGAGATTTGCGAAGTGGCCTTCGATGTCTGGTCCGCGAGCTGCTTCACCTCGGCGGCAACGACCGCGAACCCCTTGCCGGCCTCGCCCGCGCGGGCGGCCTCAATGGTGGCGTTCAACGCCAGAAGGTTTGTCTGGCTGGCGATGTTGTCGATGAGATTGACCACCTCGCCGATGCGGTTGGCGCTTTCGGCCAGTTCGCGGACGCGATTGGCCGTAGCCTGTGCGTCGCTGGCGGCGCGGGAGGCAACGCGGGTGCTTTCATCGGCCTGGCGTTTGATTTCGCCGATGGAGGAGGCGAGCTCCTCAGCCGAGGCCGCGACGGTCTCAACGTTGGTGGACGCCTCTTCGGCAGCGCTCGCAACGGTAATCGACTGGCCCGAGACCTCCTCGGTGGCCGAGGTCATCGATCTTGCGGCAAGCTGCAATTGCGAGGAGGCGCTAACCACCGACTGAACGACGCCGCCGACGGCCATTTCGAACGCATCGGCCAGTTGGTTCAGTTCACCGCGGCGACGCTCCTCGGTCATCCCCTTGGCGTGGTCTTGTTCAACGCGCAGCCGCTCGTTCTCCTGCAGCCCCTCCTTGAAAACATTGAGCGTCGCCGCCATCGTTCCGACCTCATCGGTTCGACCGAGACCGGGGATGGCCACGGCCAGCTCGCCGACAGAAAGGCGCTGCATGGCACCGGTGATCGACACGATGGGACGGGATATGCCGCGCCCCAGCAGCAAAGCGAGTACGAGGCCGAGAACAAGACCGCCGGCCGAGATGCCCCACAGCATGGTTTCCGACGAGGCCAGCATCTCTTCGGATTTTGCCTGCAAGGCGGCTTGGCTCTTATTGGCGACGCTCATGAAGGCATTGAGCGTGTCGGTGATGGCAGCGACCTTGTCGTTAAGCGCTGCGACATCCTTGATATTCTGAAGGCTCGACGCCTGGATGACCGTAAAATCGGATTCATACTGACTGGCTTTGTCGCGCAGTTCGGCGAACGTCGAACGCAGTTCCTTGGGGCCGCTCTTCGCCGAGGAATCAATCCAGCTATCGGCCGTGGTCAGCGTGTCGAGTGCCGCCTGCGCAGAGTCGTCGTCCAGATTTGTGAGGGCGACGTTCACTTGGTTTTGCATCTGCAAGACCAGCCGCAGGATCTCGTTGACGGTGTCGCGCGTCGCGGCATCGCTGGTAGCCAGCGCGATGGCTGCGAGGTCTTCGAGTCCCTTCTGCACGGCAGCAACGGCGGGCTCCATTGACTGCGTGCGCATGGTCGCCAGCTTGGCTTTTTCAACGCCGATGCGCGTGAGCTCGGTCGCGTAGGAGTCGAACTCGAGGCTCAATTCCTTCAGTGTGTCGCGCTGACCTAAATCCGAAATCTTGTCGATGTCGTTGGCAATCGCCGTACGTAACAGCTCTGCCTGCTTTTCGGTTGCCTCGGCCGTGCCGGGAAGCGAGGTGTAGATGAGTTCTCGGCTGAGGCGGCGGTACTCCAGGAATTTCGCCTGGATGTCATTGGCTATGCCGACTTCGAGATTTCGGACGGCGAGGGCGCTCACTACGCTGTTGGATTGAGAGAAGGTCCTCAGCGCCACGCCAGCGACGACAGCCATTAACGCTAGCGCTACCAGGAACCCGAAAACGATCTTGCCGGATATGCCCAGCCGCCAAGCTTTCAACCCCAATCTGCCAACAGTCCAGCGCATCTCTCTCTCCCAAACAATCCGTTCAGCCAACTCAATGCCTGAACCACGCCCTCAGCATGTGTAGGGCCCATTTCATATCTGGCTGGGTTAAGCTGACGTTTATTCAAAACGTTGCTCTGAATTAGAAGCCATTGAGTTTGATCAAATGTGCAGATACTTTCCGTTGTGCTTTATTATTACCCAGAGTGAAACGATACAATCTGCAGCTATATCTGTTCGTCCATGACGTATATCTAAGTTGCCACCAAGCAGATCGTGATTTTGGGTCAGGGCGCGTTATAAAACAGATGTAAAAACAAGCGTCCTCGGCAAGAGGGCTGTTATCTCGCTCAACGGCAACCTAATGTTGTCCGATGCCTGAGGCATGGATATTGGACGCGTGGTTTTAGGAGGGACGGTAAAGCCTGGTTTTCTTGGGCGGGCCCTAGCGCGGGTAGGGGTGTACCAAGTCGCTAGGTTGTTACGCGTATAAACGAAAGGACTAGGCGTTTTTGGCGGGCCGAGGAGACGGTTCGCAGGCGCATGAGAATGTCGCCAAACCTCCGGCTACCCCCGGGCTTTCGAGTCGCCTCCATTGCCGAGGGGTTGTTGCAAGGCATTCGCGAGGAGCCCTTCGGGGTGTCTTGGAACCGTCATGGGGAAGCAATCCCCCTGTCATATGCGGCTCCTACTGCTTGCCGTCACCGAAAACCTCCAAAGTAGGAAGACGCCATGCTGAAGCGTTCCCTCATCGCCGGCCTTGCCCTGACCTTTCTGTCCGGGTCGTCCTTCGCTGCCACCGAAATCACCTGGTGGCATGCCATGGGCGGCGAACTGGGTAAGAAGCTCGACGAAATCGTCGCCAAGTACAACGCCTCGCAAAGCGATTATAAGGTGACCGCCGTCTACAAGGGCTCCTACCCTGAGACCATGACCGCCGCCATCGCCGCCTTCCGTGCCAAGCAGCAGCCCGACATCGTGCAGGTGTTCGAGGTCGGCACCGGCACGATGATGGCTGCCAAAGGCGCCGTTTATCCGGTCTACCAGCTGATGAAGGACACCGGCACCGCATTCGACCAAAAGGCTTTCCTGTCGGCAGTGGTCGGCTACTACACCGACGCTGACGGCAACATGCTGTCGATGCCATTCAACTCCTCGACGCCGATCCTTTATTATAACAAGGATGTCTTCCAGAAGGCCGGCCTCGACCCCGAGCAGCCGCCCAAGACCTGGGAAGATGTCGAGACCTATTCCAAGAAGATCATGTCGTCGGGCGCCGCCAAGTGTGGCTTCACCACCGGATGGATCTCCTGGGTGCAGCTCGAGAATTTCTCGGCCTGGCATAACAAGCCGATCGGCACCCTTCAGAATGGTATCGGCGGCATCAACGCCGAGCTGACCGTCAACGGCGACCTGCAGGTCCGTCACTGGACCAATCTCAAGAAGTGGCAGGATGAGGGGCTGTTCGAATACGGCGGTCCGGCCGGCGGCAATGACGCCCCGCCAAAGTTCTACAGCCAGGAATGCGCCATCTATATGAATTCGTCGGCCTCGCGCGCTGGCGTGATCGCCAATTCGAAGGACTTCAAGGTCGGCTTCGGCATGCTGCCTTATTATTCGGACGTCCAGGGTGCACCGCAGAATTCGATCATCGGTGGTGCCACGCTGTGGGTGCTGAAGGGCCATGGCGAGGCCGAATACAAGGGCGTCGCCAACTTCTTCACCTTCCTGTCGTCGCCGGAAGTGCAGGCCGACTGGCACCAGTATTCGGGCTATCTGCCGATCACCGAGGCTGCCTACAAGCTCGGCCAGGATCAGGGCTTCTATGCCAAGAATCCGGGCTCTGACGTCGGCATCAAGCAGATCACGCTGAACCCGCCGACTGAGAATTCCAAGGGTCTGCGCTTCGGCAACTACGTTCAGATCCGCGACGTCATCGACGAGGAGTTCCAAAATCTCCTCGCTGGCAAGAAGACCCCGAAGGACGCCCTCGACTCGGTCGTGACGCGCGGCAACAAGCTGATCGCCGACTTCCGGGCGTCGAACGGTTAAGCCGGTCATCTTTGTCGAACACCGGCGCCGACGGGCTCTCCCGTGCGGCGCCGGTATTCATCCGGGCGGCTGCCGATAACCAGGCTCTGCCGCGTTCCTCGATCCGGTTCATTTCATGCAGACCAAGCGCACCGTCTTTGGCAACCGCCTGCTGCCCTACGCGCTCCTCCTGCCGCAGCTCGCCGTGACCGTCGTATTTTTCCTGTGGCCGGCGGCCCAGGCGATTCTCCAGTCGTTCCAACGCGAGGACGCCTTCGGCCTTTCCACCGCATGGGTTGGCCTCACCAACTACACTGACCTTCTCCAGGATCCGAGCTATCTCAACGCCCTGAAGGTGACGGCAATTTTCGCGCCGGCGGTGACGCTGCTGTCGGTCGGTCTTGGCCTCGTATTCGCCGCCAGTCTCGATCGACTTGTGCGGGGCAGCCGCGTCTACGCAACGTTGCTGGTCTGGCCTTATGCGGTAGCCCCCGCCGTCGGCGGCATCATGTGGTGGTTCCTGTTCAACCCCACCATCGGTCTGCTGCCTTATCTCCTCGCCATGGTCGGCTACCACTGGGATCACGCCCTGCAGCCGACGGACGCCATGATCCTGGTGGTGATCGCTGCGAGCTGGAAGCAGGTGTCCTACAATTTCCTGTTCTTCATGGCCGGCCTGCAAGCGATCCCAAAATCGATGATCGAGGCGGCGGCCATCGATGGCGCCGGACCGGTGAAGCGCTTCTTCACCATCTCCTTGCCGCTTCTGTCGCCCACCACCTTCTTTCTGGCGGTCATCAATCTCGTCTACGCGATGTTCGACACCTTCCCGGTGATCCACGCCACCACCGGCGGCAACCCGGCCCAGTCGACCAACATCCTGGTCTACAAGGTGTTCGTCGACGGGTTCATTGGGCTGAACCTCGGCTCGTCCGCCGCTCAATCGGTGGTGTTGATGATCATCGTCGTGGCGCTGACAGTGATCCAGTTCAAATGGGTCGAGCGCAAGGTAACGTATTGAGGAACCGACCATGATCGATCGCCATCCCTGGCTCGACGCGCTTGCCCATGTCGTACTGATCGTCGGCGTGCTGGTCGTCGCCTTCCCGGTCTACGTTGCCGTGATCGCTTCGACGCACGGCCCCAACGACTTCATGTCGGGCTTGATCCCGCTGCTGCCCGGCCGCGAGATGTTTGCCAACTATCGCTCGATGTTGACCGACGGCCTCTCCAGCTCAGGCGCTCCGCCGCTCCTAGGCATGCTGTGGAATTCGCTGGTGATGGCGCTTTCCATCGCCTTCGGCAAGATTATCATCTCCATCCTGTCGGCCTACGCCATCGTCTACTTCCGCTTCCCGTTCCGGGCGGTCGCCTTCTGGATGATTTTCATCACGCTGATGCTGCCCGTCGAGGTGCGCATCGTGCCGACGTTCAAGGTGGTGGCCGATCTCGGTCTGCTCGACAGCTATGCCGGTCTCACGGTGCCGCTGATCGCTTCGGCGACGGCCACTTTCCTGTTCCGCCAATTCTTCCTGACGGTGCCGGAAGAACTGATGGAGGCGGCGCGCATCGATGGTGCCGGGCCGCTCAAGTTCTTCCGAGATGTGTTGCTGCCGCTTAGCCGCACCAACATCGCCGCGCTGTTCGTCATTCTCTTCATCTACGGCTGGAACCAGTATCTCTGGCCAATGATGATCACCACCACGTCCAGCCATTACACCATCGTCATGGGCATCAAGCGCATGTCGGATGTCGCCGACGCGCTACCGCAGTGGAACGTGGTGATGACGACGGTCGTGCTGGCCATGCTGCCACCGGTGATCGTGGTGGTCGGCATGCAACGGCTGTTCGTCAAAGGCCTCATCGAAACGGAGAAGTGAGCATGTCCGCCATTGAAATCACCGCTGTGAGCAAAGTCTACTCTGGCGGTGTCCGGGCCGTTTCCGATGTCAGTCTTTCGATCGCCGACGGCGAGTTCATCGTGCTCGTTGGTCCGTCAGGTTGTGGCAAATCGACGCTGCTGAGAATGATCGCCGGCCTTGAGAGCATCAGTTCAGGAAACATCGCCATCGGCAGCCGAGTGGTGAACGAAGTCGACCCGGCCGCTCGCAACATTGCCATGGTGTTCCAGAATTACGCTCTTTATCCGCACATGAGCGTCTACGACAATCTTGCCTACGGCCTTCGCAATCGTGGTGTGCCCAAGGCCGACATCGACGCTCGTGTCGCCGAGGCCGCGCGCATGCTGGAGATCGAGCCCTTCCTCGACCGCAAGCCAAAGCAGCTTTCCGGTGGCCAGCGACAGCGTGTTGCCATGGGGCGTGCCATCGTTCGCAAGCCCGATGCCTTCCTGTTCGACGAGCCGCTCAGCAACCTCGACGCCAAGCTGCGTGTTTCCATGCGCGGCGAAATCAGGCAACTGCAGCGACGGCTCGGCGTCACGTCGGTCTATGTGACGCACGATCAGCTTGAGGCGATGACATTGGCCGACCGCATTGTTGTGCTGAATGGCGGGCGTATCGAGCAGGTCGGCCAGCCGCTCGATGTCTATCACAACCCGGCCTCGACCTTCGTGGCGAGCTTCATCGGTTCGCCGGCTATGAATCTCGCCGACGCCGAGATGGCGAACGGCTCCGTGGCGATTGGTGGACAGGTCATGGCGAGTGGGATTGCCGGAATTGCCGATGGCAAGCTGACTGTCGGGCTTCGCGCCGAGGACATCCAACCGGCCGCATCCGGAGCTGGCATGCCCTTCGCCATCCGGTATATCGAGGAACTCGGTGCCCAAAGGCTGGTGCATGGCTCGGTCGAAGGGCGACATCTGACCATGGCGCTGTCGCCGGATTTGCCGCTGGCCGACGATATCAGAGTGATGGTTGCCGCCGACCGTCTGCACTTCTTCGAAAACGGCAGCGGCCGACGGATGGCCCGGTAAGGGCAGGCCGGATGTGTCGTGCTCAGGCCGGCAGGTAGCCGATCACATCGTCGGTGCTCATCACCGAGCAGTAGATCATGTTCATGATCTCGAGCTCGCGGTCGTGCAGGTCCATGGTGCCGGCGGCGCAAGCATCCTCGGCGACGATGACATCGAAGCTCTCGTCGGCGAGACTGCGTACCGTCGAGGCGACGCACTGGTCGGTGAAGATGCCGCAGCAGACCACATGGGTGACGCCGAGATTGGTCAGCACCAGACGAAGATTGGTACCTGTAAGCGCGCTGTCGGTGGTCTTGGTGACGACGATTTCGTCGCCCTTAGGTGCGATGGCCTGAACGATCTGCGACGGCGCTTCGTCCTTCGGCAGCAAAAGGTTATTCCAGCCCGGTTTCTTCTGGCTGAGCGAACGGTCACGCCCGTCGTGTCGTAGCGCGGCGATGCGGGCGTAGAGTACATCGAGCTCACGACCGCGAAAGGCTGCAAGCAGCTTCTGGATCGACGGAATCACCGTTCCGTGCATGCGCTCGTGGAACGGCGTCCAGGCGTGATAGCGTTCGAGGTCGCCGCCGTTGAGTCCAGTGGGATCCGGGCGTTCGAGATAGACGTTCTGCACGTCGATGACGAGCAGTGCCACCTTGCGGGGGAGGAGCACAGGATCTTCCGGCTCGGGAGCGCCATCGTAATAGAAAGAGCGGCGGGCGGTTTTCCAGGTCATGGTCGGTCCTTGCCTTTTGCGTTGCCTTCTATCCCTCGACAGACTTCAGGAAGTCCGAGACGGTGGCAAGGCATTTCGCCTCTTCCTCGACATGCGGCATGTGGCTCGAATGTTCGAACAGCACCCAGCGAATGCCGGGCACCTTCTCGACATAGGGGCGAACCACTTCGGGCGTCGCCTCGTCATATTTACCGGAGATCAGCAGTGACGGCACGTCGATCAGTGGCAGGCGATCCTCGATCGTCCAATCCTTCATGGTGCCGATGACGTGGAATTCGGTGGGGCCGTTCATGTTGATGTAGACGGTATTGTCGAGGTCCATCAGCTCAAAGGTGCGGCTTACCTCCTTCGGCCAGGGATCTAGGCGGCAGACGTGGCGATTGTAGAAGACCCGCGACGCAGCGACGTAATCGGGATGGGAAATGGTGCCGGCCGCTTCATGTTCCAGCAGCGTCGCCTGCACCTCCGGCGGCAACTCCTCACGCAAACGATTGGCTTCGCTCACCCAGGTATGCATGTTGGCCGGCGAGTTGGCGATGATGAGTGCCTTGAGGCCCTCAGGTCGACGCACGGCGTGTTCGGCACCAAGCATGCCGCCCCAGGACTGGCCGAGATAGGCGTAGCGGTCGGCGATCCCGAGGTGGGAAAGCAGGGCGTCGAGCTGGTCAAGGAACAGCTCGATCGTCCAGAAGTCCTTGCCCTTGTCGGGCAGGTGCGTCGAGTTGCCGGAGCCGAGCTGGTCGTAGTGGATGACGGCGCGTCCATCGAGGTCGGCGATGCGCTTGAAACTGTCGACATAATCGTGCGTGCAACCTGGACCGCCGTGGGCGACGATCAATGGCAACCGGGACGATGACAGCGAGCCGCTGACGCGATACCACGTTTCATAGGCACCAAACGGCGCAAATCCTTCCACGACGTCAACCACCGCTTACCCTCCGCTGCATCTGCGTTGGGCAAAAACATAGCGCGGCGAAAAGCTGAGCAGCAGCTATCAGAAGTTATAGGTGTGGCGTTCGTCGAGCAGCCGGTAGTGGATGGCACGCACCACGGCCTGGGTGCGGTTGCGGGCGCCGAGTTTGCGGATCGCTGAGTTGAGATGCATCACCACCGTCGGCACCGAGCGGTCGATGATGCGCGAGATCTCCTTGGCCGACAGGCCCTCGGCGGAGTGGCGCAGACATTCGCGCTCTCGGTCGGTGAGACGCGGCATGGCGCCAATACGAGCAGGAGCATCAAAAGCCGAATAGGCCGTTTCATGAAAGAGATGGGCGAGCAGCCCGAAGTCGGCCAGGGCGCCTTCGGCGGTGCGCTGGAAATCGGTTCCCGCGCCGAAACTTACGCCGGTCACCGTTGCATAGTCGCCACGCGGCAGATGTACGGGCACGGTAACACCGGAGGTCAGGCCACGGTCGCGCAGATAGCTCTCGACCGGGCGGCTGTCGTCACACAGATACTTGCGGATCGCCGTGTTGGCGTCGCGGTCATAGTTCCAGAAAAAAGGCGTCGACGTCCGGAGAGCGAGTTGCTGCACCGGATCGAAACGGAAGTACCCGCGACCGCACCAGTATTCGTGCATGTCTTCCGGCACGTTCCTGAGCTTGAGGACCGACGGAATATTCATGCTGCCGTCGACGTCGTAGGGCACCGGCGTGTAGTCGTAGATGAGTGCGTCGAAGCCGAAGCCCTTCATCATGTCGAAGGCCTGGTCGATGCACCCCTCCAGGTTGGTCTCGGTGGCGAGCCGCTCTTTGATGGCGGCGATGTCGACGGGCATCTATAGCTACTCCGGAGTGGAAAGCCCCGCGTATGGTGGCTTATGCTCCTCTAACCCACGAACCCTATCACTTCTAATAGCTGGTGTTGAGCAGCAATTCATCCAAAAATTGATCACGCTCAATTCGTGGGCTTTGAATCGGACTGGAGATCGCCATGTGGCGGGAAATCGCCCCGGATGCCAGGCATGTCGTGAAGGTCGAGGGCTATGATGTCATCGCCTATGAGTTCGGCACGGGCGACGAAGTGGTCTTTCTGGCCAACGGCGGTCCCGGCCTCCCGTGCGATTATCTTCGCGAGGCCCACTCCTGTCTGATCGATCAAGGCTACCGCGTCATCGCCTTCGACCAGCTTGGCACTGGCGCATCCGACCGGCCTGACGATCCCGCGCTCTGGACGATTGGCCGCTATGTCGAGGAGACCGAAAAGGTTCGCCGGGCGCTCGGCCTCGGCAAGGTGCATTTCCTCGGCCACTCCTGGGGTGGTTGGCTCGCCATCGACTATGCGCTGACCTATCCGGAGGCGCTCAAGACGCTGATCCTCGAGGATACAGTCGCCGACATGCCGCATCTCATCACCGAGCTCGAGCGCCTGCGCGCTGCGCTAGGTTCGGAGACGGTGGCTATGATGCAGGCGCACGAGGCGGCCGGCACCATCGACCATCCCGAATATCTGGCGGCGATCACCCTGCTCAACTATCGTCACGTCTGTCGCTTGAAGGAATGGCCGGCGCCGGTCAACCGATCGCTGTCTGATTGGAACATGGGGCCTTACAGCACCATGCAAGGGCCGAACGAGTTCCTCTACATCGGCAATCTCAAGGACTGGAACCGCGTCCCCGACCTTCACAAGATCACCGTGCCGACGCTCATCACCTGCGGCGAGCATGACGAGTTGACGCCGGCCTGCGCGCTGCGCATGAAGCTCAATTTGCCGAATGCCGAACTCCGGGTGTTCGCCAACGCGAGCCACATGCCGTTCTATGAGAACCCTGGTGATTACTACCCAGCACTCCTAGCCTTCCTCGGGAAACATAGCCAACGATGACGATCGCCCCACCCATGTCATTGCCTGCCACATCCGGACGCCGCGATGCACCGGTATAAGTTCGTTCTCCATCGCCCCCTGCAGTTTCTGCCGGTGCTGTTTGGCATCAGCTTGATCACCTTCGTTCTGGTCCGCCTGATTCCCGGCGATCCGGCACGCGTGCTGCTCGGCACCAAGTCGACGCCGGCGGCCATCGCGGCCATCCGCGCCCAATATGGCCTCGATCAGCCGATCTGGTTGCAATACTTCTACTTTCTTCAGAACCTCGCCCATGGGGAGATGGGCAAGTCGATCCTCTACAAGATCGATGTGCTGAGGCTGATCACCACCCGCATCGAACCGACGCTGGCGCTGGTGCTCTCGGCGGTGCTGCTGTCGCTTGTCATCGCCGTACCGCTCGCCTCACTGGCCGCCCGTTCCAACGGCGGACCGGCCGACCATGCCGTGCGCTTCGTCTCAACCTTCGGCATCGGCTTCCCACCCTTCTGGTTGGCGCTGATGCTGATCATCTTCTTCTCGGTGCGGCTCGATGTGTTCCCTGTTTCCGGCTACGGCGAAACCCTTGCCGACAAGCTCTATCACCTGGTCCTGCCGTCGCTGACCATCGCCCTGTCGCTGTCGACCGTACTGATCCGCTCGCTTCGGACGGCAATGATTGCCGAACTGAAAGGTGATCTCGCCACGGCGGCGCGGGCGCGCGGCATGCCGGAAAGCATCGTTTTCTGGCGGCACGTCATGCCAAACTCGCTGGTGCCGACGGTGAATCTGCTTGCCGTCAACATCGGCTGGCTGATCGGCGGTACCGTCGTCGTCGAAAGCGTGTTCGCGCTGCCGGGCATGGGCCAATTGCTGGTCCGCGCCATTTTTTCGCGCGATTACATGGTGGTGCAAGGCGTGGCCATGGTGTTCGCCTGTGCGACCGTGCTGGTGAATTTCCTCGCCGACATCGTCACCGTCGCCATCGATCCGAGGGTGAAACAATGACCGTCGCGCTCGCTCCGGCCTGGAAGGCGGTCCGGCGGCGGCCGACGCTGCTGGCCGGGCTGATCCTGCTCGCTGCATTTCTCCTCGTCGCACTGTTGGCGCCGGTTATCGCGCCTTACGATCCAATCTTTCAGAACGGCGATCTGCGCCTGCGGCCACCGTCCTGGGCATATCCCTTCGGCACTGACAACTTCGGCCGTGACATCTTCTCGCGCGTCATCTGGGGCACCCGCATCGACTTGCAGATCGCGGTGATCGGCGTGGTGTTTCCGTTCCTGATCGGCACGACGGTTGGCACGCTCGCCGGTTATCTCGGCGGCAAGGTCGACACCGTCTTCATGCGGATCATCGACATTATCCTGGCCTTTCCCTTTCTCGTGTTGATGCTGTCGATCATCGCCATTCTCGGGCCAGGGCTTCAGAGCTTCTACATCGCCATGGCGCTGGTCGGCTGGGTGTCCTATGCGCGCTTGATCCGGGCGCAGATGTTGGTGCTGAAGACGGTAGACTATGCGACGGCGGCGCTCAGCCTGGGCTTCTCCGGTCCCCGCATCATGTTCCGTCACCTTTTGCCCAACGCTATCGCCGGCTCGGTCGTGTTCTCCATGTCGGACTGCGTGCTGGTGCTACTTTCCGGCGCCGCTATCAGCTATCTCGGCCTCGGCGTGCAGCCCCCCCTTGCCGAGTGGGGGGTGATGGTGGCGGAGGGGCAGAGCTTCATTACCACTGCCTGGTGGATCACGTTGTTTCCCGGCCTTTCCATCGTCACGTTGGCCTTCGGCTTCTCGCTGACCGGCGACGGCCTTGGCGATCTCCTGGGGGTGCGCGAATGAGCGAGGCGCTGCTCTCGGTACGCGATCTCAGCGTCGTCTTTGCTGGCGAAGACGGACCTCGCACACTGATCGACAACCTGTCCTTCGATCTTGGCAAGGGCGAGATCCTCGGCCTGGTCGGCGAAAGCGGTTCGGGCAAGAGCCTCACCTGCCGTTCGCTGGTGCGGCTGATGCCGTCGCCCAAACTTGCCATCACCTCGGGTTCGGTGATGCTGGACGGTCGCGATCTGACCAAGGCGCCGGACGCCGACATCCGCGCGGTGCGTGGCCGCGATATCGGCATGATCTTCCAAAATCCGACCAGCCACCTCGACCCGTTGATGCACATCGGGGATCAGATCGCCGAGGGCATCAGAGTCCATCGCGGTGTCGACGGCAAGCAGGCGAGGGCGGCGGCGCTGGAAATCCTGGCGCAAGTGGGTTTCCCCGATCCTGCGCGGCAGTACAACGGCTATCCGCACGAGTTCTCCGGTGGCATGCGACAGCGGGCAATGATCGGTGTGGCGCTTTCCTGCGACCCGCGCATCCTGATCGCTGACGAGCCGACGACCGCGCTTGATGTCACCATCCAAGCGCAGATTCTGAAGCTACTGATGGACCTCCGGGAGAGTCGTGGTCTGTCGGTCATCCTGATCACCCATGATCTCGGCATCGTAGCCCAAACCTGCGACCGCATTGCCGTGCTCAGGCAAGGACTGCTGCTGGAGATCGGGGACAAGCGCGACGTCCTTGGGCGCCCAAAGCATCCCTACACGCAGAACCTCATCGCTTCGCATCCGTCGATGCCGGAACGGCAGGCGCTAGCCGTCATCGCCCACGAACCCTTCGCCGCGAAGACGCGGCCACTCATCGAGATCGATGATCTTCATGTCCGCTTCCCTATCACCGGCCGTGGCCTGTTTTCCGGCGGGCCACGCGAGTTGGCGGCGGTGAAAGGCGTCAGCCTGCAGGTCATGCCCGGCGAGACGGTGGGTATTGTCGGCGAGAGCGGTTCGGGAAAGTCGACGCTGGCTCGGGCGCTGCTCGGCTTGACGCCGATCTCCGAGGGACATGTGTCCTTCGACGGCGCCGACATTGTCACCGAACGGGCGAAGGCGCTCAGGAAACTCCGCCGCGAGACGGCCATGGTGTTTCAGGATCCCTATAACGCGCTCAACCCTCGCCTGACCGTCGGCGCCATGCTTGCCGAGGTCCTTGCCGTGCAGGAGAGCGTACCGAGAGAGCGGATTGCCGAGCGGATCGGCGAACTCCTCGACCTCGTCGGCCTCGAACGCGAGTTCGCTAGCCGCAAGCCGCTGACCATGAGCGGCGGCCAATGCCAACGCGCCGGCATCGCTCGCGCGCTGGCGGTCAATCCGAAGCTGATCGTCGCCGATGAATGCGTCGCCGCGCTCGACGTCACCATCCAGGCGCAGATCGTCGACCTTTTCCGCGACCTCAAGCAGCGCCTCAATCTGACGCTGCTGTTCATCGCCCACGATCTCGCGATCGTCCGCAACCTCTGCGAACGGGTGGTGGTGATGTACCACGGCCAGATCGTCGAGGAGGGGCCGACGGAAGAGGTGTTCAGCGCCCCACGCGAGGCCTACACGCAGGCGCTGATCGACGCCATTCCGGACATCGATCCTGACAAACCGCTTGTGTCTCCACGAGGCGGAGACGCTTTGACCGAAGAAACGTCCGGGCTCGTCACGGGCGAAATATCATAACCAGAAGGGGACTCGACATGACCGCAAAGTGGACCAAACTCAGCGTGGCGACCGTTCTCGCCACCCTCATCTTCGGAGCCTCGATCGCCGAGGCCGCCGGTGTGCTGACCATCGGCCGCCGCGAGGACGGCACGACCTTCGATCCGATCAAAACGGCGCAGAACGTCGACAACTGGGTGTTTTCCAACGTGTTCGACGTGCTGGTGCGCGTCGACAAGTCCGGCACCAAGCTGATCCCAGGCCTTGCTGAAAGCTGGACGATTTCCGACGACGGCCTGACCTATACCTTCAAGCTGCGCGACGCCAAGTTCTCCAACGGCGACGCGGTGACCGCCGACGACGCCGCCTTTTCGATCCTGCGTATCCGCGACAATCCCGGCTCGTTGTGGGCCGATAGTTTCAAGGTGGTCGATACGGCAACCGCCGCCGATCCCAAGACGCTGGTGGTCAAGCTGAAGACGCAGTCGGCGCCGTTCCTGTCGTCGATGGCGCTGCCAAACGTCTCCGTACTGCCGAAGAAGGTACTGGAGTCGGAAGGCGAAGATGCCTTTGGCGAAGCGCCGATCGGTTCGGGTGCCTTCTCCGTCAAGGAATGGCGCCGTGGCGATCGCGTCATCCTCGAGAAGAACCCCAACTACTGGGATGCCGCCCATGTCAGCCTCGACGGCGTCGAATGGATTTCGATTCCCGACGACAACACGCGCATGCTGAAGGTTCAGGCTGGCGAACTGGATACTGCCCTGTTCGTCCCGTTCTCCCGTGTCGCCGAACTGCAGAAAGACCCCAACCTCAAGGTCGTTCTCAACCCGTCGACCCGCGAAGACCACATGCTGATCAACCATTCGCATGGGTTGCTCGGCAAAAAAGAGGTCCGGCAGGCAATCGACATGGCGATCGACAAGAAGACGATCGTCGACGCGGTTACCTTCGGCCTTGGCGAAGTCGCCTATTCCTACATTCCGAAGGGTGCCCTCTATCACTACGCCGACAATCTCCAGCGCCCCTATGACCCGGAAAAGGCCAAGGCCATGCTGGCCGCCGCCGGCGCGTCCGATCTGAAGCTGAACTACGTCGTCAACGCCGGCAATGAGGCCGACGAACAGATCGCCGTGCTCATGCAGCAGATGCTGGCCAAGGCCGGCGTCACGCTCGACCTGCAGAAGGTCGATCCCAGCCAGAGCTGGAACATGCTGATCGACGGGTCCTACGATCTGTCCGTCATGTACTGGACCAACGATATTCTGGACCCCGACCAGAAGACGACGTTCACGCTGGGCGATGACAGCAACATGAACTACATGACGCGCTACAAGAGCCAGCCCGTCAAGGATCTGGTCGCGGCGGCGCGTGTCGAGATGGATCCCAAGAAGCGTGAGCAGATGTATATCGACCTCCAGAAGATGGCCAAGGACGACGTCAACTGGATCGATCTCTACTACAGCCCCTATATCAACGTGACCCGCGCCAACATCGAGAATTTCGACCAGAATCCGCTCGGCCGCTTCTTCCTGGAAGAGACCAAGAAGAACTGAGCCCGCTCACCTGATCCACGCCGCGGTTGCGGCGTGGCGGAAGAAATCATCACCCCGGCAAGATGCTTTGCCGGGGTTTTTCTTTTCATTGGTCTTTATTCCGCATCATCGAACCGTCACGACCGTGTCAATCCACTGACACCAGGGCTTCTTAACAAGGTCTGGCTTTCTCCATTCCTTTTCAGGTGAGCCCGATGAAGACTTTGCTCCTGGCGTCCGTCGCCCTCGTCGTATCCTCTGCCTTTGCACTTGCCGACGAAACGGCCTTCAAGGCGACCCTGGTGTCGCAGGCCATTCTGCCAGCAAATACCATCATCGCTGCCCCAGCCGATGCGCCTGAATTTCTGAAGCAGGCCGGCAAATTCTCGACGCCCGACCGCAAGCGCGCCACGACGCTCGGCTCGGTCCCTGGCCTCGATGGTGTTCGCAAAACAGGCCTCGGCCTGCCGTTTGATGGTCAGGCCGTGCAGGGCTTCTCCGGCATCAGGACAATGGCCGACGGCTCCTTCTGGACCCTCAGCGACAATGGCTTCGGCAGCAAGGCCAACTCCACCGACGCCATGCTGATGCTGCATCATGTCAAGTTCGACTGGCAGTCCGGTACGGTAGATCGCCTTGGCACCGTTTTCCTCAGCGATCCCGACAAGGTGGCGCCGTTCCCGATCGTCATGGAAGGCGCCGACAAGCGCTACCTGACCGGCGCCGATTTCGACATCGAGTCGATCCAGCCGGTCGGCGATGGCTTCTGGCTCGGTGAAGAGCTCGGCCCCTACCTCATCCACGTCACCGCCGATGGCAAGCTGACCGACGTAGTGCCGACGCTTGTCGACGGCAAGCCGGTTCTGTCGCCTGACAACCCGACCCTGAGCCTGCCGGCCGATCCCACCAAGCCACTGCCAGCGTTCAACCTGCGTCGCTCCAATGGCTTCGAGGGGCTGGCCCAATCGAAAGACGGCAGCAAGCTCTATGGGCTTCTGGAAGGTCCGCTCTATCTCGGCGACGGCAAGTTCGAGCAGGTGGACGGCGCGACTGCCACTCGCATTGTCGAGTTCGATGTTGCCAAGAAGGCTTGGACCGGCCGCTCCTGGCTCTATCCCTTCTCAGGTGCCGGCACCAACATCGGCGATTTCAACATGATCGACGATGGCACGGCATTGGTCATCGAGCGTGATGGCGGTGCCGGCCTTCCCGACAAGGTCTGCGCCGATCCGGCCAAGCCCGAGCCGACCTGTTTCGACAAGCCGGCCAAGCACAAGCGCGTCTACAAGATAGCCTTCGGCGATGACAACGTCGGCAAGGCCGTGCGCAAGGTCGGCTACATCGATCTCCTGAATATCGCCGATCCCGACAACAGGGCCAAGCAGGGCACCGTAAACGGCGTCTACACTATGCCCTTCGTCACTATCGAGAACGTCGATGTGGTTGACGCCACGCACATCGTGGTCGGCAATGACAACAACCTGCCGTACTCGGCCGGCCGCGCCGTCGATAAGGCCGACGACGACGAGTTCGTGTTGCTCGAAGTGGGCGACTTCCTGGCCGCGAAATAAGCCGGGTGAGGCTTGAATAGAAAAGGCCCCGGAGCTTTGCGCAGCCGGGGCCTTGGTTTTCATGGGAAGACCGTTATTCGAAGCGCTCGGGCAGATAATCGTCCTTGGCGAGGTCCGAGAAGCGGGTGACCGAAGCGTCGAAGGCGAGCTGCACGGTACCGGTAGGGCCATGGCGCTGCTTGCCGATAATCACCTCAGCCTTGCCGGTGACGCGGTCCATCTCGGTCTGCCACTTGAAGAAGTCCTCGGTGCCTTCCTTGGGCATGCGCGACTGCATGTAATATTCGTCGCGGTAGATGAACATCACAACGTCGGCGTCCTGCTCGATCGAGCCGGATTCGCGCAGGTCGGAGAGCTGCGGCCGCTTGTCGTCACGGCTTTCGACCTGACGAGACAGCTGGGAGAGGGCGATGATCGGGACGGCCAATTCCTTGGCCAGCGCCTTGAGACCGGTGGTGATCTCGGTGATTTCCTGCACGCGGCCGCCCTGCGCGGACTTTGACGAACCCGACAACAGTTGAAGATAGTCGACGATGACCACGTCGAGCCCGCGCTGGCGCTTCAGACGGCGAGCGCGGGCAGCGAGCTGGGCGATGGAAATGCCACCGGTGTGGTCGATGTAGAGTGGCAGCGTCTGCATACGCTGGGCGACGGCGGCGAGCTTGGCAAACTGGTTTTCATCAATGTTGCCACGGCGGATATCGGAGGACGACACCTCCGACTGCTCGGCGAGAATACGCGTTGCCAGCTGCTCGGATGACATTTCCAGACTGAAGAAGCCGACGATGCCGCCATTCACTGTTTTCAGTGAGCCATCCGGCTGCTCAGCCGCTTCGTAAGCGTTGGCAACGTTGAAGGCGATGTTGGTGACCAGCGATGTCTTGCCCATGGCCGGACGAGCGGCGAGGATGATCAAGTCGGACCGCTGCAGACCGCCCATGGTCCGATCTAGGTCATTGAGGCCGGTGGCTATGCCGGACAGGTGACCGTCGCGCTGGTACGCGGCGGCGGCCATGTCAATCGCTTCGCGCAGCGCGTCCGAGAAAGTGTGAAAACCACCCTCGTAGCGTCCGCTCTCGGCGATGCCGAACAGCCGCCGCTCGGCATCCTCGATCTGGGCACGCGGCGGCATGTCGATCGGTGCGTCAAAGGCAATGTTGACCATGTCCTCGCCGATGCGAATCAGGTCGCGGCGGACGGCAAGATCGTGGATGACGCGGCCATAGTCTTCAGCGTTGATGATGGTGGTCGCTTCTGAAGCGAGGCGCAGCAGATACTGCGTCACCGGCATCTCGGCGATCTGATAGTCGGCCGGGTAGAAGGTCTTCAGCGTGATCGGCGAAGCGACCTTGCCGCCGCGGATGAGCTGGCCGATCTTCTCGTAGATCGCCTTGTGCTGCTCGATGTAGAAGTGCGGCGGCTCGAGGAAGTCGGAGACGCGGAAGAACGTCTCGTTGTTCATCAGCATGGCGCCGAGCAGCTGCCGTTCCGCCTCAACATTATGCGGTGCGCTACGGGTAAGCGCGGTAGCCTGATCTTCGACGCGGCGGATGGTGGACATGGGACGGACGGGTTCCTGCTGATGGATGAAGAAGGGACAGTATCAAGCCCCGTCCTGTCAGGATGCGGCAGTTGTGGCGGACTCCCACTATTCACAAGGAGTCGAATTTCCCGACGATGGTTATTGACTCTCGCCCCAGACCAATAGCCTTGCAAGAGAATCGGCAGCCCATTGTTTTGACAAGAAAAACCCCGGGATTTGGGTCCCGGGGCCAATCTGTAGCGGCAGACTCAGAACCGAAGGCGGCTCAGAGCTCCTCGCGGTCCATGCCCTCGTCCTCAAGCACCGAGCTGACTTCGCGAACGAAGGTATCCTCGCGGGCGTTGGCGGTGACGTCCTCGCCCTTGGCCTGGCGCAGGGCCTCTTCCTCAGAGCGGGCAATATTGAGGGTGATGGTGGCGCGTACGTCGGCGTGCAGGATGATCTCGACGGTGTGGACGCCGAGGTTCTTGATCGGCGCGTTGATGTCCACCTGGGCGCGGGTGACGGTTTCACCAGCAGCGGCCAGGATGTCGACGATGTCGCGGGCGGCGACGGAGCCGTAGAGCTGGCCGGTCTCGGCCGCCTGACGGACCACGATGAAGGAGCGCTGGTCGAGGCCGACCTTGATCTCCTCGGCCGACGACTTACGCTCGGCGTTACGGACCTCGAGGGCGGCGCGCTCGCGGTCGAAGCGGGCCTGGTTCTCCTTGGTAGCGCGCAGCGCCTTGCCCTGCGGCAGCAGGAAGTTACGGGCGAATCCGTCGCGGACCCTGATGGTCTCGCCGAGGGTGCCGTGCTTGCCGATGCGCTCGAGAAGGATGACCTTCATTTTCTGTACTCCAATATGGTTGTTTTGGCGTTGCTGCCGTTTGGGAGATCGGGGGCTGTCAGGCACCCGGTCGTTTGTTGAGTCGCTTGGCCCTAAGGCCCAATGGACCGTCGAGAATGCCGGCTATAGCCAGTGGAAAGAGCGGGATGGAAAGGACGAAGGTGGCGCCGTAGGTGACGCCGAGGATAAGCGGTGCAGCCGGATTGCCGCGCACGACGACGTGCAGGACGGCAAAGCCCACCAGCGCAAAGCCCATTCCCACCGACCCCGCGACAACTCCGGCAACAAGGCCAAGCGAATTGTCGACACCTGCCAGAAGAGCGGCGGCGACAAATACGCCTGCCATCCACAGCGGCAGAGACAGCGTTTCCGCGATAGAATCATCGGTGCGCTTCAGGCGTCCGGATAGGCGCACAATACGACTACCCAGCCAGAGATTGAACGCGGTCAGCACCAGCCAGAACATGGCCAGCGCCAGGGGCATAAGACGCATGTAGATGAGAAGGGCGGGCAGCAGGTCTTCGCGTGTCGGCGCGCCCAGGTCGCCGGAGGTCTGCCCCATGCTGACCAGCATGTCGGCGACTTCACCAGCCGTTGCCTGCACGTCGAAGCCGATGATCACGCCGACGCCGATTATGGTGGCCGCGGTGATCAGCACCATGGCCATGAACACGCGGCCGAGCGGGTACCACTCAAAGCTTTTGCCCTCGGCGTCGAGGGGGCGACCGAGACAGACGAGATAACTGTAGATAGCCATGGGACCGGCGATCACCAGGGCATGCAGCAGCGCCGCCTTCCAGGACACGAGGGTCATTAGGCCAATAAAGCCCGCGAGCACGGCGGCGAGGCCGGCAAACGTGCCCCAACCGATCGTGACGATGGCAATGGGAAGCGCGGACATGAAGAACAGCGGCGTGCCAAAGGCACCGCCACTTGTGACGGCCGCGAAAAGCAGGGCTGATGCAGCACCCGCAGCGATGCCGAGAAGAAGTCCGTTCACGTTTATCTCGCTGTCCCGCGCGATCGCCGATGAGGACGACCGATGCTTCGATCGACGGCCTATGCCGCCGGGCGGTTAGGGGTGCCGAGCCGAATAGCCGCATCCCAACTTTGCAGTAACGACGCCGCGACTATGATCGCGGCGTCGGATGTCTCAGATTGCGCCGTCAGGCGCCCGTCATCACTTGATGATGAACGGCAGCAGGCCGAGGATGCGGGCGCGCTTGATCGCCTGGGCGAGCTCGCGCTGCTTCTTGGCCGACACCGCAGTGATGCGGGAGGGAACGATCTTGCCGCGCTCGGAGATGTAGCGCTGCAGCAGACGCACGTCCTTGTAGTCGATCTTCGGGGCGTTGGCGCCGGAGAACGGGCAGGTCTTCCGGCGACGGAAGAACGGACGGCGGGCGGCGGGGAGAGAGGTGATTTCCATGATTATTCCATATCCCCAGCTTCGTCACGACGGGGCGCGCGGTCACGACGCGGGCCACCACGATCGCCACCGCGGAAACCGCCACGATCGCCACGGCCGGCCGGAGCGCCATCACGATCGTCACGATCGCGCTTCTGAAGCATGGCCGACGGGCCTTCCTCAAGCTCATCGACGCGAATGGTCATGATGCGGAGAATGTCTTCGCTGAGGCTCTGCTGACGTTCCATTTCGGCGACGGCGGCATGCGGCGCGTCGAGGTTGAACAGGACGTAGTGAGCCTTGCGGTTCTTCTTGACGCGGTAGGCAAGGGCGCGCAGGCCCCAGTTCTCTACCTTCTTCACAGCGCCGCCATTGCTTTCAATGACGGCCTTGTACTGGTCAGCGATCGTTTCCACCTGCTGGGCGGAGACGTCCTGGCGGACCAGGAACACGTGCTCGTAGAGCGCCATGTCGGTACAGCCTTTCTCGGTTCTATTGACCACCCGGCGCCAAGCCTCTGCGAACCCTCCGAAAGGCTCCACAGATACGAGATCGAGAGCGGAGACACGGGAAGACGATCCGTTTTGCGGGATCAAAGACCTCGCCTTGCGACGCGGCCACCTTCCGTTCAGCCCCCAGCCGGGCATCGTCCATCTTGAACGATGGCGCGCTAATACAGGAAAGGTACCGGTGCGGCAAGTAAAATCGGGCTTTACCTTCAGCCTCGCTCGCCCATAGGCCTCCGCGTTGGCGTCACGCCCTCTGAGATGCATTTCGAAGCGTTTTGCCGCGACATCGCCCGGTTCTGGCAAGATTTTCCCGAGGAGCCGGCGCCCTTGGCCGACACCGCGGCGCCACCTCGTTCGACCGGCATGAGCAGTGTTTACGACAGGACGAGGCTGAGCTGTTGGCCGCGCAAAGTCTCCGCAATCAACGATGCGGAGACATGACACCGTGCAAAAAAAGCATTTTCGAAGGATAAATTCTTCTAAAGTCAAAAATGAAAAACATCGCATAAAGCGATGATTTCAAATTCTCTTTTGAAGAAATGGCGGGAGTGACGGGGCTCGAACCCGCGACCTCCGGCGTGACAGGCCGGCACTCTAACCAACTGAGCTACACCCCCGCTGGGCCGTATCGTTGCGCTCGCTGTCTTGTCGGCAGCGCCGCGTTCCGTGTTGGTGAGCGGTGAATTAGGGGATGCCCCCGGCGAAGTCAAGCGGCCTTTTTCGACTTTTTGCCGGGCAGGTATCCCGAGCATAGAAAACTGGCGGAATCGCCATGTATTTCCTTGCGAATTTCCTTCGCCGGGTTCTGGTCGGAACCGCTCTTTCGACCAAGGTGACGACCACAGTCGACACTTCGTCCGCGAATCCGATCCACATAACCATGGAGGTCAGGGCGACAGGGCTGCCCGCAGCCGCAGCTTGGGTGAAATACCCTCGCCACTTGGCAGGCGAGCGCTTCGGCGTCAGTGGCTTCCATCCTCTCCAGACAACAGGTGGCGGTGAAGGTGGCGCCCAGCTTGGCGAGTGAGGTGATGCTCCAGTGAACAGAATCGCTGGCGGCGTTGGCTGGCTTTGCGAAAACTGGATGCAATTCATCTTATTTAACAATGTGTGATATTTTCGCCAGTCCAAACCACAAGCCGCGTTTCACGCGATCGCCGCCGCTCATGAATCGATTCTGCCGGCTTGACCGCCTGATGACGGCAAGATTTCGTCGACTGACCGAGGGGGCGACGGGACATGGGGATGCCTGTCGACGGACGGTCCAGCAGAGTCGGCCCGTGCCGATCTGGGAGAAAAGTATGCTAGCACGTCTTGTGAAAGTTCTTATGCTGTCCGCAGCCGTTCTGGCAGGCGGACCGCTCGCCGGGAGTTGCAGTGCTCAAGCCATTACTGCCGCGCAGAAAGCGCCAGCGAAACTCACCGCGGCGCAGATTCTGGACAGGCAAGGCGTTGCCGTTACGGTCATTTCCAAGAGCTATACCGCCTTGCCCAAGGAATCGCGCGGCAGATCGGCGCCGTTTTTGAAGGGGTTGATCGACGTCGCCAATGCCTATCGTGACGTCGCAGTTGCCAGCAAAGCGCGTGACAATCGCAAGATGGGGGCCGCCCTGCCGAAAGTGGCAACCGCGCTCGCCAAGCTCGATAGTGCCTATCAGCTGTCTGGGATCCGCGACCAGCACATTGCCGACTCTCTCAAGTCACTCAACGTTCTGTGGAAGACTTATCTCAAGGTCGTCGATGTCGGTGCGTCGCGAAAGTCGGGCAAACAGTCAGCGACGAGCGCCCGCAAGATCAGTCATATGCGCCACGAATTAATGCGGCGCGGCGAGAGCCAGAAGGGCGACCGGCGCGCGGCGGCGCAGAGAGCCCACCTGTTGGCACTCCTCAAGGAAGCAGACGCGGCGAGCCGCCAAGCCGATCAGCTTTGGTATGCGTCCATGCTGATGGCCGAGGTTTATGGCTACTACGCTGGTGCATACGAATATTATGCGGCCTATGAGCCGACCTATGCCGCCGATTATCGCGAGTCATGGCAGAGCATCTCCTCGGAGACGGAGTATTTCTATAGCGAGTCCGTCTCCTACTACGAGGAATATTCCTGGACGTCCTACGAAGAGACGGTCGAGGTTTCCGACAGCTACGAGTTCGGTCTGACCGAAGAGGAATTCACCGCGGCTCAAACGGAGGTCGAGACCTCTGGCGTCAGTGTCGGCGCGGAGGCGGAGAGCCTGTACCAATCGTCCGACGAGCGTCAGACGCTCGATAGCGTCGAGACCGAGATCGACACCGAGGAGTCGGCTGCCACCGAGGCGCCGGCGCCGGACGCCGTCGCCCCTGATACGGAAGCCGATCAACCCGCCGATGCCAATGAGGCACCGAAGACGGATGGCGACACCGCCAACCAGCCGGACAGGGCTGGGCAGGGCGCTGATGAAGCACTTCCGGGCGATGACAGCTGCGCCGCCGACAATCCGTCACAAGATTGCGCAACCACACCCGCCGATGACGGGACCGCCCAAGATGAAGCGGTTCCCGACGAGCAGTCCAAGGATGAAGCCACGCCCGACGAAGCAAATCCTGATGAACAGCCTCGGGACGAGGCCTCTCCCGATGATAGCGGCGTGTCGGACGACAACGCCAATGCGTCGGACGAAGGGAGCGATGCTTGCGCTGGCGATAATCCACCGGCCGACTGCTTCTCGAGTGACGAGGGGGCTGCTGGCGATGATGGGGCAGCTAGCGACGAGGGCGCTTCCAGCGACGAGGGAGGCGGCGATCAAAGCTATGAGGAGCCCGCCCAGGACAACTCCGCGGTGGAGGAAGACTCTAGCGGCGGCGATGATTCCGGTGGTGGCGAGGACTCCTCCGGTGGTGACGATTCCGGCGGTGGTGGCGACGACGAATAGCTTCGGTCGAGGGACTCGGCGCGGCATTTATTTGCCGCGTCGCAGATCCTCTACAATGGCAAGGCGGGAACCGTCGAGACGCTCGCGGTAGACTTGGATGTTCTCCAACACCCGCTGCACATAATTTCGCGTCTCGCCATAGGGGATGCTTTCAATCCAGTCGACCGGATCGACGCCGGGGTTGCGTGGGTCGCCGAAGCGTTGCACCCATTCCCTGACGCGGCTCTTGCCCGCATTGTAGGCGGCGAAGGTCAGGACATAAGAACCGCCGAACTCGTCCAACAGCTCGCGCAGATGGGCGGCGCCCAGCGTGGCGTTGTAGCCGGGATCGCTGGTGAGGCGATCCTTGGAGAACTTGACGCCGATCGCCTTTGCCGTATTGGCAGCCGTTGTCGGTATCAGCTGGAGAAGGCCGAGCGCGCCAGCCGCCGAGCGGGCGCCTGGGTCGAAAGCGCTCTCCTGGCGGGCAATGCCGTAGACCATAGCCGTTTCCACCAGCTTCTGGTGGCGGGCACTTTCAGGAATGGCATCAAGCGGAAAGGCGAGGCGTTCGGCGCCGAGCCCCCGGTCGGCGGCGAGCTTGCCGATTTGCAGGGCCAGGCGATGGTCGCCCTGGCTTTCGGCAAAGCTGGCAAGCAATGCCACCTGCCCCCCGGTGGGGAGTGTCTTCGCCAGTTCCAGATAGAGCAGGTTGGCGTCACTTTCCCGACCGGTCCTGAGCAACTGCACCAGCACACGGGCAAGGTCGGTGCGCGCAAAGGCCGCCCGATCGGCGTCAGTGGGCTTCGGTGCCGGCGGCAATCCGAGGGTCGGCAGGCCGAGCTTCACGCGAGAGAGCTGGCCATAGAAAGTAAACTCATCGTCGGCGGCGCGGTCGTACCGGGTACGAGCGTTGGCTGCGCGACCCGCCGCTTCTTCGGCACGGGCGATCCAATAGTTGGCGCGAGCCCGCGAAATCGGCTTTTGCGAAATCTTCTCGAGTTCGCCGAAATGCCGCAACGCCGATTGCGGGTCCTTCAGAAAGCGTAGCGCGTACCAGCCGGCGTGAAAATGAGCTTCCTGAAGCGTCATCTCGCTGCCACCGGCCTGACTGGCCACGACTTTATAGGCAAGACGAGGGCTGTTTTTTTCCACGAGGTCGCGCGAAACGATGCGCCGCTCCACCCACCACTCGTCACCATGAGCGAGGGTCGCTTTGGCATCGACGGATAGAATGGCTTTGGCCGCTTCCTCCGGACGATCGGCGCGGCGGTGCCACTCGGCCAGAGTGAAGGCGTAGAGCGGATCCTTGCGCACCGTTTTCGGTACGGCGTCAAGCTTGCGGCCGGCGTCGGAGGATCCGCGCAGCACGGCAGTGCGAGCCGTGGCAAGAGCGGCATAACCGTCCGGCAGGTACGGTGTGAGTGCCGCTGCCTGGGTGACGCGATCGGCATACATCAGCATGTCGTAGCGCGCCTTATGCTGGGCGCGGGTCAGCACCTTGCCGAACTCCGCGATCACCGCCTTGTCGTCGGCCGGCGACAGTGCCTCGCGCGCCCACCAGGCGCCAAGCAGCACCGAGGCGTTGGAGGTACGAC
Organism: Pleomorphomonas sp. PLEO; assembly: GCF_041320595.1. Lineage (NCBI taxonomy): Bacteria > Pseudomonadati > Pseudomonadota > Alphaproteobacteria > Hyphomicrobiales > Pleomorphomonadaceae > Pleomorphomonas > Pleomorphomonas sp. PLEO. The sequence goes on from NZ_CP166625.1 coordinate 3,468,714, forward strand.
CGAGGGTGATCAGCGCGCGGGCGAGCGACTTCGTTCCCTTGTCGGAGATTGGCGCGGAACCGGCATAGGCCGCGACCTCGTCGGCCGGGGTCAGGTTCATATCCGTGAGGGCTTGCTCGGCGCGCCGACGCATCAACTCCACAGAAGGCCAGTCGGGCCGTCGGCGGGCGAAATCGGTGATGGTAGCCGGCGTTAGCCCTTCGGTGCCACGCCGGATGGCCATCCAGGTGACGATGTCTCGATCGAGTTCCGGCAGACCGGCGGCCAAGGCCAAAGCACCGGTAAGGTTTTTGGAATCGAGGGCGTCGAGGGCCGAGCGCAACCCTTCGACGCTGCTTTGCGATAGGCTCGGCAGTGCGCCGGTGATATCTGCGGGAGCAGCAAGGACAGGCGACGGCTCCGACAACATGGCCGGCAAGGCAATGATCAGCGCGGCAACGAGCGAAGGCGTCTTGAGCATGGCAACCCTCATCAATTGAAAATTAACTTCAAGATGTCGCCATTTTGTTGAGGAAACCTTGACGCCGCCGACAGAGGGGAGGGTGGACCGAATTTGTGACACGGCTTTGTGGCAAATTTCCACAAAGGCTGGCGGAGCTGTTGTCCTTCGCCCGTCCTCGCCTTATTGTCCGCCGGCTGCGGACCGGGGTGCACTTTCGCATCTCGCCCAGTCCATCATGAAGAGGGATCATGTTCAAGGGATCGATCACTGCGCTCGTCACGCCCTTCCGCGACGGCGCCATCGACTGGAACGCCTTCGAGGCGTTCGTCGATTGGCAGGTCACGGAAGGCAGCCACGGCCTGGTTCCGGTTGGAACCACGGGTGAAAGCCCGACGCTCAGCCATGACGAGCACAAACGGGTGGTCGAGGCCTGCATAAAGGTTGCGGCTGGTCGTGTGCCGGTGATTGCCGGCGCGGGCTCGAACAACACGGCCGAAGCCATCGACCTCGCCCAGTTCGCCGAGAAGGCGGGGGCGAACGCGCTTCTCGTCGTCACGCCTTACTATAACAAGCCGAACCAGGAAGGCCTTTACCGGCACTTCAAGGCGATCAATGACGCGGTCGGCCTGCCTATCTTCATTTATAACATCCCTGGCCGGTCGGTGATCGACATGTCTGTGGAGACGATGGCCCGGCTCAACGAGCTCCAGAACATCGTCGGCGTCAAAGACGCCACGGCCAAGGTCGAGCGTGTCTCCGCTCAGCGCCATGCGATGGGCCCTGGCTTCATCCAGCTTTCGGGCGAGGATGGAACGGCGTTGGCCTTCATGGCCCACGGTGGCCACGGCTGCATCTCGGTGACGGCCAACGTCGCGCCGCGCCTTTGCGCCGAGTTCCAGACCGCTTGCCTTGCGGGGGATTTTGCGAAAGCACTATCCATTCAGGACAAGCTCTACCCGCTTCATCATGCTCTGTTCATCGAGCCTAACCCGCAGGGCGCCAAATATGCCCTGTCTCTGATCGGCAAGATGCAAAACGAGTTGCGTCTGCCGCTGGTGCCGGTGGCGCCGTCGACGGAAACGGCGCTGCGTAAAGCGCTCGAACACGCCGGCCTTTTGAGCTGACGGATGGCAAGGTGATGGCGCAGAAGAAAAAAGCGGATCCAAACAAGAAGATCGTCGCCGACAACCGGGCGGCTCGCTATCACTATGCCCTCGGCGAGAAGCTCGAGGCAGGTATTATGTTGGTCGGCACGGAGGTGAAGAGCCTGCGTGCCGGCCGCATCAACCTCGGTGAGGCCTATGTTGGGGTCGCCGGTAGCGATGTCTACCTCTACAACGCCCACATCCCTGAATATCTTCAGGGCAACCGTTTCAATCACGAGCTGAGGCGGCCGCGCAAACTTCTGCTGCATCGCAAACAGATCGACCGGATGATCACCTCGATCCAGCGTCAGGGCATGACCATCGTGCCGCTCCGCCTCTATTTCAACGAGCGCGGCATGGCCAAGTGCGAGATCTCGGTGGCCGAAGGCAAGAAGCTGCACGACAAGCGGCAGGCGACCAAGGAACGCGACTGGAACCGCGAAAAGGCAAGGCTGCTTCGCTCGCGCGACTGAGCCGTGGGATAGGCGGTCGCAGGCAAGCCGAATCCCTTGCCAAGACGACGAAAAATCGACATGTTGCGCGCCGCGCAGGCAAGCGCAGGACGGATGGCCGAGTGGTTTAAGGCAGCGGTCTTGAAAACCGCCGAGGGTGCAAGCCCTCCGTGAGTTCGAATCTCACTCCGTCCGCCAGCCCCGTGGCTATGACAGTCCAGCTCGACCGTTGAGCGTTACTGGCAAAATCCGACATTTCAGGCACGGCATGGCACAACTGGGTTAGGCAACAGCTCGCCTTATCGCTTGCGGTGGTTGCCCGAAACTTCGCAAAAACGCTCGACGCATTCGCTCCGGATCGCGAAATCCAGTCGCCCTGGCAATTTGTTCGATGGGTTCGCGAGAGCTTTCAACCCGCTCACGCGCGGCTTCCAATCTGATACGTTCAACCGCCTTGGCGGGACTGATCCCGCTTACCTTCCGAAAACTACGGGAGAAGTTGCGCGGACTCATGGCCATACGTTCCGCAAGTCGCTCGACGGTCAGTCGCTCCGCCAGATTGGCACGCATCCAGTCGAACAGCGGAGAAAAGATCGTGGCATCACCACCCGAGTCGGCCAGCGCGGAAAATTGCGACTGACCACCCGGTCGGCGATAATAGACCACCATTTCCTGCGCCACTCGCCGGGCGACTTTGTCACCGAGATCGTCTGCGATCAACGCGAGGGCAAGGTCGATTCCCGCGCTGATTCCCGCCGAAGTCCAGATATTGCCGTCGCGGATGTGGATGCGGTCGATCTCAACCCGAACCTTTGGAAATAGCTGTTGCAGCTGCTCTGCCCGGCCCCAATGGGTTGTTACCCGCTTGCCATCGAGCAACCCTGCCGCCGCCAACAGAAATGCGCCCGAACAAACGCTGCACAACCGCCTGACCTCGGCTACACAACCGCGCAAATAGGAAATCTGGTCCTGACACTGCATGGCGGTGCGGCTGCCGTTGCCACCCGACACGATCAGTGTGTCGACAGGCGCTACGGTGTCGGCTGCGACGCTGTCGATCGAGGCTCCGGATGAACTCCTGACTAGCCCACCTTGAATCGACATGATTGTCAGCCGGTAGAAGTTCGGCCTTACGCGGCCGGCAATCTCGAATGCCGCGATGGGTCCGGACGCATCGAGGAGCTGGAAGTCTTCGTAAAGAAAGATGGCGATGTTTTTGGTCATTGGCTGGAAAGGAGGGATCACCGTCATTTTTTCACACTGCTCGCTTGGGCATAATCGGGCAAGCGAAAAGGGAGAGAAAACCATGACCGAGCAGCCATTCCGCATCGTCTTTGCCATCTATCCAGGCATGACCCAGCTCGATTTCACTGGGCCGTACCAGTTCTTCTCACGCATGCCAAAAAGCGAGGTGACCGTTGCCAGTGCCGCGGGGGGAGATGTGCCGAGCGAGGGGCTGACGTTTGCCGGAACCCAGCGGCTGGCAAATATCTCGGCCTGCGATCTGATCTGTGTGCCAGGAGGCGCAAATGCGACCACCGTCGCGCTGGACACGGCTTTCATCGGAGACGTAAGGCGCTTGGCGCTGGAGGCGCGTTACGTCACCTCAGTATGTACAGGCTCGCTCATCCTGGGTGCGGCGGGCCTATTGAAAGGGCGCCGCGCAGCCTGTCACTGGGCGTGGCGCTACTTGCTACCGTTATACGGTGCGATCGTCGACGAAGGGCGGGTCGTGCGCGACGGAAATGTCATCACCGGAGGAGGGGTGACGGCCGGCATTGATTTTGCCCTTACCGTGCTGGCCGAAATTGCGGGTGAGGCAGCAGCCCAGACCATCCAGCTTGGACTGGAGTATGCCCCCGCGCCGCCTTTCAGCGCAGGGTCACCAGATAGCGCGCCAACAACGATCCTGGCCGCATATCGGGAGAAAATGGCTGGGATGCTGTCAATTAGGGAAGCGGAAGCCCGCACAGCTGCCGAACGGCTCGCCAATTGGACGGAAGTGAGACGATAAGCCGTCGAGGCACCGGCATTTCCCGCTCATGTCCGCGCGGCGCTTCGTCCGGCTGACGTGAGCCAAGTCAGTAAAACCAACCCCATGGCTGCCGAGATGACGGACGCGCCGAGAACACCAAGCTTGACCGAGTTTAGAAGCGCTGCTTCGAAGGCAAGATCAGCAATGAATAGCGCCATCGTGAAGCCAATGCCGGTCAGCAATCCTCCCGCGGCCAACAGCCCCCAGGACAGTTCGCTCGGACGAATACCCAGCCGCGATTTCACGGCTACGTAGCTGAACAAAATCACGCCGACCGGCTTGCCGATGACGAAAGCGGCGAAGATTGCTGTCGTGAGTCTCGGGTCGAACTCCGTGCCCCTTACAGGAACTCCGGCATTGGCCAGGGCAAACAGAGGTAGGATTGCAAACGCCACCCAAGGATGGAGAGCTATTTCAAGGCGCTCGATGGGGGACAGCGCTTCGCGCGTTGCGATACCGGCTCGATGCAGATCACGGCGAGCGGTTCTGTCTCCGCTCCAGTGGTTACCGGGCGGGTAGGCGATGACCCGACTGAGGATGGCGTGCAACCGCCTGTCGCTCACCCAGCTTCGCGCCGGCGTCATCAACCCGAGGATGACACCGGTCAAAGTGGCGTGGATGCCCGAGACATCGAGAGCCAGCCAAATTCCACCCCCTAGGGCGAAATAGACAGGAAGACCACGAACGCCGAGGCGCGCGATGGTGGCCACGGTCATCAGTCCCAGTCCAGCGGCGCCAAGAGCCAGCCAGTTCGGATGGCCGCCATAGCCGACAGCCACAACGAGGATGGCACCGACGTCATCGAAAATAGCCAATGAAAGCAGGAACAATCGCAAATTTTGAGGAATGCGCGACCCGAGAACGGCAAGGCAACCGATGACGAAGGCAGTGTCTGTCGACATCACGGTGCCCCAGCCGCTTTTGCCCGGTCCGCCATCGACGACCAGAAGAAACACGCTGACCGGAGCGATCATCCCTCCGATCGCCGCGGCAACGGGTAGGGCCGCGACCCGCAGATCACGCAACTCGCCGAGCACCAGCTCCCGTTTCAGTTCCAGCGCGATGACGAAGAAAAACAGAGTCATCAGCCCATCGTTGATCCAGTGTTTCAGCGACCGGGAGATTTCAATGCTGCCAAGCAGGATACCGACATGCGTATCCCAGAGGGCGAGAAACGGAACCGACCATGGAGAGTTGGCAAGCGCCAGCGCCAAAAGAGTGCTTAGCAACAGGACGGCGCCGGCCATGGCCTCGATGCGCAGGAAGCGCATAAAGGGCCTGGCCAGTCGATCAGCAGGCACTTTCGGGAGTCTGGATAGGCTCTCGATCATCAAAGTGCCCTCGCGTTGTCGCCGTAGCGGATGAAATTTATGGCTACAGCGGCGCGGGCACCTCGTAGGTCCATACGCGGAAGGATTTCAGAACGTGCGGGCCGAATGAGTTGATGAGAGGAACATCGGCGGCGTCCCGCCCACGCGCGATGACAATCCTGCCAATCCGCCTCTTATTGTTGCGCGGGTCGAACGTATACCAGGCCCCATCCAGGAAAACCTCGATCCAGGCGCTGAAATCCATGGGATCGACAACAGGAACCCCAATGTCACCCAGATGGCCGTTCACATAGCGTGCGGGAATATTGAGGCACCGGCAGAAAGCTACCGCCAGATGTGCGAAGTCGCGGCAGACCCCGACGCGTTCGTGAAAAGCTTCAAACGCAGTGCGGGTGGCCCGAGCCTGCATATAGTCGAAACGGATGTGGGCATTCACGAAGTCGCAAACCCCTTGCACACGGCTCCAGCCAGGCGGAAGCTTTCCGAATAGATCCCAGGCGATCTGGCTGAGACGATCCGTTTCGCAATAGCGGCTGCCCATCAGGTAGCCCAGGCATTCGTCGGGCAGATCCTGCACCGGCGTTTCCCGGGCCTCTGGAACGAGTGCATCCAAGGCGCCGTCATCTTCGATAGTCGCGTCGCCCCAGATCATGAAATCACCAGCTGGTGCGACAAGTCTTCGGCAGCGATTGCCGAAAAGGTCGAGATAGGTCGACACAGGCACGTCCGGGTTGGTGAAGGTCGTTTCAGGTACCCTGACGTCGGCAGCGCGATCCTCATGGAGCGACAGCAGGCAGACCAGCGCGGTTGGTTGTGGGCAGGTGAGGGTGATCTCGTAACCGTATCGAATCAGCATTGTCACCGCCTATCGGAAATTAGTGATTGTGAGGGTGTTGGTCGGGCGGCGGTGGCTGGAATACATTTCGCTTGCCGCCTCCTGAATGGAAGAACGCATTGCGTCGAAAACTGAAAGATACTGCTGCTCCGACAGGGGCGTTTGCTGTGGCTGGTGTTTCGAAAGTACCGCTGCTTCGACGAGAAACGATATTTCGAACATGCCGTCATGACCGGAAAAGCGCACGCCGTGGCGCGCCTCGTCGTAATTGCGGCTCGGATTGGGAAAGGCCAGTGCCATGGTTGATATCCTTCTTCGAGAGCCATTGATGTCAATGGTGGTCATTCGCTACGCCGCTTCTGGCGACGAGCCCTGCGTTGGCCGAACAAACGAGGGCGGGAAGGTGTTCACGGCTGCTTGCTGTCTTTCGCAGACGCGGCGTTGAGGTCCGATGGATTGATCGGCACCATCTGATGCGTCGCGCTTTCCACGCCGATTGCGGGCAGATGAATGAACGAACCGATACGATGCCACGCCATACTGGAGAGCCCTTCGATCGATTCCTCTTCATGGTCAATACGATAATCCCCCGCCGCCAAAGGCTTGTTGAAGCCTGGCAGGAGAAAGGCGTGCATAAAATGGACGATCGTCTGCGTGGTACGATTAGCCATGGTTGGGCCTCCGCGAACGGCAATTGCCTTGCCAGGCTATGCCCACCTCAGCCCAAATGCCCGGGCCGCGAGCGCATGCGCGGTCAGGGTGGAGGGCATTCCGGGCACCAAGTGGGACAAAATGCGACGCCGCATGGCGCATGCATTCAAGATAGAAATTCGAAAGAAAATAGCGACAAATGTTGCCGCCAAGCCATGTTTTCCAATTCAACTAGATTTAAATATGCGCTCTGATTGAACTCAAAACAAGGTATTGGCCTGGCTTTTCTTTTAGCAGAAACAGGCCAATGGTGACTCGATGCGCGAAACTCTCGTTTCACAACCTGACGTCTCAAAAATACAGTGAACTCCCGCGTCCGATCTGACTGTGCCAGGATCGGAATCTCAGCTTAGGAAGCGAGCCATTCGCGCGTGGGAATTGATGTGAAAAGACTTTGCAGCCGATGACCATTGGCGACGGTCGCCAAAGCCGAAAATCGCTGCAAGATACTGGGTGCGTTACACGTTAAAGGCACATGATCGGAGCGTCGTTATCGGATTCTACAAACGCCGCCTCATTCGCTGCCAATAATGCCACGATCGGCGGCAATCCAGGGACTGCCGCCGATGGGGATGGCTCAGCCGTTTTCCAGCATGTAGCCGACGTAGCGTTTGGAGTCGATCGGATCGAAGCCCAGGCGTGCCCGCAGTTTCTTGCGCAGCTTGCTGATGTGGCTCTCGATCACGCTCTCCTCGACTTCTTCATTGCAGAAGCCATAGACGAATCCGAAGATCTTTTCCTTAGTGACGCGCTTGTTCTGATTGCGCACTAAGTATTCCAGAATCCGACGCTCTCGGCGCGGCAGCACGAAAGGCTCGCCGTTCACTTCCGGGTCGCGACCGTCGAAGAAGACGCGCATCGACCCGATGATCCGGCAATCGTCGGTCTGGCTACCGGTCCGGCGCTGGATGGCACCGGCCCTGGCAATGATCTCGCGGATGTGGACCGGCTGCCGAACGACGTCATCGACGCCGACGGCAAACAGATTCAACGTCTGCTCGAGGCTGGGAACGTCGCTGAAGGCGATCAGAGGGGCACCGCATCTCTCACGGATGATTTTCGGCACCGACTGACGGTCTTCGCAATTGCCCAGCAAAAAGCCCTCGATGGTCAATAGGTCGCTGTCAGGTGCGGCCCCCATCCAGTCTCGGAACTCCGGCGATCGGAAGCCGATCGAGGAAACCCCTTCACGTTCAAATCCTGACGCGTAGCCGGAAGTTACAATCTTCCGGTCATCAATGATAACGAACATAGCTCACATTCCCCGTCAATCGACCTGTGGGTAAAGATCAACGTCGGGGATAAGCTAGGTTGAGAAGTGGACATTGGTCAACTTGTTGCCATATGTATCTGGCATGCTTCTGGATATGTGATTATGTATCTGGAAACGCTATTATTCGAATTTGTCTGACAAACGCCGCAATTAAATATCGAAAAATTCCATAAAATTATGTACTGTTGCCAATGACGTTCATTTTCTATTCATAATGGTATCCATGTATACGCCGATAGGCTTGCCGGTCAAGTCCCGTCACTCGTTTACTATGTAGATGTACGTACAAGTAGCCTTCTGACTCAGCCAGCCTTCTTGCCGCAAAAGGCGGCTGAATTAGCCGTCCAGGCGCCAAAGCCGCTCCGTACCATATTGCCGATGACAAGGCACACATACTGCTTTTGGGCCGGATTGTTATTCGGGCCGGCGTGATAGCGGGCAACGGCCATCGTCCAAGTGTCGTGGCGGGCGCGCAGCTCATTGAGGAAGCGGGCGGCATATTGGACGTTCTTGTGCGGGTCGAACATTTCCGCCACCGAGGCAAAGCGTTCGCCGTGATAGTGCTGGTTGATCTGCATGCAGCCGAGATCGATGAGCTTGACGCCGCGGGACCTTTCTTTCTGGAAACGGGCGAGGGCGTCGGTAAGGCTCGAAGCGACATAGGGCTTGCCGGCAATGTTCATGGCCAGCGGCTGCAATCCCTTCTTGCCGCCACTCTCGGTCATGCCCACGGCGTAGAGCACGCCGAGCGGAATGCCGAATTCGGCGGCCGCCGCCCGCATCTCGCGTTCGCAAATGGTCAGCTCCTCGGCGGCTGCACGGCCAATGGGGCTAAAGGTAGAGATCGCCGCCAGAACGGCCAGCGCCGCTTTCTTCATGGTTCACTCCTTCTCCCGGCTGGGGGCGGGCCGGCGGCCGGCCGCCACTGCCAGCGGGATCGTTCGAGCCTCGATTACCGCCCGCCTGCGCGCCGGGATGACCGGACGATGTTTGGGCGCCACTTCGATTGTCACCCGTCATCTGGCTGCTGTCGGGTGTCGTCGAGGCGGTGATTGCGACCACATCTGTCGTGTAGCCGGAGCCGCGCAACGCCCTTGTCAGCATGTCCCTGTCCTTGGCAAGGAGATCGGCGGTTTCCTGCCGGGAGGCCACAACCTCGAGCTCCAGCGATCTGTCGACAAGCCGCATCTTGACGACGACGGCGCCAAGATCTTCCGGTTCGAGCTTGATATGCAGTACCTTGAGTGGCCCGGCGGTGTGGCGCGACGGTTCGGTCAACTGTGGGGCGGCTTCCGTTGGAGCAGATGCGTTGGCAGCGACGAGTTCTTCACCGACCGCTGTGACGATCTGCTGCACTGGTGACAGGCGCGCAACCGGTTCGAAATGTGTTTCGCGGGTAACGATCGACATCTTGATGGGCGCCATATCAGCTGTTTCCGGTTCCGTTACGGTGTCGTTCGCCTTCTCCAGAAGTGAGGATAGAGCTGCGAATGGATCGACCGTGTCGGTCGTCGCCGGGGAAACTGCATCGCCGCGCATAAGATTGAGGCCGGCAGTCGACGGAAGCGCCGCGCCAACCGGCCGACCGGGACGATCGGATGCAGTGGGCGCCGTTTTCTCCGGTGAGCCGGCCGATACGTTGGTGTCCCCCGCTCGGGCCGAAATCAGCGCAGTGAGGTCGACGGTCGCGGCGGGCTGCTCCCGGCGATCCACCGAGCATTCACCGAGAATGGTCTGCCAAGCGCGCACCGGCTCACCCGAGGCGATCTGCTCCACGGGCTCCGCCGCGATATTGTTCTCGGGTAATGTCTCGGCTGCCTTGTCGTCCTTGGACTCGACCCGACGGCGAACTGTTGGCAGGCCACGCGGCGCGGCGTCGTCCGAAAGCGTCTTCGGTTCCTTGCCGGATGTCCCGGTGCCGTTGTCTTCGTGGCCACCGAGCTGTCGCAATAGGGATCGGAAGGCAGCTTGGCGGCTGTCGCCACCCTTGGACGTGACTTTGCCGATCGCCTTGTCAGCCGGTTTATCGGTGGCAGGTGACGCCAGCGGCGTGTCGATTCTGGTCATGGGCTGCTTGCCTTTTCCAGGAGGGCGTCAGCGGCCGCAAGGTCCGCTTCGGCGGTCCGCATATTGTCGGTCACCCAGGTATCGCCGCGCTTGGCGTCGGCGCTGACGACCGGAACAGGATCGAGTGGGGTTGGCACCGTGGGCACCTCGCCAACGGCGCCCGCGACTGCGACGGCGGCGTCCAGCAGATCGGCATCTCGCCTTGCGAGTTGACGGCGATTGAGGTTGCCGAGGAGCTTGGCCACATCGGCGATGTCGTTGCCGGCAACGATAGAGGCTGCTGCGTCATAAAGGCCGGCCCGCATGGCATCGCCGCCGCCGAGCGGGGACAGCTTGGCCGCGTCGGCCGCCGCCGAGCGTGCCGTTGTGAGTTTGCCGTGCACGACGGCTGCCTGAGCCAGTTGCAGAAACAGCGCCCGCTGGTTCTCGGGGTCGGAGGATTTCAGAATTGCCTCGAGGCGGGGAAAGCGATCGTCGCCATCAGCGATGCCGAGCCGGGCGATGGCTGTGGCGAAGCGCTGGCGGAAATCCTCTGCGTAAATAGAGGTACCAAAGCGACGGAGGTATTGGCGGGACAGAAATTCGAAATGGTCGAGATCGCCCTTCTGGGCGACCAGGAACACCTCGCGACGCAACGCCGCCTCCTCGACCAGAGTTCCCGGCATCAGCAGGCGGGCATCGTCGAGCAAATGAATCGCCCGGCCCAGATCCTCCCGGGCGACCAGGCCGGCCTGGACCAATGCCACCTGGCCGCCGAGCGACATAGGCAGCGAACGGGCATCGAGCGGCAACAGATCCTTGCGGGCTTCGTCCTCGCGGTTCTCGATGTAGGCGAGCGCGCCCGCGGCGAGATTGGTCTCGACGGCGATGGGTGGAGTGCGCGCGAGAAGGCCGCGCATCAGCCGAGGGCTGCCGCCGGAGAGTGTGTAGGTAACGGCGGCGCGCGCATTGCGCCCATCTTGCCAGATGGCGGGATCGGCCGCGAGGAATTTCCCCTCCATGACGACGAGCAGCTCGCGCTGGGCAGCCACCGCGGCGGCGTTGCCGCCAGCGATCTGCGCCTGCAACATCTGCAGCGTGCGCACCATTTCAAAAGGCTGAAGGGCGTCGGCCGTTGCGTCAGCCGCGGCAAGCGGACCTGCGGCCAACAGCGAGACGAGGAAGAGGACGCGGCGGATCACGTTGGCGTCTCCCTGATGAGGATCTCGATGCGGCGGTTCTCCGGCGCCTCGGGATCGCCGGCGTTCTTCAGCCAATGGTCGGCATAGCCCTCGATCTTTTCGAAGCGCGTCTCGGGAACGCCACCACGCACCAGCATGTAGTAAGCCATATGCGCGCGGGCGGTAGAGAGCCGCCAGTTGTCATAGTCCTTGCTGCGGAACGGCCGGGCGTCAGTGTGGCCGCGCACCACGATCTTGCCGGGCCGCTTCTCGATCAGCTTGCCGATGGCGTCGATGGTCCGGATAAGTTCCGGCTCCGGTTCGGCCGAACCGACGGCGAACATGCCAAATTTCTGCTCGTCCATCAGCGTGACCAACAGGCCTTCGGGCGCAGCGCTGACTTCAATGCCGGGCGTCGGGCCGATATTGCCGACAGCAGCCTGAATGTCATGGCCGAGGGTCTTGGCGTCGGCGCCCGATTTGGTCTGGGCGATCTCGACTTGGGCAGGCAAGGGGCCCGCTGCGAGTTTCTCCTCCTCAGCGGTGCGGGTCGGCTTTCCCAGCTCCGTGTTCGCCGTCGTCGTGGCGTTGGCTGTCTCCGCAGCTTTCTTGGCCGCATCGAGAGCAGCCATCGGGGCAGGCGGCGGAGGCATTGGCGCGGTCGCAAGCTTTTGCAATTGATCGACCGGCGGCTCGGCAACGGCGGCGGGCTTTGCGGCCTCCTTGGCTTCCGCCTTTGCGTCGACCTGGGGCTTGGCCGGGGTAGGCTGCGCGCCAACCGGAGTTTCAAAGGCTTTGTCGGCGGCAACAGTGGTGCCGCCATTTTCGTCGCCGTCCTGCGGCTTGGGGGTTCGCGACATCTTCCAGTAGACCGGATCGAAGGGATCGCGTTGGGCGTCCCCGCCATTGAGGCCGGGTTCGCCCGACTGGCCGAGCGTTTCGAAGGCGCCGACGTTGTCGGCCGATTGATCGGGCTCGGAACCGGCAACCAGGGCGGCCAATACCGCGTAGGGATCCTCGAACAGCGCAGCTTCCGAATAGCGCGGCTTGCGCTCGTTTGGCTTGTCGAGCGTCTCGCTATACCCCTTGAGGTTCTCGTCGACGCTTTCGACCGCCGACCGTTGATCCTTGCCGTCGGGCTTGCCTTCTTTCTCGGTTTCCAATGGGTCGCGCAGGCCCTTCTTGTCGACGGTCGCCTCGGCAAGCTTGATCGGGTTGAAGTAGCTGGCGACTGCCTCACGCGTCTTCTGGTCGGTAGCGTTGATCAGCCACATCACCAGAAAGAAGGCCATCATAGCCGTCATGAAGTCGGCGTAGGCGATCTTCCAGACACCGGTATGCGGTTCCTCTGTCCTGCGATGCAGCGCTCGGCGGACGAAGATAATTTCCGGGGGCTCGGCACTCATGGTGCTCACTCTTCAATGGGAAGGAGGCGGGCGACCCATTCCCGGAGGCGGGTCTCGATCTGGGTTTCGCCCGCCGTCACGACGATATCGGCGTGGTCGGCGGGGCGGAAAGCAACGGCGGCGGCACGCACGCCCAGCTTTTCGGCCAGGCGCTCAAGCAGGTCGGCCGGGCCGGTGATCTCCAAGGACGGTGTCGGGCCGTCGGTCATCAGGATCCCGATACAGGTGGCAAGGTCGTCTACCGACCGATCGACCATCCGTTCAATGAGAAAAGGCCTGAGGGCGCGGGCGGCGGCAACGCTGAGTTGTTCGCTGAGCGCGGTAAACTGCTCTTCGATGGTGGCGGCAATCCGCTCGGACTGCTCCTCCACCCAGGCTTTGCGTGCCGCCTCGTGTTCAGCGCGAAGTGACTTTGCCTGTTCGGCCAACGCTTCCGTCAGCTGCCATTCGGCGTCCGCCCGCTCTTCATTCCTTACCGTGGCGACTGCTTCGGCCACCCGGCGTTCGATTTCCTCGGCGACGGAATAGCCTAGCGGCTCGATAGGCGGCTCGGCCTCCAGCGGCACCGGCGGCGGATCGGGTCGGTCGAGGTCGAAGATGGCAAGTACGTCGATGGCCGAGCGCAGCATCAGGCGGCCTCCTCTTCACTCATCCACTGCCGGAGGATGCTGGCAGCCTGCTCTTCATCCATCTCGACGAGCTGTTCCAGCACCTTGAGCGGCGAGTTGCGCATGCGGGAGTTCATATCTTCGATGAGATGCTGCATGCTGCCGGCAGCTTCGCCGGTTGGCAGCGCCGTCTGGCTGGCGCCGGCGAGAGCGGCGGTCGCCTCGCCGGAGGCATTGGTCAGCGCGGCGGACGCTTCCTTGTCATCGGCCTTTGTCTCGAGACGCGGCAGAAGGGCGTTCATCGCCGGCCTCAGGCCGAACCAGATGAGCAGCAGCGTCACCGCAAGGATCGCCACCGCGTTGACGACCGTCCCGGCCTGACGCAACAGCACGTCCTTGAATGTCAGCGGCGGTACCGGCGGCATATCGGCAAAGTTGTCGGCGAAGTCGACGGCGGTCACCTGGATATGGTCGCCCCGTCCCTCGTTGAGGCCGGCGGCGGACGCGGCAAGGTTACGCATCTCGTTCACGCGGGCATCGATCGCCTCGGCAGTGGGATTCTCGCCGAGCGACTGGGCGACGCGGGCACGGTTGACGATCAGGGCAACCGACAGCGACTTCACCTGGTAACCGTCGCTGATCACCTCCTTGGTGGTGGTCGATATTTCGTAGTTGGTCAGCTCCTCGCGCCGCTGATTTTCCTCGCTGGAGCGATCGCCCGGGTTGGTAGACTGTACGGTCTCTTCGGGCAGGTTCTGTTCGACGGTGGTTGGCGGGTCTTGGCTGGAATTTTGTGAATTGCCATTCTCGCGCACGGTACGCACCGAGCGTTCGACACGCGACTCCGGATCAAATAGCGTTTGATTGGTGTGCGTGCGGTCTGTGTTGAGTTCGGCGGCAACGCTGATCTGGAAGTTGTCCGGACCGAGATAGGGCGTCAGTGCGTGGCGGATGTTGGCCTCGATGCCGGTTGCCACGGTGCGTTCCAGCCGATTGGTCTTGCTGCCAGGCAAGGATGTCGCGTCCTCTCCCGAAGCGAGCACGCTGCCTTCGGTGTCAAGAACAGTGATGTGGTCGACGCCAAGCCCGGGTACCCCGCCGGCAACCAATTGGCGGATCGCTTCGGCCATGCGTACGTCATCGGGCACATCGGTGCGGATGATCACAGAGGCGGAGGGTGGCTGCTGGTCGCGCCGGAACGAGCCGCGATCGGGCAGCACGATGTGGACGCGTGCCGCCTTGACGCCCTTCATTGTCTGGATAGTGCGGGCGAGCTCACCTTCAAGAGCCCGCACGCGCGTCACCTCCTGCATGAAGGATGTGAGGCCAAGTGAGCCAAGCTCGTTGAAGAGCTCGTAGCCCGCCGCCGCGCTGCGCGGCAGCCCTTTCTCGGCAAGCAGCATGCGCGCCTGCGAGGTCTGGGCCGGGGTGACGAAGACCGTGGCGCCGTCGGCACTGACGTCGAAGGCAATACCCGCGTCGGTCAGCGCCGATCCGATCCGTGAAGCGTCGCCGTTCTCGAGGCTGGTGTAGAGCACCGTATATTGCGGGCGGCTCAGATAATAAGCGGAGCCGGCGATCAACGCCATCATGGTGACGGCGACCATTGCCAGGGCGGCAAGCCGGCGCGGACCAAGGTCGAGGAGGTTGATCCAGAGGGTTTCTGCGTGTTCGCGAGCGGTCATCTGTCGGCCTCGATGCGGTCCGTTGCGTCAGGGGCGGAGCCGGTGGGCGGCTAGGTCGTCTACGGCTCAGTGTCGTCCGGCAAACTTGCGCGAGCATTGCCGCCAATGAAAAAACCACGCCCCGGAGGGCGTGGCTTCCTTGCGACTTCGAGCGGGTGGTGATCGCTCAGCCGCGGAACAGCGACAGGATGTTCTGGCTGTTGGAGTTGGCGATCGACAGCGCCTGGATGCCGAGCTGCTGCTGGGTCTGCAACGCCTGGAGGCGTGTCGATTCAGCATTCATGTCGGCGTCGACGAGCTGGCCGATACCGCGGCCGATGGCATCGGTCAGCGACTGGACGAAGTCCTTTTGCGTGTCGATGCGGTTCTTGACGGCGCCGAGGTTCGAGGCACTGTCGGTCAGCTTGCCGAGGGCGCCATCTACGATCGAGATATAGGCCGACAGTTTCTCCTGGTCGGCGGCCGAGTCGGTCAGCGTGGAGATGTCCAGGTCCTTGATCGACAGCGTCTGGGCCGTATAGACCGGCGTCGCCGCGCCGTTGGACGTGGTGATCGCCCACTGGGAGTCGAACAGGCCCTGGCCGCCAACCTTCACCGCGCCGAGCGCAAGGCCCGCGGCATCGGTGGTCGGAGCGGTACCGGTGGCGGTAGCGGCCGTATTGGCGTCATAGAGCTTGATCTGGTCGACGTCGACCTGGATCGTCTCGATGGAGATTGCATCGCCAACACGCGAGAAGGAGGCGACGACCGATTTGTCCTTGTTGTAGTCGGCGGCGCCAGAGTCGACCGACAGCCAGTTCTCACTGTTGAACACCGACGACGAGGCGATGGAGTTCATCTGGCCGAGACGGGCCTTGATGTCCTGCTGGATCTGGCCGCGGTTGACGCCCGGGGTCTTGGCGCTGACGAGCAGCTTACCGATCTCGGTAAGCTGGTCGACGGTGGCATCAAGGGCGGTGTACTGCACATCCACCGTGGCGGCGCCGAGACCGAGGCTGTCCTGAACGGCGGACAGCGACTTGTTGTCGGAGCGCATGGTGGTGGCGATCGACCAGTAAGCGGCACCGTCGGAGGCGGACGAGATACGCAGGCCGGTGGAAATACGGTTCTGCGTCGTGTCGAGCGACTTGTTGGTGGACGCGAGGGTCTGGAGGGCGGTCATTGCCGCGGCATTGGTCAGAAGGCTGGCCATTTTCGTATGTCCCTTTTTGATGAGTGAGTTGGGACATTCCGGGTTTTCACCGGCATGGCAGGAGCGGCATCATGCCCTTGGATCCTCTTGGTTCGCTGAGCGATCCAACCTGCCATGGCTTCACCTTGCCCGATGAGGCTTGCGCGAAGCTGACGCGCTGCGAATGGCTTTCCCGGCTACGTTTCCAAGCGGAAACGCCCCGAACCAAACGCAAAAACCCGCTCCGGTAGTGGGGCGGGTTTTCAAAAGCGAAGACTGTTCCGCGGCTAAAAGAACGATCGAACCAGACCGCCAATCAGCATGTTCCAGCCGTCGATGAGCACAAAGAACAATACCTTGAAGGGAAGCGACAGAACGGTGGGAGGGAGCATCATCATGCCCATGGACATGGTGAGCGTCGCCACGATCATGTCGATCACCAGGAAGGGCAAGGCGATCAGAAAACCAATCTCAAAACCGCGCCGAAGTTCGGAAATCATGAAAGCGGGGATCAGCACCCGGAGCGGTGTCGCGCCCTCGTCCGTCTTGATGCCGAGATGCTCGGCGGCAAGGTCATCGAAAAGCTTCAAGTCCTTGTCGCGGACACGTTGGGCCATGAAATCGCGGAAGGGATCGGAGATCTTCTCGAAAGCGACTTCTTCGGAGATTTCGTTGCGGGTCAAAGGCAGCACGCCGTCGTTCCAGGCGCGGTCGAAGGTTGGCGCCATAACGTAGAACGTCATGAACAGCGCCAGGCTGATCAGGATGAGGTTGGCCGGCGTCGTCTGCAAACCGATGCCGGAGCGCAGGAAGGAGAGGGCGACGACGATGCGGGTGAAGCTCGTCACCATGATCAACAGGCCCGGCGCCACCGACAACACTGTCAGAAGCGCGACCAGTTGGACGATGCGGCCAGAGGCCGATCCCTCACCGGCTGGGATCAGTGAACTGAGGTCGGGGATTCCAGAGCCGAGGCCGGGAATCTGGGCGAGGGCCGGCGCGCTCATGGTCACGAGCAGCGGGACGGTCAAAAGCGGGATGGCGAGCAAAAGTTTCTTCACTGGACAACCAGACTTTCAATGATGAGATCTTTCACGTCGCCACCCGAGCGAATGGCGACGCGGTCCTTGAGGTCTTCGCGCAGATGCTGGAGCTGGGTGGCGCCCTGGAGTTGCCCGACCTTCAGCGTCTTCAGGAAGGCAAGGAGATCCTCGGAGATTTCCGCCGAGACGATCTCCGAGTTGGGCATCTCGTCTTCGAATACGATCGCGGCGTCGAGACGAAGCCAGACGTCGGAGGGCTCGGCGAGGTTGGTAACGATCGGCTTCAACCGGTAGAGGCGGGAGGCACGGGGATCGGCCTCTCCCGACGAGACCGTGTTCTGCTGCTTGCTGGCGTCGGCCACCTGAGCATAGCGAACGAGGTGGACGCCGAGACCAAGACCGGCGGCCACGGCCAGAATCGTCAGGATAAGTGCCGGCTTCAAAAGGGCGCCACGCTCGGGTGGCGGAGGAAGGCGGCGTACCTCGGTTTCGGTTTCGGTGGGGGTTGCCTCGCGGGCAGCGGGGAGCGGAAGCTTGGCCATGCTGTCTCTCAGAACGGAGCCACACGATCGTAAAGCTGGTGGAGCACGCCCGGCTGCTGCACTTCGGTCAGACGACCGCGGCCGCCATAGGAAATGCGCGCCTCGGCGATCTTCTCATAGGGCACGACGTTGTTGCCGGAGATATCGCGCTGGCGGACGATGCCCTGGATGTTGACGACCCGCATCTCGAAGTTGACGCGCATTTCCTGCGAGCCGGAGATGATCAGATTGCCGTTCGGCAGGACGCTGGTAACCACGGCGGCCAGGGTGACCTTGATCGCTTCCGAGCGCTCGACGGCGCCTTCGCCTTTCGATTTGGAGGTCGAATTGGCGCTGCCGTTGAGGCTGGCGTCCGAGCCCTCGCCATCGACGGAGAAGCCGAAGCCTGCGCCAAAGCCGGCGCTGGACACACGAGACCGTTCCGAGGAATTGTCGAGCGCGGCCTTGTCATTCATCTGGATCAGAACGGTGAGGACATCGCCGACCTGATGAGCGCGGGAATCGCGGAAAAGACCTTCCCCACCACGAATGTAGGTGGAGTTGGGGTCACGAAACATGGCCTGTTCTGGCGCCAACGCGTTGAGCGGCAGTGCCGCGCCAAGCCGCGACATGGTTGGTTCCGTATTGAGGTCGTTGGACGTATTGCAGCCGGCGAGCGTCAGGCCGGCAATGAGAAGCAGGGCGCGCTTCAAGGGGTGTCTCCTTTGGCGGACAGTTCGGTCATACCGGCGAGCGTGGTGGCGAGCTGGGAGGCGCGGGCGGGATCCATTTCGTTGAGAATGGCGCTGGAGGCGCGCGCGTTGAGCCGCGCGAGCACGGCAGCGGCCATCTCGTCGTCAAGGGATGTGAGCTGGCCGGCGGCGGCCTCAGGACGCATCTTCGCGTAGATGGCGACGACATCGTCGCGTGCGGCGGCGAGGAAATCCTGACGCTTCTTGAGCCAGGCTTCATACTCGGCCCGCTTCGCCTCGAGGGCGGCAATCCGCTCGGTGAGGCGCTTGTCGAGACCTTCCAGGGTCGATTTCTGCCAAGCGTAGCGGGCATCGGCGGCAACATCGCGAATATTGACGCAATATTGGCGCGCCTCTTCGGTCAGCGCGCGCATCTCCAGACCCGAGTGACTGGTCGCGTCGGTTTCAACCGGCGACACTGTCTTTGTTTCTGTCTCCATTGCCCGCGCGATGACTGGGCAGAGCTGAACCGTCATGGCTGCTGCCACAAGGCGAAACAGAATGCGCCGTCGGATCGACGTCATGTCGATACCCTTTCAGTCCTTGATTTGATGTCTCGAAGGATCGCATCGCAGTCTTGCGCGGGGCTGGCCCCGTCGCCGGAAGCCCCATCCCAATTGGCGAAGATGCTGACGCATCCGCCAATTGAGACATTGCCGATTTCTCATCTGCATCAAGGGCATGAGAAATCGGCAAGCGGAACACCAAGAGGCATGTTCAATGCCTCTTGGTATTACTGCACCACCAGGTCCGCCTGGAGTGCGCCAGCAGTCTTCATCGCCTGGACGATGGCTATGACGCCGGTCGGCTTGAGGCCGATCTGGTTGAGACCGCGAACGAGCGTCTGCAGGTCGGTGCCGCCGATGATGGCGAGGTTGCCGCCGCTCTCGCTGGCATCCACCATGGTACGCGGCAGGACCACCGTCTCACCGTCGGAGAAGGGAGCCGGCTGTGAGGCTACCGGTGTCTCGGTGACACGGATGCTGAGGTTGCCATGAGTGATGGCCACGGTTGAAATGCGCACGTCGGCGCCCATCACGACCGTACCCGAACGTTCGTCGATGACGACGCGCGCCGGCGTGTCCGGCCGCACCGGCAAACCTTCGATCTCGGCAATGAATCGAGCCGCCGACATGCCGCGAGGTTTGATGAGCGCGACGGTGCGATAGTCGCGTTCCTCGGCGACGGCGGCGCCGTAGCGGCGGCGGCTATAGGCATTGATCGCGTCGGTGATGCGGATAGCCGTGCGAAAGTCCGGGTTGCGCAACTTGAAGGTCAATGCGCCGAGACCATCCAGGCTGGTCTGAAGTTCATGTTCGACCAACGCGCCGTTGGGGATACGGCCGGCGGTAGGGGTGCCCTTTTGCACGCTCTCCGCCATGCCGGCAGCGCTGTAGCCGGTGACGGCGATCGGCCCCTGCGCCACGGCGTAGACCTCGCCGTCGGCACCGGCCAACTGGGTGATGACCAGAGTGCCGCCCTGCAGCGAGCTGGCATCGCCGAGCGAGGCGACGTTGACGTCGATGCGCGACCCGGCGCCGGCAAAGGCCGGTAGTTCGGCGGTAACGATCACCGCTGCGACGTTGCGCGTACGGAGCGCGCTATCGCGCACATTGACGCCGAGCCGCTCCAGCATCGATTGCAACGATTGCTCGGAGAAGGCGGCGTTGCGCAACGTATCGCCTGTGGCCTGCAGGCCGACGACGAGGCCGTAGCCAACGAGTTGGTTTTCGCGGACGCCTTCGACGGCGGCGATATCCTTGATGCGCACGTCGCCGGGGGCGAGCGCGTGTACCATCGGATCCGGCGTGTCGGGGGCTCTCGGTTCCGGTCCGCTTCGCGGCATGATCGGTGCGACGGCAGGTGGCGGCGGCAAAGGCGAAGTTGGTGCCATGTCGGCGGCGAGCAGCGTCGATCCGTCTCTTTCGACAAAGGCCAAGGGACTATCGACAACACTGACCACTTCGCCGGTCTGTGGATCCAGGGTGATCGGCATCCGCGGGCTATCCTGGGCGGAGGCTGGCTGGAGGGCGAAGAAGCCGACGGCGAGGCCGGCGAAAAGGGCGCGCATCAGCTTTTTCCTACGACGATGCTGCCGTCGGCCTGGACGACGCCGACGATGATGGTGCCGGATTCCGTATTGCGGACACGGATCACCTCGCCGGCGCTACCGGACTGCATCGGCTCGGCGTAAGTGATGATGGTGAGGCCGCCCTCCGTGAAGACGAGGCGCACCGGCACACCGCGCCGCACCAACTGCGGATTTTCCACGGCGTTGATGGTGATCGGCTGTCCAGGTAGCAACGTTCGTCGCGCCACCTTGCCGACTAGCATTTCGCGCCCGGCGACGACGGCTTCGAGAGAGGCGCGCGTCAAGCGGAAGCGGCGATCCGTCAGCATTTCATCGGTGATGGGATCGCCGGGGTAGATGGTGATACCCGGCACCGGCAAGGTCGACACCATCTGGGCGCCGGCCGGCAGGGCAATGGCGAAAAATGCAAGTGTGGCAAGCAGCAGCAGGCGTTTCATGGAAAGGCCTTTCCGGCGTCAGCGCAACCCGTTCGAGACGGTGCCGGCCATCGAGTCGGCTGCCTGGATAACCTTGGAGTTCATCTCGTAGGCGCGCTGCGCCGAGATGAGCTCAGTAATCTCGGAAACGGGATCGACGTTGGACGCTTCAAGATATTTCTGGCGGATCTTGCCAAAACCTTGATCGGTAGGAACACCGGCAACCGGTGTGCCGGAGGCGAGAGTCTCCCGGTAGAGATTGCCGCCAATCGGTTCCAGTCCGACGTCGTTGGTGAAGTTGGCAAGGGACAGCTGGCCGAGCGACTGGGGTGCTGTCTGTCCGGGGACAGTGGCGAAAATCTCGCCGGATTCGTTGACGGTCAGGTCGGTGGCGTCCGTCGGCACCATGATCGGCGGCTGCACGGCATAGCCATCGAGCGTGACGAGCTGGCCGTCGGCGTTCTTGTTGAAGGCGCCGGCGCGCGTATAGAGAGTTTCGCCATTCGGCCCGTCGACCTGGAACCAGCCGCGGCCATCGATGGCCATGTCATAGGTATTGCCGGTGAGCGTCAGGCCACCTTGTAGATGCAGGTTGCGGATGGCGGCGGCGCGGACGCCGAGCCCTTGCCGCACGCCCTCGGGGATCACCGACTGGCCGCCCTGATTGGGCACGCCCTGCATGCGCTGCGTCTGGTAGAGCAGGTCGGTGAATTCGGCGCGTGACCGTTTGAACGCGGTCGTGTTGATGTTGGCGATGTTGTTGGCGATGACTTCGACGTTGAGCTGCTGGGCGGTCATGCCGGTGGCGGCGATGGCGAGCGCTTTCATGTTGGGCTCCTCAAATGGCCATGCGGCCGATTTCCTGGTAGGCGGACACGACCTTGTCGCGGACGGCGAGGGCGGTTTGCAGCGACTTCTCGGCGGTCATCACTGCCTCGACGACCTGCTGCACGCTCATCTTGCCTTCCATGCCGGCGATCGAGGCCGCTTCGCCGGCCTTGAGATCGGAGATCGCCGAACCGGAGACCTGGGCAAGCACATCGGTGAAATTGACCGGAGCGGCGGCGGCGGACGTTGCGGCGGCAGGCGCAGCGGTGCGAATGGCCGAAGTGGCGGTTGGTGGCGACAGCCGGTCGAGGTTGAAATCGAGCGAGGAGATGGGGTTCAGCATCACGAGTTCCTCAGGAGATCGATGTTCATGGTCAGCATCGAGCGGGCCTGGGTGATTGCCTCGACGTTGGCCGAATAGGATCGGTTGGCCTGGCGAAGATCGCTAAGCTCGATGAGCACGTTGACGTTCGGCATCTTGACGTTGCCGTTGGCGTCCGCTGCGGGGTTGCCAGGATCGTGCTTCACATCGAAGGGACTTCGATCGGCACCTATGTCTTTGACGATGACGTTCGGCGTTCCCATGGCGCGGTCCATTTCCTCGGCAAAAGTCACCGTCTTGCGGCGGTAAGGATCTGCTCCGGGGGTACGGCCGGTCGACTGAGCGTTGGCGAGGTTTTCGGAGACGACACGCATGCGCGTCGACTGGGCCTGCATGCCGGATCCGGAGATTTTGAGGGCGGCGGTCAGCTGATCCATCGGGTCAACCCTTCACGGCGGAGGTCAGCATGCGACCGAAGGCGGCGACGATGCTGCGATTGAGGGAGAAGCTGGTGTGAATGTCGCCGGCCTTGATCATTTCCTGCTCAAGGCTGACCGAGTTGCCCGAGTGGCTTGTTTCCCAGGCTTTCTCGCGGCGGACATCCGCCGTGGCGGCATCGAGGCCCGAGGGTGCCATATGCCCCGGGTTGGTCGCCGCGAGTTCAAGTCGGGTCTGGGAAAAGACCTCGCTGAACGGCTCGACATCGACGGCGCTATATTTCGGCGTGTCGGCGTTGGCTACGTTCTGCGCGACGGTCGCCTGACGGACGGACAGCCAGTCGGCTTGCCGGGAGGCGAGAGAAAAGAGATGGATGGGCTGCAAGACGATCCCTCCGAGTGTTCGGGAGGGATCATGGAGCGCAAATCTTGCCCGAGGCTGGCCTCACCGGCTCAGCCTTGTCCGTCAGTTGATCGGAACGAGACGAGCGTCGGCGATGGCGTCGACGAGACGACGCGTGTTTTCTTCCGGATCGCCGGAGGAGCCGGAAACCGCGAAATAATGGATCTCGACGCCCGCGTTCAGCGGCCCCAAAATCAGGCTGAAAAACACCGTCACGCCCTGGTTCTGGAATTCCATGTCGAGCGTCACCGTGGTCGGCCCAGACCAATCGGTATCGATGGCGGCACGCCAGCCATAGCGCAGTGTGTCAGGTTTGAAAAAGAGTTCGACCGAGGAAGCAACGAGGTCGTCGAGATTGCCATGCTTCTCGAGCTGGATATAGACGACCAGATTGACGATATCGATCAGGCGCAGTTCGGCTGCGACGTCCTTGACGCCTTCGGCGATCGCCTTTTCCCGGGCGAGTGAGCGATGGTCGTTTCGAGTATCCGTCATGAGTGGCCGTGGATGATGGCAGGCAGGTGACTATCGGAAGACCGTGCCTGAAGCAGATAGATGACTTCCGCGACGGCCCGGTAGAACTCGACGGGGATCATCTGGTCGAGCTCGACCTTACCGTACATCGCCCTGGTTAGCAATTTATCCTCAACCACCGGAATTCCGTTCTCTTCGGCAATCTCGCGGATTTTGAGGGCCACGAGGTCCTGCCCCTTGGCGAGTACCACCGGCGCGCCGCCTTCCTCGTAGACGTAGCGCAAAGCAATGGCATAGTGGGTGGGGTTGGCTAGGACCAGCGTGGCCTGCGGTACGCTGGCCATCATGCGATGGCGAATGCGGTCCCGGGCCAGCGAACGCATCCGGGCTTTGACCATCGGGTCGCCTTCGGTATTCTTGAACTCGTCCTTCACCTCCTGCTTGGTCATGCGCAGGTTGCGCCGCCACTGCAGGCGAGCCCAGACCAGATCGGCGGCCACCAGCAGCACCGTGGCGATGCAGACGGCGGAAAGCAAGTGGATGGCGATGCCGACGGTGGAGTCGACGAGGGTGCCGGGGTCGGAGAACATGGCGTTCACCATCCGATGCTGTTCGGTTTTGAGGATGATCGAAACCACAAGGGCCGTCGCAGCGAACTTGAACAGTGCCTTGCCGAATTCGACGAAGCTTTGCAGGCCGAAGACACGTTTCCAGCCCTTGGCGATCGACACCCGACTGAGCTCGGGTTTGATGCGGTCGAACACCACCTGAGGTACGTTCTGAACAAAGGACCCAGCCAGCCCCGCGACGGCGAAGATAATGATGGCCGGCACCAGAAAGCGACCCATCTCGAGACCGATGGCGTCGAGCAGCAGAACGGCATCCTGGCCTTGTTCAAGGCGGACGTCTCCGGGGTTGTCGAGGAAGCCGCGAAGGGTCACCGCCAGGCGGGCAGTACCACTGCCGATCACCCAGATCATGACGATCAGGGTGGCACCGAGGGAGAACAGCATGGGCAGCTCGCGCGAGGTTGCGATATTGCCCTTTTCGATGGCGTCCTGCGTCTTCTTTGGGGTGGCTTCCTCGGTTTTACTGTCTTGATCCGGCTCGTCGCTCATGGCGCACCTCAGCGCACGTAGGTGTCGTCATCCTGGTCGGAATTGAGCTCGATCTCGCCGCGACCGGCCATGTCCAAGGCGAGGTCGGCGATCACCCGACGCGCTTCGAGCACATCGCGCTGCGGCGATGGTTCGCTCGTCGACAGTTCATTCTCGACGATACGGCGCGCGCGCGTGGCCAGCGACGACAGGATGGCGTCGCGGAAGTCGAGGTCGGTACCCTTAAGGGCGAGAACCACCCGTTCGGTCGGGATCTGATCAAAGATCGCCTGACGGGCACGCGGTGCCAGGTTGATGATGTCGTCGAAGGTGAAGAGCAGCCCTTTCAGCATCTCCGCCGATTCCGGCTTCACTTTCTTGATGCCTTCGAGAGCGTCTTCCATGTCCTGCCGCTCCATCTTGTTCAGGATATCGGCCATCCGGGCATGTGTGTCGGCGCCCATGTTGCGCGAGAAGTTCAGCATGAAGTCCTCGTGCAGCGTGCGCTCGGCGATCGCCACAGTGTCTTCGACGATCGGCTTGAGATTCAGCATGCGGCGCATCAGTTCGTGGCGCAGCGGCGGCGGCAGGTGGCTCATGGTGCGGGCGGCGAAGGTCGGACGCACCTTGGACAGGATGAGCGCTGCCGTCTGCGGGTGCTCTTTTTGGAGATAATTGGCGAAGATCGCCTCGGAAACCGAGGATATCCGGTCCCAGATGGAACGGTTGGCGTAACCGAGCACGTCCGACATGATGTCGGACACCTGATCGGGCGGCAGGATCCCGGTCAGCATCTTTTCGACGTCGCTGACGGTTCCGAGCAGGTTGCCGCCCGTGAAGCGCGTGGCAAACTCCTCGACGATGTCGGAAATCTGCTTGGCCGACACGGCGCCGAGGTCGGCGATCGAGCGGGTAACCTGCTTGATCTCGCCGGTGTCGAAATGGGAGAGCAAGCGACCCGACAGAGGCTGGCCGAGTGCCAGCAGCAAGACCGCTGCCTTGTCGGGACCCTGAAGGGCGCGGTTGCTCTTGTTCTTTTTCGCCGTAGCCGAGGCTGCCATGATCTCCCGTCCGCCGTTCAAGCGTTGGAGGCGTTGCCGCCGACGATCTCGGTGAGCGAGATGCCGAAGCGTGAGGTGTCGTCCTCGACCACCACCACCTCGCCGCGAGCGACGGTGCGGCCGTTGACCACGACATCGACCGGTTCGCCGACGCGATGGTCGAGCGGAATAGCCGAGCCGCGCCGGAGCTTCATCAGGTTGGCAACCGGCATGATCGCCGAGCCGAGAACCACCTGGATAGTGACGGGAATGCGCATCACCGCCTCGAGATTGCGAACGGCGCCGAAACTGTCCTCCAGGCTGGGGCCAGTTTCTTCCGGCGGCTCGTCGCTGGTGTCGAGGCTCGCAATCGTCTCGACGGCGACCGCTTCCAGAACGTCTCCGGCCGGCGTGGGCTGAGAGGAACCGTCCATCTCGGCCATGATCTCGTCGATGTCGCGCTGGGTCTTGGTACTGCGTGCCATGATCCTATCCTTTTCCTGGAATTTTCGTGGGACGTGGCTGCGATCAGCGGCCGGAGGCGCGCGCGCCGCTCCTCACCGGTTCAGCCGGCGCGAGGCTTGCCGCCTTCTCCAGCTCGTCGAGCATGGTCCGGGCCCGTTCGATCTCGACGATGAGATTCTGCAGCGTCGTCAGACCCTGCATGTTGATCTCGCGGATGGCATTACCGACGGTCATCAGGGCAACGCCGGTCTCGTCGAGCGAGGTGGCATAGTTCGCCTGGTTGGACTTGAGCTCCCGAAGTTCCCGCCGGAAAACGAGCAGGCCGGCGATGGTGCCGATCAGTGCGACCAGCAGGATGGTTTCAACGAGAAAGGATGTCATTGAGGAACTCCTGATCGGCATCGACGTGTTCGTCGATCTTGATGGTGTAAAGGCCGTTGCTTTGGCCAAGCTGACACCAGAACAGTGGCTCGCCACGACAGACCAGCTTGACGCGGCTGCGTGGCGTTGCCTGCAGCTCGATCACCTGCCCAACTTCGAAGTTGGAAACATCGGAGAGATCGATAAATCGCTCTTCTAGGATGGCATCGACGCGCATCTCGGTGCGCTGCACCTCGCTCTGGATCTGGCGGGCCCAGCGCGGATCGCGAGGAGCCGCCTCGCCGGCCATGGTGTTGGCCAGCGTTTCGCGAACCGGGTTGAGGGCCGATTGCGGCAGGATGACGAACATCTCGCCGCCGCGATTGAGCGCCTGCAGCAGGAACTTGGCGACCAGTGCCTGGCTATTGCGCCGCCCGATGATCGCAAAGTCCATGCGCGTTTCGATGCGTTCGAACTTGAACGTGGTGTCATGCGGCGCACCGAAGGCGAGCGGAAGTACCTTGGCCATGCGCTCGAAGATCGCCTGGGCGATGTTGACTTCGATGTTGGAAAACGGGCGTTCGACGTCGATGGGCGGTTCGCTGCCGTCGGCACCGAACAGAACCTCGACCATGGAGAAGATGAAGTCCCGGTCGAACCCGACGAGGATGCGCGAGTCCCAAGCCGGCACGTGGAAGACGCCGGCGATGGCGTTGGCCTCATAGTCGTCCAGCACGTCGTCGATGCGCGATGCTGCGATGTTCGAGAGCGAAAAATAGGCTGGTGAGGCCGACATCTGGCGGAGACTGTCGGCACAGTGTGTCGCCAGGCGATCGAAGGCGACGTGCAGCATGGGGATGCGATCGACGGAAATGCCGCTCGCATCGAGGAGCTTGTCGGAAACGGGGCGGGTGGCGGTATGCAGGCTGGCCATCAGGCGGCACTCCGCTGGGTGGTCTCACCGGGCTTGGCGGCGGCTGGTGCGGGCGAGGAGATGACTTCGTCCTCGACATCGTCGATGGTCGGCCGCTGATGGGCGGGAATGGTCTTGCGGCCATATTCCAAGGCAATCTGCGGCACGGCGCCATTCATGGACGCAATCAGTGTTTGTTTGATCAGAATGTAGGGGGCGAGCTGGCGTTCGCGCACTGTCTTGATCTTGCCGGCGATCGGGGTCACCACGCCGTAGGACAGGAAGATGCCGCCGAAAGTTCCGACCAGCGCCGCGCCGATCAGCGCGCCGAGGATCTGCGGGGATTGATCGATGGCGCCCATTGCCTTGATGACGCCGAGCACGGCGGCAACGATGCCGAGCGCCGGTAGCGCTTCGGCGATCGCCCCCATGGCGAGGTAAGGCATCAGACGCTCGTGGGCGATGGTCTGAATTTCCTCGTCCATCAACTGCTCAACCTCGTGTGGCCGGGCATTGCCAACAATGATCAGGCGGAAGTAGTCGCAGATGAAGGCGCGCATTTCCTGGTCTTTGCTGACCCATGGCACTTTGCGGAAGATGTCGGAATTCTCCGGATCTTCGATGTGCTTTTCGACGTCGCTGCGGCCCTTGGACCTCAACTCGCGCATCAGGGCATAGAGCACCTCGAGAACACCGAGATAGTGCTGTCGCTGTGGTGCTTTGCCGAGCACCGCTTCGATGATGCTACGGCCGGTATCTCGCACGGTGCGCATCGTATTGCCGACAATGAAGATCCCGAGGGCGGTGCCGCCAATGATCACGAACTCCCACGGCTGCCAAAGCACGGTGAGATGCCCGCCAAGTGCCGCGTAGCCGCCGAGCAAGGAGCCGATCGCGATGATGAAGCCGATCAAACTACCCAATGCCTTGCTCCTTTTCGTGGTTGCCTGCCGTCGGGTCTAGGCGGCGAGGCTTGTGCGAGGCTTGGGAGGTCCGCCGCCAGCCACGAGCAAGGTTCAGGCGGCAATCATCAAGGCAAGACAAGGAGAAAGGCCATGCTCTCGACGCCGCTCAGCTATCAGATGATCACGCGCGACATGTCGGCGACGTTGAAGCGCACCGCCGCTCAGCCGGACGTGAAACGGGCGACCGAGTATTACAAAGAGAACATCGGCAAGGTGACCAGCCTTGACGATTTCCTAGGCGACCAGCGCCTCTATTCCTATGCGATGAAGGCCTATGGTCTTGAGGACATGACCTACGCCAAGGCGTTCATGCGCAAGGTATTGGAGAGCGATCTCACCGATTCAGCGAGCTTTGCCAACAAACTTGTCGACAAGCGCTATCAGGAGTTTGCCAAGGCCTTCTCTTTCCTGAAGCCGTCGGCGCAGACCCAAGATGCGCTGACCGACATCGAGAAGAAATATGCCGAGAACGCGGCCGAACAGGGCGACTCCAAGTCGATGATCCGGCTTGGCACTCTGGCCTACGAGAAAACGCTGCCGACGGTGAAGACCGTCGACGACTTTCTCGCCGACGACTCGCTGGTGGCTTATGCCACGACCGCTTTCGGCGTCGACCCGCCAGGAACGGCGGCCAATGCCAAGAACTTCCTGCGGCGCGTTCTGACTTCCGATCCCGCCGATACTGATAGCTTTGCCGCGCGGCAGACCAAATCGGCCTGGAAGGATTTTGCCACCGCCTTCAATTTCTCTGGAGACGGCACCGTTCGCGTCCAGACGAGCACCCAAGCGGCCGATACCGTATCGAGCTATCTTCGGCAGACCGTCGAGACGCAGGCAGGCAAAGACAATGAGGGCGTGCGGCTAGCACTCTATTTCGAGCGTAAGGCGTCGACCATCACCTCCGGCTACAGCATTCTCGCCGACTCCGCGCTGTTGAAGGTGGCGCAGACGGCGCTCGGATTGTCGTCGGAGACCGGCAACGCGGATATCGACGTTCAGGCCAACTACATCGCCAGCCGGATCGATATCAAAAGCCTTTCCGATCCCGACGAACTCAAAAAGTTCCTCACCCGGTTTACCGCCATGTGGGAGGCTGCCAACCCCAGCAGTACGGCGACAACGTCTGTCGCCACACTGATCACCGGCAAAACCAGCGCGGTGATGAGCGCCAATACCTTGATGAGCCTGCAAGGGCTGAAACTTGGAGGCCTGTGAACCGTGCAGAGTTCCCTTTATGTCTCGTTGTCGGCCCAGGTCGCACTCGCCAATCGCCTCGATACGCTGGCAACCAACGTGGCCAATTTATCGACGGCCGCTTACCGGGCCGACGAAGTGAAGTTCGACACCTTTCTGTCAAAGGCCGGCTCCGACCCCGTTGCTTATTCATCAACAGGCGAAACCTTCATCTCCCGCGACAAGGGTGGGCTGCGCCAGACCGGCAATGACCTCGACGTCGCCGTTGATGGCGAAGGCTGGCTGGCCGTACAGACTCAGAACGGCAACGTTTACACCCGCGACGGCCGTATGCAGATTTCCGCCGACGGCGTTCTCCAGACCGTCGCGGGCAATCCCGTTCTGGATCCAGGCGGTGCCTCGATCCTCGTCGACACCGATGCCGGACGCCTGACGATCGGCCGAGACGGCATGATTTCCCAGAATGGTCGGGCGATCGGTGCGATCGGCCTGTTTTCGATCCCTGACGAAGCAAAGTTGGCGCGCGGCACTAATTCAGGCGTCATTCCCGACCGGCCGGCCGTGCCGGTGGTCGACTTTGTCGGCCAGGGCGTCGCCCAGGGCTTCGTCGAGGAGGCCAACGTCAATCCCGTGTTGGAGATGACCCGTCTCATCGAAGTGACGCGCGCCTTCGAGCAGGTGACCGCCGCCTCGAACAAGTCGGAGCAATCGATGCAGGATGCCGTCAAGCGGCTCGGGCAGGTCTCGTGACGAACTCTCCCGACCTTGCAGACCTCGCCGATCGCGTTGCCACCGCTGCCCACCAACTCGGATTTATCCGCATCGGGGGTCGGGTATCGGAAGTGGCGCCCGAAGCCTTTCGCCTCCGCGGCCTGTCGAGACACGTCCATCTGGGCGACCGCGTCGAGATCGCCACTGCCGATGGCCCCGGGCTCGCCGAGGTGCTGCGCATCGATGGCGAAGGGGTCACCGTCAAACCCTTCGCGCCACGCCTTGAAGTTGGCCTCGGTGCCGTCGCCTACCATGCGGGACCTGTGGTCCTTGCCCCACATCCGTCCTGGAAGGGGCGCGTCATCGATGCCATGGCGGCGCCGGTCGATGGGCTCGGGCCGCTGATGCCAGGTGCCGCGGCGGTCCCTGTCGATGGCCGGCCGCCCAATGCGCTCCGCCGTGCCCGCGTCACGAAGCCGATCCGCACCGGCGTACGCGCCTTCGATCTGTTCACGCCCATCTGCGCGGGGCAGCGCATCGGTATCTTCGCTGGTTCCGGCGTCGGTAAATCGACGACGCTTTCGATGATCGCCCGCTCGCGTGCCTTCGACACCGTGGTGATCGCACTGGTTGGCGAACGCGGCCGCGAGGTGCGCGAGTTTCTCGACGATTCCCTTGGCGACAACCGCGTCCGTTCGGTCACGGTGGTGGCAACCGGCGATGAGAGTCCGATGATGCGGCGCCTGGCGCCCCGCACCGCCATGGCCGTTGCCGAATATTTCCGCGATCGTGGCGAGCAAGTGCTGCTGATCGTCGACTCGGTGACCCGCTACGCCCACGCCGCCCGCGACGTGGCGCTCGCCGCCGGCGAGCCGGCGGTGGCGCGCGGTTACGCACCGAGCGTGTTTACGACCCTGCCGGAACTCCTCGAACGGGCTGGACCAGGTGAAGAAGGCGGCGGCTCGATCACCGGCGTGTTCGCCGTCCTCGTCGACGGCGACGATCATAACGACCCCGTGGCCGACAATATTCGCGGCACGCTCGACGGCCATATCGTGCTCGACCGGGCGATTGCCGACCAAGGCCGCTATCCAGCCGTCAACGTACTCGCTTCGATTTCTCGCCTCGCCCAGCATGTCTGGAGCCGCGAGGAGCGCGACCTGGTGTTACGGCTCAGGAGCCTGATCGCCCGCTTCGAGGATACGCGCGACCTGCGCTTAATGGGTGGATACCAAGCAGGGCAGGACCCTGAACTCGATCAGGCGGTCTCGCTGGTGCCGCGCATTTACGACGGCCTTCGGCAGAACCCGACCGATCCGTTGAGCCAAGATGCCTTCCGGGAACTTGCCGAGAAGATGCAGCCGCCGCCAGCGACAACGAGTTGATCGTAGCGCTGTCGGCGCATGGAAAAAAGGGCGGCCTTCCGTGCAGGAAAGCCGCCCTTTTTTTACCCACCATTCAATGGTCGGTCATTGTTTCATGGCGTCGCGCGAGAAATAGCTGATCTGGTCGACCAGAACCTCCTGAACGATATCGCTTTTCAAGCGAACGTTGACCTTCTGGCGAATACCCTCGGCAAAGGCCTTGAGGTCGTAGCGCTGGATGTGGTCGAGATCGACGCTGTCGTCACCGTAGATCGTACGGAAAGCCTCGTCGGTGACGAACAGCTCCGGCGGCACCGGCGCCTCCTTGAGGCGGGTGCTGTCAGCGGTGAATACCAATTCGAGCACGCTGTAGCCCATCAGCTTGCCGTCACGGATCATCGGCACGTTGATCGGGGCCGTTTTGACGTATTGCAGGCCTTCCCAGGTCGGTTCATCAGTCGGCTTCGCCACGCTGCCGTTCACCAGCCACCAAGCCGCGCTGTAGGCCGACAGAAGCGTGACGACGCAGACCCAAAGGCCCGTGAGAAGAATACGCCTCATTGCGGTAGCGTCCACATGCGTTGCGGTGGCGCATAGGTCCCATCGGACTCCGCATCGCGGATGGCCGCGGTGAGGATTGCCGAGATCTCGCGCGTGGCGTCGAGGTGGGTCTTGAGCAGCAGCCTGTTGCGCTCGAGCTGGTCACGAAAGCTCTCGAGCCGATCCCTGAGATCATCGCCAATGCTCAGGGGATCGACGAGACGCATGGCGCGCGTCAACTCCAGGAGACCGTGACTCTTGCGATAATTGAGGTCCTCGAAAGCCGGTGTCTCGCCAGCCCGAAGGGATTGTGTCTCCTGGTCCACCACCTGCTCGAGGCGGGCAATAGCTTTGAGCAGAGCCAAGATCTCGATCGGCGTGCTGCCGTCGGAATTACTCCACAGATCGAGGGAAACGGATAGTGCCGTTGGGGTGGCACTTTCAGTGGGGGCGATAGCGGCGAGCGGTTCGTCCATCAGGAAACTCCGAAATAACGT
The DNA here is from genome assembly GCF_041320595.1 of Pleomorphomonas sp. PLEO. Taxonomy (NCBI): domain Bacteria; kingdom Pseudomonadati; phylum Pseudomonadota; class Alphaproteobacteria; order Hyphomicrobiales; family Pleomorphomonadaceae; genus Pleomorphomonas; species Pleomorphomonas sp. PLEO. The sequence goes on from NZ_CP166625.1 coordinate 3,501,469, forward strand.
CGGACGTCAGGTACGCGGGATGGTGGAGAGAAGCGCGGCGAGGCGCAGGGGGGAGCCACCGGCTGTGCCGGCGTCGAGATTGGGAACGTGACCGGCAAGGAGACGATCGGCGATGCCGATACCGCCGGCCTTGGCCATCTGCTTGCCAAGTTGGTCGGACAGCATGGATTTCCACACGTCGCCGGCAGTGCCGGAGCCATAGACGTCCTCCGCGCCCTCGGGCAGCATGGAACCGACGAACGTGCTGAGCACCATCGCTTCGAAGCTCTCAAGCGCTTTAGAGCGATGGTCTCCGGCAGCTGCCGCGGCGTCATCCACGCGGCTCGCCAGCGCAGTCTCGTTCTGAAGGCGCAGACGGGCACGATGAAGATCGAAGGGCGCTGAAGGCGCCGGGTCGACAACCTGGGTCGCATCGGCCAGCGCGGCGAGAGCACCGCCGGCCTCGGAGACGGCGGGCATCAAGCTGGCGAAGGCGGTGCCGGTGGTGTCGGCCAGTCGGTCAAGCTTGGCGGTCGCCACCTTGAGCCGTTCGGGATCGGCGGCGCGGGAGACGTCGAGAATGATATCAGACGGGGGAGAGATGGCCATCAGCGTCCTCCGGAAACGTTGGGAAACAGATTAGCCAGCCGAGCTTAAGCGAGGCTGGCGTGACGGCGAGCGAGCGCGCCCTCGACGAGGCTTTCGAGCTGGCGTTTCTCGTCATCCGCTGCGATGCCGGTCTCCAGGCGACCGATCACCGTTTCGGCAAAGCGGGTGTGGCGCGCTTCCGTCATTACGGCAGCGATCTGCTGCGCCTTGAGTGGTTCAAGCAATGTCTTGCGCTCGGTGAGGCGCTTCAAGCGGGCGGCCATATGCCCGGCAAACAGACCATGAAGCGGTGTGTCGTCATTGAGCGTAGCGATCAGCGCGGTGCATTTTTCATCGATGTCGGCTTCCTCGCGCATGACCCGGGCAAGGCGCAGTTCCTCGACCTGCTTGAGCTGCCTGCGGAGCCCGGCAATGCGGCGCATGGCGTCGAGGCGTTTTTTGTCGGCCGCGCTCATTGGGAGGCCAGCCAGTCGGAAAAACCGAGCACGAACAGCTGCTGGAATTCGACGGCGGTGAAATAGAACAACATCAGCCCGCCGAATAATACGAAGGGCATCGAGATGAAGTAGACCGGAATTGATGGCGTCATCTTGTTGACGAGGCCGAGGGTGAAGTTGACGACCAAGCCGTAGATGATGAAGGGGCTCGCCAGGCGCAGAGCCAGCCAGAAGGCGGCGGAAAGCGTGTCGGTCACCTCGATGAGGCTGCCCTGCGGATCGAAAACGCCGGCTACCGGCAGCACCTTATAGGAGGAGATGACCGCCTCCAGCACCTTGGCGTGCTGGTCCGTCAAAAAGAACATCAGTGTCGCCGTCAGCATGACCAGCGCCGACATGGCCGGCAGGGCCTCCTGATCTTCGATCGCCGTATCCGGCATCGAGAAACCTACGGTCATGGCCATGGCGTGCGACATCATCTGCAGGGCAAGGAAGAACAGGCGGCCGAGGAAGCCGATGAACAGACCGGTGAACGTCTCGGCGGCGATCAGCCGCAACAGGGTCACCGGCGCGTCGTCAGTAATGGCGGCGGCGGCCTGGTCGACCAGCATGGGCGCCACGGCGAGCGTCAGGCCGAAGGCGAGAAACAGGCGAACCTGCATGGGTACCCGGGCACTGGAGATGCCGACCATCAGCATCAGCGCGCCGCCGATACGGCAGAATAACAAGCAGATGGCGAGAATGGTGTTCGAGCCGATACCGGTCATGAAATGGTCCCGAGGGCCTCGACCTCGACGCCGCGCGCGATCTCCACGTGGCTCAACACCGGCAACGAGGGGAACAGGCGTTCAACGATGAGACGCACGTAGGGACGGGCCTCGGGAGCGGTGACCACCGCAAAGCTGTGGCCCTGCGAAAGACGGCTGCGAACCGCCTCCGACACCTCGGTGCCGAACTGTTCGACAAGGCGCGGATCGATGTCGAACTCAACGACATCGCCCTTGCCGTCGCGCTTCAGTCCCTGATGGAAAGTGAGGTCCCAACGGTTGCCGAGGCGCAGCACCTTCAGCGTACCGCCGTCGGCAAGGTCGCCGCAGATCTGCTGGGCGATGCGCATGCGGACGTGCTCGGCGATCTGCTCGGCGCGGCGGACGTGCGGGGCAATCTCGGCCACCGCTTCCAGGATGAGATGGAGGTTGCGGATTGATACGCGCTCGGCGAGCAGGAGTTTCAGCACCGCCTGCAGGCCGGAGAACGAGATCTGCGACGGGCAGATATCATCGACGAGGCGCTTGTACTCGGGATCGAGCCGATCGATCAGGATGCGCATATCCTTATAGGAAAGAAGCTGCGGCAGGTTGTTGCGGAGGACTTCCGAGAGGTGGGTGAGCATCACCGACATGCTGTCGATGGGCGAGTAACCCTCGCGCGTCACCTCGTTCACATAGTCCTGGGACACCCACATCGCCTTCATGCCGAAGGCCGGCTCGCGGGTCTCGTCGCCGGGCACGTCCGGCCCTGTGGTATCACCGGTGATCACCATGACTTCGCCCAGCCGCAACTCCTGGGCGGCGATGACGGTACCGTGGATCTTGATGCGGTACTCTTTCTGCGGCATGGCAACGCTGTCGCCGAGCTTGATGTCGGGAACCACGAACCCGTACTGCTGGGCAAACTTGCGACGCATCTTGCCGACACGGTGAGCCAGTTCGCCGTGATTGTTCATCATACGCGCGGCAATCTGCTTGCCGAGACAAAGTTCGATCTCATTGGTGCGCAGCTGCTCCTTGACCGAGTCCTTGGTTTCGGTTTTGGCGGCCTGATCGATCCTGGTCTTTTCGGCGGCCTCGGCAGCAGCGCGCTCGGCGCGGCGCTTGGGGATCGCCCGGGCGACAAAGCCCATCATCGCTGCTGGAATGAGGAAGGGCAGGAGGGGCAGGCCCGGCACCAGCGAAAGACCAGCCAAAAGACCGGCGGCCACGGTGAGTGCGCGGGGATAGCCGCCAAGCTGTCCCATCACCGCCTGCTCGGCCGAGCCGCGCGTGCCGCCCTTGGAGACCAGCAGGCCGGCGGCCAGCGAGACGATCAGCGCCGGTATCTGGGTGACCAGGCCATCACCGACGGCAAGCTTGACGAAAGCGTCGGCCGCCTCCGACAGCGGGAGACCGTGGCGGGTGGTGCCGATGACGATGCCGCCGAAGATGTTGACGGCGGTGATGATGATGCCGGCGATGGCATCGCCCCGTACGAACTTGGAAGCGCCGTCCATCGAGCCGAAAAAGGTGCTCTCTTCCTCCAGTTCGCGCCGCCGCTGCTGTGCTTCCTTGTCGGTGATCAGGCCCGCCGACAGGTCGGCGTCGATGGCCATCTGCTTGCCGGGGATGGCATCGAGAGTGAAACGGGCGCCGACTTCGGCGATACGGGTCGCGCCCTTGGTGATCACCACGAAGTTGACGATGATCAGGATGGCGAAGATGACGAGGCCGATCACGAAGTCGCCGCTCATCACCAGGCGCGAGAAACCCTGGATGATATGACCGGCGGCGCCATCGCCCGCATGGCCGCCCGACAGGATCTGGCGCGTCGTCGCCACGTTGAGGGCGAGGCGCAATAGTGTGGCGATCAACAGGACGGTCGGAAAGGACGAGAAATCGAGCGGACGCTGGATCCACAGGGAGACCATCAGGATCAGCACCGATAGAGCGATCGACAATGCAAGGCCCGTGTCGATCAGGATCGGAGGGATTGGCAGGAACAACACGGCCAAGATGGCGACGATGCCGATGGCAAAACCGATGTCGCGCGAGCCGGAAGCGGGCTTGGTGCCGGCGGGAGCCGACAGGCTGACGTTCGACATGCGGTGTGCTCCTGAATACAGTCGGGGCAGAAATAATCCAGGGAACTTGAGCGGGGCTTTCGCCCCGTCTCCAGACTAGAAGCCGCTCTCGATGCGGCCGTAGACGATTTCCGTGAAGGCGTAGATTTGGGCACCGATGAACGGACCGGTGGCCACAACGGTCAGCAAGATGGCGACGATCTTCGGAATGAAGGTCAACGTGATTTCCTGCACCTGCGTCAGAGCCTGCAAGAGCGCGATGACGATGCCAACCGTCATCGCGGCGAGTACGGCCGGTCCGGAGCCGATGATGATGGTCCAGATGGCGTCGCGAACTAGGTCGAGGGCGTCGAACTCGTTCATCAGGTAACGACCACGCCGGGGCCGAGCACCACCGACTTGCCGCTGTCGAGATCGGCGAGCGCGCCGCCGTTGACGATGCGGACCGCGGTGACCTTGCCGGAGACGCTGCCGTCCTCGGAGGTGAGTGTCCGGCCGATGATGCCATCGGCCTGCGACAAGGCGAGCGACGACAGCATGCTGTCGAGCTTGGTGTTGCTCTGCATCGACTGCTCGACCTGGGAGAAGGTGGCGAACTGCGCGATATATTCCGTCGAACTGGTCGGTTCAGTCGGGTCCTGGTTCTTCATCTCGGCCATGAACAGCTTCAGGAAGGAGTTGTAGTCGAGAGAGCTGCCGGAGCTGGACGACTTCGTCGACGAAGACGACGATGAGCTGGAACTCTGGCTGGTTGTGGTGTTGACCTGCATGGGGGTGTCCTCCTGGTCAGGCGGCGATGAGTCCGCCCAGTACGCCGGCCTCGACCGGAAACAGCGAGCGGATGGTCTTGAGGGCGTCGAACGGTCGTTCGGCGGCGAGTTGTGCTTCCACCGCCCGAAGGCCGACGCGGATGTCGGGGTTGATCAACGTTCGATCGAGCGAGGTGATCAGCCCGGCGGCGACCGAACGGGCGCTACGGCTGTCGGTACCGTCGATCATGATCATCTGGACGGCGAAGTAGAGCTGCCGAAGCGGCGTCGTCGTCTCTTCGGGCTGCATGACATGGGCTTCGAGCAGGAAGCTCACGTCGTTCAGCAGCTCGATAGACACTTTACGGTCGACGCGGATCACCGCGCCGTTGATATAGAGGCGCTCGCGAGCGCGGAGACCGATGTGCATCGAACCGTTGCTCATGCGAGACCTGCCCGGATGATGCCGTTGATCTCGATCAGTCCATCGAAATTATCGGACTCGTTGCGACGGATCTGCTCGGCTTCCTTGATGATCCAAAGGCCGATGGAGATGAGGTCGGCACGCAACTTGTCCGGCAAGTCGTTGTCGGGACTGGCGAGATCCTCGATGAGGTAACTCCACAGACGACGGAGATAGAGGATGGCATCGGTCGCTTCCCGCGATCGGGTACCCTTGGCTTTGGCCCGTTGGAGGAGTTCGACGGCATGGTCCATGGCCTCGGCCTCGTGCTGGCGCGCGAGGTTAACAGCGTCGCCAACGATGTCGGCGTAGGAAAACTGATGCATGAAACACCCTGCGGGTTGAGATGAAACGAGCCAGCCGGCGAACCGGGGATCAGAGATAGTTGAGCAGGCTGAGCTGCTGCACGCGGCTGGTCAGCGAAAAAGCCATATCGAGCTGCGTCTCCAGGGCGGAGATGCGGGTTTGGGTCTCAACCGGGTCGACCTGCTCGAAGTCGTTGATATTGCGGTTGAGAATGTCCATCTGCGCCTCAATGCGGCCGTTGGCGTTGCTGAGCCGCTCTTGCGCGGTGCCGAGACGTGCCTTGACCACGGTGACGTCGACTGTCGCGTTGCCGACGATCTGGGCGGTCTTGTCGATGAGGGTCTGATAGGCCTTTTCCGACAGCCCCTTGTCCGCGAGTTCGCTCACCATCGTGTAGGCCATGGCCAGCTTGCGGAAAGCCTGTTCGTTGGCATTGGTCGAGGTTTCGATCAGCTCCGAAGTGGAAATCCGGCTCTTGACGTTCTGGCTTGAAGCCGAAGACCAGCCGGTGGCGGGATCAGACCAGCTCGTGGCGTCAAACATGTTGGTCATGTTGACGTCGATGAAGGTGCTGAGGTCGCTGGCCGACAGATCGGCCGGCGTGGCGGCGCCAACGCTGCTGCAGTAGTTGGCGAGTTCGGTGTCGAAAGCCGTCTTGGTGGCCGAGGTAGGCGTCGCATAATAGTCGTTGACCGGTCGGACGTCGGTGTTGATACCGGCGAACAGATACTCACCGTTGATCGACGTATTGAGCGAAGCGATCAGCGATTGCAGATCATTCTTCGCGTCGTCGGCGATGACCTTGGCGCCGACATTGCCCGAGCGAACGGCGATCAGCGAGGCTGCGAAATCCTGGGCGTTTTTCAGCAAGCCGTCGAGCGACGCCTGGCTGGTGTCGAGGCGTGAAGCGACAAGGCCGTTGGTATCGCGGATGGCGTCGAGACGCTGGTAGTCCTGGCGGAGCGAAATGGTTCGTCCGGTCTTGTTGCCAAGCTCAAGACCGACGTCGGCCCAGCGCCCAGAACTCAATTCCTTGGTATTCTTTGCGAGTTCGGTCTGCATCTTGAGGATCGAAAGGCGGGATGCGGTGGACGCCGCCTGGGTCGAGATATAGGTGGTTTTCATGTCTCACTCCTCTCTCAGACGGCGTTGAGCAGGTCTTGAAGCATTTGATCGACCGCCGAGATGAGCTTGGCGGAAGCCGAATAAGTGCGCTCGATCTCAAGCTGTTTGGACAGCTCGTCGTCGAGGTTGACGCCGGTGGTGTTGGACAGCGCTTCTGAAGCGCGCTGCAGCATGGTCGACTGGTAGGTCGATGAAGTGTCGACCTGCTGCCGGTTGAATTCGAGCCAGCTTGCCGAGGACGTGGCGTAGTCGGCGAGCGTGTTGGTGGGATCGGCGCCGGAGTCCGGGTCGAACACCCGCGCCTCGCCAAACTCCGTGACGAGAGCATTCAGTCGTTCGGCGAAACCGGCTTCGTTACCGGTGTTGTAGTCGTAGGTGATGCCGTCGCGAATGCGATCGAGATCACCGCCGGTCGTTGGATCGATGGCTGGGTTGACAGTGATGAGGCCGGCAAGGCCTGTCTGAATGGTCGCGGTGGCCGGCATGGTGCCGGACGGCCAGGTGAACAGGCCCGGCACGTCCGGCCCTGTGCCGGACGGATCGCTTTCGGCAAAAGCCTCGATCAAACCACGGGCGATTTCGTCGAGCTGGCTCTGGTAGGTGACACTTGCCTCATCGCGCAGCGTGGCGAGGCCGGCGAGGCGACCGGAGGTGCTGGACATCGATGATGTGCCGCCAGCCACAGCGACGCCATCGACGTAGACGGCGTTGCCAACCGTCGAGGCGCTGAAAACATTGGTCGCCTGGAAACTGACTTCGCGCGGATGCGTCTCGAACAGCGTCACGCCGCCATCGGTATAGATGGCGACGTCGTTGTTATCGCGCGCCACCACAGAAATGCCGATCTCCTCGGAAAGCTGGGAGATCAGGCCATCGCGGCTATCCATGCTGTCGGTAACGTCGGCGCCCGTCACGGTACCGTGGACGATAGTCGTATTGAGGGTGTCGATCTTGGCGAGCAGATCGTTGATGCGCTCAACCGAGGCGCCCATGTCGGCGTCGGCAAGGGCGCGGGTGGACTGTACGGTTGTCGTCGCCTCGTTGAGCGTCGAAACCAACGATGTGGCCGAGCTCTGCACCGCCTGAGCGAGAATGGTGTTGCTCGGGTTGGCGGCATACTGCTGCAGCTTGTTGTTGAGGTCGCCCAGTTTAGCAGCCGGGCTCTGGTTGAGCTCGGGATCGCCGATCGTCTGGGACAGCTTGGTGAGGCCATCCAGCAGGGCATCCTGCTTGGACGAGGCCGAGGTGGCCTTCAGCATGGTCTTGTAGAGGGCGGCGTCCGTGGCACGCTGGATCGACACCACCTGAACGGTGCCGCCAGCGCCGGTGATAACCATCGCCGATTTGCGCGAGTAGGACGACTCCGCGCCGCCGGCGATGTTGCGCGACGTCGTCGCCGTCTGCACGCCGGAGGTCTGCAGCGAGGAGTTGGCGACGTTGAGGGCCATCGAGAGGGACATCGGGGTCATCCGTTGGGTTTGGAAGTCAGCGCTTCAGGTTGACGAGAACGTCGAGCAGGTCGGAGCCGGTCTGGAAGACCTTGGAATTGGCCGTGTAGCCGCGCTGCGCCTCGATCATCGCCGTGAGTTCGCTCGCCATGTCGGCGTTGGACTGCTCCAGCGAGCCGGACTTGATGACGCCGAAGCTCGACGAGCCGGCGAAGCCGAGGCTGGGATCGCCGGAGTCCATCGAGACGGAGTAGGCATTACCGGCAACCGGCGTCAGATTGTCAGGGCTCGGTACGTTGGCGAGCGGGATTTGGAAGGTGGCCTTTCGCGTGCCATCGCCGAAGATGGCATAAACGATGCCCTTGTCGCTGATCTCGACACTGTCAACCGCCTGGGCGGCGTTGCCATTGGTGTCGCCAGTGGGGGTGAATTCCGTGGTGCCAAGCTGGGTCATGCCCGACAGGTCGAGCGTCATGGTCTGCGACGAGCCATTGTTTGGTACCGAGAAGGACGGAATTGCCGGCGCGGTCAGCTTGCCGTTGGTCGGATCGAAGGTGAGGGTGCCGGTACTGAGGACCGGACCGGCAGCCGGCGTTCCCGTAGCCGCGTAGGGGAAGCCGCCCGACGCGGAGGCGCCCGCGCGGTCGAACACCGCGTATTCCCACTGGTTGGAGCCGGTCTTGGTAAAGTAGACGTCGAGCATCACCTCGTTGCCGAGGTTGTCGTAAGTCGTCAGCGAGGTCTTGTTGGTGTAGGCGGAAGCGGCAGTGTTGCTGCTGGCTGGCGTCGTGACGGTGGTGGCATTGGAGTTGAGCGTCGCGGTGATGTAGCCACTCGTTGTCGGCGACGCCGTCATGCCGAGAGCGTTGACATTGACCGGTACGAGGCCCGTCAGGCTATTGGCCGAGGGGGAGGGCGTGCCGCTGGAGAGATCGTAGCCGAGCAGCGTGAAGCCGCCGGCATTCTTCAGCGTACCGTCCGTCTGTTCGACGAACGAGCCGGCACGGGTGAGATAGGGCTTGCCGCCCGCGTCCTGCACCACGAAAAAACCGGACCCGGTGACTGCTAGATCAAGACCGCTGGTGGTTGAAAGATATGAGCCTGCTTCACCGATGGCGTAGCGTGTCTGGGTACTGACGCCCGCCGGCTGATAATCGCCGGAGCGGCTGTTACCGATCACCATCGACGAGAATTCGCTCGAGGCGCGCTTGTAGCCGACGGTATTAGCGTTGGCGATGTTGTCAGCGGTGGTAGCCAGTTTGCTACCTTGGGCGTTCATTCCGGAAACGCCGCTACGCAAGACGCCATAAAGACTCATCGCTGATCTCCTGAAGCACTGTCATTGCTTGCAGGAAACACCGCCACCCTTGCGCGAAGCTTGTCGTTTGAAAGCTAAAATTGAAAGTAAAACCCTATCAAATCAGACGTTATTTCAGCCTTTTCTGCCAGCATAGATGGCGTTAACAAGGTATTCTTGATCTCCTCTCCTCTCGTCAAAAATACGAAGGCGTTTGAGGCGTTGTTTAGGACATTGGGGCTCGACGCCGGACTGCGGGACGATTTAGTGATCTTTGTGAGGAAAAGTGTGCCGGATCGAAACAAGAGCCGGCCGCTCCGAATTTATGCGGCAATAGCAATTTTAGGTTGCAAAAAAACAATGCCGATAAAGCCCGTCAATTCAGTCCTTGCCGAGATTTGAAAGCAATGCGGACATCACGTGTCGCGCTCGTTCCGGCTCAACGATCATTGGCGTTGCATCGGCGATCTGATCTATGGAGCCGATAACCGGCAGGCCGTTGAGAAGCGGATCGACGATGCCTGCGGCAAGGCTGGCGCTGATCTCCTCGGCGTTGATTGTCAGAAACGGACGGCTGAAATAGGGGCCGATCCTCGGCGTAACCGAAAGTGGAAAGCCGGCTGAGGAATGCAGTTCGGCAGCCGCGAGGCAGGCGTTGGCGAGATGCGTCTGGCGTGCTTCCCACGTATCCACTGCCAGTGCCGCGGAAAGCAGTGGCGACAGTGTCTTTGCGCTTGCAAGCCTGGCGAAAGCCGAACCGAACCATTTGGCGTAGGGCGGATAGCGACCTTCCAGCAGGAAGCCTATTCGCATGATGTCGTGCGCAAGCCGCGCGGCGATGATACGGGAGCCAAGATCGTCGCCGACATAACCGGCTCGGCCGACAAAAGCTTGTTCGTCGGCGATACGGCGCCATTGGGCGGACAGCTTGTAAAGAGTGACGTCGTGTGGGCACTGGCCGAAGGTTTCCCTGAGGCGCTTCAGATCTCCGAGGCCGTGATGGAAAACATCGCCAGCTGTGAGTTCCTGCAGTCTCTGTTCCGGTAAGGACAGCCAAGTCAGGGCGTCGAGCGGAGTGTCCAGGTCAAGCGCCAGCCGCGTTCTCACAATTCCTTGGGCGGTAAATACCTCGACGCCATGCGAGGGACACCCCAACGCGTCACTTGCGACAATCGGCGGATGGGGGCGAGAGCGATAGCCGATGGGCTCGCCAAGGAAAGTGGCCGGCTTCACCGCGTCGAAGCCGTCGACAATCGCCACGGCGTGAGCCGCGAAGTCGGCTCCGGTCACCACCAGTTGGACACGCGGACCCCAGTTATGATCGCGTGACATGTCGTCGTCGAAGCCGAGGAGTTCGGAGCCATAGCCGAAAATCCCCGCATCGTAAGGCAGGCCCGGAAAGGCCTTGTCGAGCCAGGGACTGACAACGTTCTGGTAGAACAGCTGCGAAAGCTCGATGCCTTGCATCGCTGGCTCCTGCCGTTGAAAATTGCGCGAGGACTCGCAAGTTCCCAACGTAGAGAAAACAGAGCCATCGCGGAACTAGCCGATCAGGATAGCCCTGATGTCGTTGACGTTGGTCAACGTCGGACCGGTGACCACGGCATCGCCCAGCGCGCCGAAGAAGCCGTGGCCGTCATTTTCGTCGAGGGCAGTCTGCGCATTGACGCCGAGCGACCAGGCACGGGAAAGACTGTCGGGCGTCAGGATGGCGCCGGCAATCTCTTCCTGGCCGTCAACGCCATCGGTGTCACCGGCCAGCGCCCAGACATTTTCGAGCCCACGCAGATGCAGGCCGAGCGACAACAGGAACTCGACATTGCGACCGCCACGCCCCTTGCCGCGCACCGTTACAGTGGTCTCGCCGCCTGACAGAAGCACGCAAGGCGGGGCAAACGGCTGGCCACGTCGTGCGACCTGTCGGGTCATTCCAGCCAGAACGGCGCCGACGTCGCGCGCCTCGCCCTCCAGGGCATCGCCCAGGATATGGACGGCGAAGCCGGCTTGTCGAGCGGTGGCCGCCGCGGCCTCCAATGAGGCCTGTGGGGCTGCGACGACATGTGTCTCGCAGCCGGAGAGGCACGGGTCGTCCGGCTTCACCGTCTCGCTGCGAGCAGCCGCAAGCAGCGCCTCGGCGGTGGGGGGCAGAACAATGCCGTAGCGGCGGACGATAGCGAGCGCATCGGCCGAGGTGGTGGGATCGCCGACGGTAGGGCCGGAGGCAATATCGACAGGGTTGTCTCCGGGAACGTCGGAGATCAGCAGCGTCACAACCTTTGCCGGGTGGGCGAGGGCGGCGAGGCGGCCGCCCTTGACCGCCGACAGATGACGGCGGACGCAGTTCATTTCGGAAATCGGCGCGCCGGAGGCCAACAGCGCCCGGTTGATCGCCTGCTTGTCTTCGAGAGTAATGCCCTCCAGCGGCAGGGCGAGCAACGCCGAACCTCCGCCAGAGATCAGGCAGAGGACGGTATCATCCTGCCCGGCGCCAGCGGCGATATCGCAGATGCGGCGCGCTGCCTGAAGGCCCGCGGCATCGGGTACCGGGTGTGCTGCTTCGACGCCCTCAATGCGCTCGGTCGGCACGGCGTAGCCGTAGCGCGTCACCACCAGCCCTTCGATCGGTCCGTCCCAATGGCGTTCCACCGCTCGCGCCATGGCAGCCGATGCCTTTCCAGCACCGAGTACAATCAGCCGACCCTTCGGGCGGGGCGGCAGAAAAGGCGGAACGCAACGGTCCGGCTGGGCGGCTGCGATCGCCGCGTCGAACATGGAGCGGAGGAGGACGCGCGGATCGACGGACATAGGCCTCACCTCAACCGAGTGAGCGGATGGCGGTCTTGTAGCTCTCCACAATGCCGGCAAAGTCGGCATCCGCGGCGACCAATTTCGACGGATGCCCATCCCAGGCATTGGGGCCGAAACTATGTTCGTCGAGCTTCTGGATGGATTGGCCGATGGCGATGCCCTCGGTGACGACGCGGACTGGCCCCGAACGCAGGGTAAACAGGTCCGGTGCCACCAGATAAGCGGCGGCCGCCACGTCGTGCAGGCAACAACCATCCATCTGATTTCGCTGCCGATAAAGGGCCTCATAACCGCGAGAGATATCCCAGAGGAAACGGCCGGCCTCTCCGCTTTCGGCCAGTTCCGCGGCATCATCGTGGCTTGCCATGCAGTGACTGGTGACGTCGAGGCCGATGGCTGTCACAGGCCAGGCGGCTGTGAACACCTTGTCGGCGGCGTGCGGATCGTTGTGAACATTGGCCTCGGCCACCGGCGTAGCATTGCCGCGCCGGCCACCCCAGGCGAAGGCGCCACCCATGATCACCACGTCCTTCACCAGCGCGGCGATGCCGGGATCGCGCTCCAGGGCGAGGGCAAGGTTGGTCAGCGGCGCCACGGCAAGAATGGTGACCTTGCCGGGATTGGCCCTGATGATTTCGACGATCCGGTCAGCGGCGTGACCCTCGGCCGGCTCGGCTGAGAAACCCTCGACAACGTCCACGTCACCGAGACCGTCGTCGCCATGGACGAAGGTCGGCGCCCTCAGGCGCTTGATGGTCAGCGGCTGGGTAGCGCCGGAATAGACCGGTGCGTCGATGCCGAAGCGCTGCGTGAGGTAGAGAGCATTGCGAGTGGTAATATCGGTCTCGGCGTTGCCGAACACAGTGGTGATGGCGGCAAGTTTCAAACTCGGCTGCGCTTTCAGGAACAGCAGTGCCATCGCATCGTCGATGCCCGGATCCGTATCGAAAATGACAAGGTTTTTGTCCGTATCGGCCATCGCCTATTCCTTTAGCGCAATCCTATGATCCAAGAGGCGAGCAATCGATCTTGGCCAGGCGTTATTTGCTCCGTCCAATTCCAAACTGGCACGGGGCCAATCGGTCTGCCGACGGCTCGCGCGCCAGCTTACATATCGTTTCAAGAGGAGGTAAGCCTTTTGCGCCGAGGGGACACGCCATTCCCCATGCAGCGGCCCCGATCAGGCCGACGGCAGAATTTTGCCGGGGTTGAAGATGCCCTTCGGATCGACGGCGGTTTTGATCGCCCGCATCAGTGCAAGGCCAGCGTCACCGAACTCTTCGCGCATGTAGTCGATCTTGCCTGAGCCGATGCCATGCTCGCCGGTCGAGGTGCCACCGACGGCGATGGCGTGATGAATCAGCTCCGCGTTGATCGATCTGACGCGGGCAAGCTCGTCCGCGTCGTCTGGATCGACAGCGAACATGACATGGAAATTGCCGTCACCCACATGACCGAGGATCGCGGCCGTAGCACCGGCCTTTTCGACGAGGTCGCGGGCGAGCGCGACAGAGGCCGCAAGCTCGGAAATCGGCACACAGATGTCCGTCGCCCAGCCCTTCGAGCCGGCACGGGCAGCAAGCACAGCGTAGAAGGCGTCGTGCCGCGCCTTCCACAGACGTGATCGTTCTTCGGGCGTCGTCGCCCAGGTAAAGGCGGTGCCCCCGAAATCGGCGACGATATCCTTCACGGTCGCCACCTGGTCTTCGACGCTCTGCCCAGAGCCATGAAATTCGAACACCAGCGTGTCGCCGCCTTCAAGCGTCAAACCGGAAAACGCGTTGGTGTAATCGACGAGCCGCTTTTCCATCAATTCGACGCGGGCGATCGGCACGCCATACTGGATGACGGCGATGGCCGCCTCGGCAGCGCTCACAAGATCGGGGAAGCGACAGGTGGCGGCGGCAGCGGCCTCTGGAATGCCGTGAAGGCGCAGCGTTACCTCGGTGATGATACCGAGCGTGCCCTCCGATCCCACAAACAGTCGGGTTAGGTCATAGCCAGCAGCCGACTTACGGGCACGGCTCGCCGTACGGATCACGTCGCCATTGGCCAGAACAACGGTCAGCGACAGCACATTCTCGCGCATGGTGCCATAGCGGACGGCGTTGGTGCCAGAAGCGCGCGTTGCCGCCATGCCGCCGAGGGTGGCATTGGCACCGGGATCCACGGGAAAGAACAGGCCCTGGTCGCGCAGATAGGCGTTGAGGTCCTCCCGCGTCACACCGGCCTCGACCGTGCAGTCGAGGTCCGCCGGACTAACCCGCAGGATCTTCCGCATGCGAGTGAGATCGAGCGACAATCCCCCCTTGGTGGCTGCCAAGTGGCCTTCAAGCGAGGTACCTGCGCCAAAGGCGATCACTGGAATATCCTCGGCAGCGCAGAGCCTCACGGCTTCGGCTACTTCTTCGGTATTCTCGGCGAACAAGACGGCATCGGGAGCGGCGATGGCGTGATGGGTTTCGCCGCCACCGTGCTGGGCGCGTAGCGCCGGTGAGCGGGAGAAGCGGTTGCCATAGCGGGCGCCGAGCGTCTTAAAAGCCGCGGAGTCTTCGTACATCTTATTTCCGATCAGCCGCCGTATTCGATGATTTCGAGGCCGGCGTTGTAGTCGGTCGCGTAGATAAGTCCAGCGGCGTCGACGAACACGTCGGTCGACTGGATGACTCTGGGGCGGCCCGGCCGGCGATCGGTCATGACGGTCGGCGCCGCCGGCACCAGGGCGCCGGTTTCCTTTGGTCGATAGGGATCGGAGATGTCGAAGGCGCGAATGCCGGCGTTCTGCCAAGTGGCGAAGATCAGCGTATCGGAGACGAAGCTGCCGGGACGGTTCTCATGGAGGTTATGTGGACCGAAGTGGCCGCCTTTGTTGGCGTAGTCGATCTCGTCCGGCACCGGCAAAGTCGAGATGGAAATGGGATTGGACGGCTCACGGATATCGAACAGCCAGGTCAGCTTGCGACCGTCTTCCTCATTGTCGAGGACCGCTTCATCGGCCACCACCAGAAGATTGCGCGCCACCAGCGGAAGAGCTGAATGAGTACCGCCGCCATAGGGCGGACACCAGTTACGATGGACGATGAGCTTTGGCGTGGAACGATCTGAAATATCAAGTAAAGTTAGTCCACCGTCACGCCAACAAGCGTAGGCGGTATCGCCGTGGACAAGGGCATGGTGCAGTGCCCAGCGCCGCCCCTCGGGCGCGCCGAGAACCTCGCCGGCAGCCTTGTTCATGCCCGGCAGCCACCACTTTCCGGCGATGAAAGGCTTCGTCGGATCGGCAAGGTCGATGGTGACGAAGATGTAGTCGGTAAAGCCCGGAAGCAGTGCCGAGGCGTAGGCCCAACGGCCACCGACATACCACAGGCGGTGGAAGCCGATGCCACCTGAATCGAGCTGGCCGATCTTCCTTGGCCGGTCGGGCTTGGAGATGTCGTAAACGGTCATTCCGGCCGTCCAGGCCTGTCGAGCCGCGGCGTCGGCGAAGGTCTCGCCCACCGACTTGGTGTAGTAGACCTTCTCGTCCTGGGAAACATCGACATCGGCGAACAGGTCGAGCGCGTTGATCACCAGCAGCAGGTCGTCATGCGCCTGGAGATGAATGTTCCAGGTATTCTCCGGCGCCGGGACATAGGTCACCTCGCCGGGCCGCTTGGGATCGCGCACGTCGACAATCGAGAAGCCACGCGACCAGGGATGGCCGACATAGGCAAAGCCCCGATGGACCATGAGTTGCAGGCCGTCACTTCGGCCGCCGATATCGGAATGGCCGATCAGCTTCATGTTGCGGGAAAAGTCGGGGGGCAGCAGGTCGAGGCTCATTGGGCACCAGCGGAAAACAGGAAACGAGTTGGGCGTCGCTTCAGGCGACGCCCCTTCGTAAGTGACAAGCGACGAAGAATTACTTCTTCGGTGCCGGAATCCAGCTGGCTGTGGCGGCATCGGAAGCGCTGAAGGCGGGGAACTTCCGCTGCAGGTCCTCGATGGTCTCAATCTTGTTGTTCACAAGATCGTCGCGGGTGACCAGCGTCGGCTGAAGGAGAACCGAATGGCCGGGATCCTGGCCGGCGATGGCCAGAGATACGGCGCGGACGGACACTTCGCCGACCACGGCGGCATTGGTGGCGGCAGTGGCCACCCAGGCGCTATTCGGCTCGATCATCAGCTGGATGTCGGCGGTCGAGGTGTCGACGCCGTAGATCTTCACCTTGTCGGAGACGCCCAGTTCGTCGGTGGCGAGCTTGACGCCCTTGGCGAACTCATCCCACGGGGTGAAGATCACCGAGATATCCGGGTTGGCGCGCAAGACCGCCTTGGTCTGATCGGCGACCGAGGCCGGCACGGTGTCGTTGACCACGCCCCAGACAGCTTTCTCTGTCAGCTTGTGCTTCTCGACGAAGTCCTTGAACACGGCGTAACGTCGGTCGAGTGGCGCAAAGCCGGCGACATACACGGCACCGGCGGTGAAGCCGTCACCCTTGTCCTTGACGGCCTGTTCCAGGACAAGGCGAGCCATGTCCTTGTCGCTCTGCTCGATCTGCGGGATCGCCGGGTTGTCGAGGTCGACGTCGTAGGCCACCACCTTGATGCCGGCGTCGAGCGCCTTCTGGGCAACGTCCTTCAGGACTTCCGGACGGCCGTTGTTGATGATGATGCCCTTGACGCCGCGATTGATCGCTTGCTCGACGAGATTGCGCTCGGTGTCGTTGTCGTTGCGGGCCTGCGAAAGCGTCAGCGTGGCGCCCAGGGCCTCGGCTTGGCGCTTGGTGCCGGCTTCGAAGGCTTGCAACCAGTCGCCACTGCCAAGGAAGGAGACGACAGCGATTTCGACACCGCCCTTGTCGAATGGGGCAGGGGCGCCCGCCAGGCCTTCGGCGGCGACGGGAGAGACAAGGAGAGCGGCACCGACCGCGAGGCCGGAGGAAAGGATCGAGGTCTTCATGGGGTTTCCGTTGCTGGGAGTTAAGGGATCAAGCGGTCAGGAGCGGGTACGGCCAAGGCCGTAGGTCATGGCAAGCGCGCCGACGAGCACGGCGCCCTTTACGAAATCCTGCGTGTAGTAGGGGGCGTTGAGCATGGTGAGTCCGTTGAGCAGCACGCCGACGAACACCGCGCCAACAACCGTGCCGAACACGTTGGGCCGGCGGAGGCCGAGTACCGTAAACCCGATCAGCGAGGCAGCCACCGCGTCCATCATCAGCGACGAACCGGACGAAACGTCACCGCGACCGACGCGGGCGGCCACGACGATGCCGCCGATCG